>CAIYZC010000661.1 GCA_903930565.1 uncultured Pedosphaera sp.
CGCCAACATTGGAATCAATGGCGTGCCGCCCACTCTCAGTTTGGTGGGCAACACCTTGGTGTGGCCGGCGGGCACGCTGGTGAGTTCCCCGGTGTTGGGGCCGGGGGCGGTTTGGACGCCGGTCAGCGGGGCCGCCTCGCCCTACCTACTGCCGACGCTCACGCAGGCGAGTCAGACCCTGTATTACCGCGTCCGGCGCTGAGCCCGGCCGGATCAATAGTCGTCAGCATTCGCGCGCGGCCGGGAAGCAATTCCCGGCCGCGTTGCTGTTCGGATGCGGAAGGTCTTCGAAACGCAATTGAACTTTGCCGAAGATCCGCCAAAATGCTCCGCAGATGAAAGCTTCCACCCGCCAACGGCGTGGTTTTCCGCCTGGGGTGGTGGCATAGCTTTTCCGCCCCGAGGGGTGGCAGCGGGCAAACCGGAACCAAAGCCATGAAACCAGCAATTGATGCGCAGGGAAATCAGCGGGCCGACGCGGGGAACCGATCCGGGCGGACCGGGGTGGCGCGGCGGGATTTTTTGAAGTGGGTGGGCGCGGGCTCGGCGGCGGCGGCCTGCCATCCCTGGCGGTTTGCCATGGCGGGACCCTTGTCCCGGGCGGATTTCGAGCACTTGGTGCCGGCGGACAAGAAACTGACGCCGGAGTGGCTCCAGTCCCTCACGGCACGCGGGCAAAGGGCGGTGTATCGCGGGACGGAGCTGGCGCACATCGGGATGCCGGTGGGCGGGGTGTGCGCGGGGCAAGTTTATTTGGGGGGCGACGGGCGGCTGTGGCACTGGGACATTTTCAACCGCCACCTGGGCACCGGCGCCGAGCACTACGCCCATCCCTTGCCCGCCGCCGCGCCCTTGGCGCAGGGGTTTGCTTTGCGGCTCGCCACCGGCGACCGGGCGGCGGAGCGAATTTTGGCCACGGGCGGGTGGCAGGAGATTGCTTTCAATGGCGAATACCCGATGGGGCGGATTGAATACGCCGATCCCGAATGTCCGGTGAAAGTACGGCTGGAGGCGTATTCGCCGTTCATTGCCCTGGCGTTGGAGGATTCCTCCCTGCCGGCGACGGTGCTGGAATTCACCGTGGAAAACCCGGGCCCATCCGCCGTGGCGGGGGAGTTGGGCGGGTGGTTGGAGAATGCGGTGTGCCTGCACAGCGCTCCGCAGCACCAAGGGGTGCGCCGCAACCGATTGGTTCGGGCGGCCGGTTTCACGGCCGTGGAGAGCAGCGCCGAAGAATTGGCCCCCGCGGCGGCGAGCGCGCGGCCGGACCTGGCGGTGGCGGATTTTGCGGACGGCACTTACCACAACTGGACGGTCACCGGGACGGCGTTTGGGTCCGGGCCGGTGACGGCGGCCCAAATACCGGCGTACCAAGGGGACCTGGGCGCGGAGGGCCCGCACTGGGTGAACAGCCACGCCTCCGCGCCGGGGAACACGGTGGAACAAAAGGACGCCGCCACCGGTCGGATGACCAGCCGCGCGTTCACCTTGGAACGGGATTACCTCACCTTCCTCATCGGCGGCGGCAACCACCCTGGTCGGACCTGCCTGAATCTGGTGGTGGCGGACAAAGTGGTGCGCACCGCCACGGGCGCGGACAACAACCGGATGCGGCCGGTGAGCTGGGACGTGCGGCCGTGGGCGGGCCAAGCCGCGAACCTGGTCATTGTGGACGAGGTCACCGGGGCGTGGGGCAACATCGGCGTGGATGACCTCCGGCTCCGCGACCGACCCCGGGTGCCGGTCGGGCCGCTGGCCTAGGAAGCGGACTTCGGAACCATGGCGTTGGCCTTGTTGGACCCGACGGAAGGGGACCGGGGCAATCCCGCCCTGCCGTCGGGCGGGGAACCAGCGGGTTGTTTTGCGTCGTCGGCCCCGCCCGGCGATGTGGTCGCCAAGCCGTTCGGGGAGAAGTTGGTGGGCGCGCTGGTCCGGCGTTTCCAGGTGCCCGCGGGGGGCGCGGTGAAAATCGTGTTCGTGCTGGCGTGGCATTTCCCGGCACTCCGGCTGAACCGGCTGCCGCCGGGCCGGTCCTACGGCGCCCGGTTCGCGTCGGCCCGGGCGGTGGCGGAGTTCGTGGCGCAAGACTTCGCCCGGCTCGCCGCGCAAACCCGGCTTTGGCACGACACTTGGTATCATTCCTCACTGCCGTATTGGTTCCTGGACCGGACCTTTTTGAACACGTCGATCCTGGCGACGGCGACGTGCCTGCGGTTCGGGAACGGCCGCTTTTACAGTTGGGAAGGGGTGGGTTGTTGCGAGGGGACGTGCGGCCACGTCTGGCATTACGCGCACGCGCCCGCGCGGCTGTTTCCGGAATTGGAGCGGTCGTTGCGGGAACAAGTGGATTTTGGCCTAAGCATGCAACCCGACGGCGCCATCCATTTCCGCGGGGAATTCAACGACATTCCCGCGGTGGACGCCCAGGCGGGCGCGATCCTGCGCGCCTTGCGGGAACATCAAATGTCGGCGGACCGCGGTTTCCTGACCCGCAATTGGCCGCGCATCAAGCGCGCCACGCAATGGCTGATGGCCAAGGATGGCGACGGCGACGGGCTGATCGAGGGCAACCAGCACAACACCCTGGACACGGACTGGTTCGGTCCGGTGGCGTGGTTGAGCGGGCTGTACCTGGCGGCGCTGGCGGCCGCTGAAACGCTGGCCGGGGAGGCGGGAGACCGGGAATTTGCGGCGCGATGCCAGGGAATCCTCACGGCGGGGCGGCAGAATTTGGTCGCGCGCTTGTACGACCAGGACTATTTCGTGAACCGGGTGGCGCCCCAACATTTGGACGCCATCAATTCGGGCACGGGTTGCGCCATCGACCAGGTCATGGGCCAGAGCTGGGCGTTTCAGGTCGGGTTGCCGCGGGTCCTGCCGGAAAAGGAGACCAAGGCGGCGTTGCAATCCCTGTGGCGGTATAATTTCACGCCAGATGTCGGCGCATATCGGAAGGCCTACCCGGCGGGGCGCTGGTACGCCATGCCCGGGGAGGCCGGGCTGCTGATGTGTACTTTCCCGCGGGAGGACTGGGATTACGCGCAGGCCAAGGGCAAGGGACCGGATTGGGCGGCGGGGTATTTCAACGAATGCATGAACGGGTTTGAATACCAAGCGGCGGGCCACATGATTTGGGAAGGGATGCTCACCGAGGGCCTTGCGGTGACCCGGGCGGTGCATGACCGCTACCACCCGGCCCGGCGGAATCCGTGGAACGAAGTCGAGTGCGGCGACCACTATGTGCGCAGCATGGCCGGCTACGGGGTGTTTCTCGCGGTTTGCGGTTATGAGTATCACGGGCCGCAGGGGCGGCTCGCGTTCGCCCCGCGCTTGACCCCCGAGAATTTCCGGGCGGCCTTCACCACGGCCGCCGGTTGGGGCGGCTACGCCCAGCAACGCGCGGCCGGCGCGCAGCGGCACCAGTTGGAGCTGAAATACGGCGAGCTGCGGTTGACCACGCTGGGAGTGACGCTGGCGGCGGGGCGGCAGCTCCGGTCGGTGGCGGTCACGGTGGAAAATCAAACCGTGGCGGCCACGGCGCGCCAAACCGACGCGGTGGTGGAAATCGCCCTGGCCGCGCCGTTGGTCCTGCGGGCCTGCGAAGCTTTGCACTACGATTGTTTGGTGGGCTGAACCCCCGTCCCCGCGCCATGACCGCCCCCACCGCCCCGTCGCCCCCGCCGCTCCTGCGGGCGCGGAATCTGCTGAAGCAGTACGACGGGGTGCGGGCCCTGCGGGGCGTGGATATCGAAATCCGCGCCGGGGAGGTGCACGCCCTGCTGGGGGAGAATGGCGCCGGCAAATCGACGTTGGGCAAGATCCTTGCCGGCGCCGTGCCGGCGACGGCGGGGACGCTGGAAGTGGACGGGCGGGAAATCCGCGTTCGGCACCCCGGGGACGCCCAGCGGCAGGGGATTGCGATGATTTTCCAGGAACTCGACCTGTTTCCCAACCTGACCGTCGCGGAGAATATCGCGCTCCGCAACCCGGCGCTGGCCGAAGGGTTTCGGGTGCGCCGGGACCGGTTGCACGCGTTTTGCCGGCCGTTTCTGGAGCGGGTTGGCTTACCGGTCGATTCCGCCACGCGGTTGGGTGATTTGCACTTGGGCCACCAGCAACTCGTGGCCATCGCGCGGGCGCTTTCCCGGTCGGCGCGCCTCATTGTTTTCGACGAGGCCACTTCCGCGCTGACGGAGGAATTGGTGGCGAATCTGTTCCGGGTGATCCGGGATTTGCGCGCCGCCGGGGTGGCGTGCATCTATGTGTCGCACAAGATGGATGAGATTTTTCGGATTTGCGACCGGATCACGGTGCTGCGGGACGGCGGCTTCGTGGCAACCGTGGACGCCGCCGCGACCAACCCGGACGAACTGGTTCGGTTGATGATCGGGCATGAGGTGAACACCGGCCAACGGGCGCGGAGCCACGCGACGGAAACCGCCGTGCTGGAGGTGGCAAACTTGACCACGACGTTGGTGCGGGACGTTTCGTTCAAGCTGCACCGCGGGGAAGTGCTGGGGCTCGCGGGGTTGGTGGGTTCGGGGCGCGGGGAGATCGGCCGCGCGTTGTTCGGTTTGGCGCCGGTGCTCGGGGGCCGCCTCCACAAGGGCGGCCGGGAGGTCCGGCCGCGGACTCCGCGCGCAGCCATGGCCGCCGGTTTCGGACTGGTGCCGCGGGACCGCCGGCGGGAGGGGTTGATGATGGGGATGAGGGTGCGGGACAATGCCAATCTGGCGATCATGGGGCGGTTGAGTGTGGCCGGGGTGCTGCGTCCCGGGCGCGAAGCGGCGGCGGCCGACCGGATGGCGACGGCGACCCGGCTCAAGGCCGGGAGCCCGCACACGGCGGTCAGGACCCTATCCGGCGGCAATCAACAAAAGACTTTGCTGGGCCGTTGGCTGCAACGGGAGCCGGACGTGTTGTTCCTGGACGACCCGACCCGGGGCGTGGATGTCGGTGCCAAAGAGGACATTTACCAATTGATTGCGGAACAGGCTGCGCGGGGCGCGGGGATTATGCTCGTCAGCTCCGAATTACCGGAGCTGCTGCGCTGCTGTGACCGCATTTTGGTGTTGAATCAAGGCCGGGTGGCGGGGTTGGTGGACGCCCGGACCGCCACGGCCGAGAGTCTGCTGCGGCAGGCCACGGCGTCAGGGGCGCCGGGGGAGGGGAGCTTATGAAGGAGTGCTTACGACGGCACCGCGACTTGGTGCAAAGCCTCGCGGTGCTTGGGCTGATCTTCAGCCTGGCGGCCGTTTGCAGTCCCCGCGATTGGCGAACCGGCGGGCCGCTCTTCCTTCAAGCGGACAACCTCACTAATCTGCTGCGCGTGACCACCCCGGTGGCCATGGTGGCCCTGGGCATGACCTTGGTGATCCTGACCGGGGGCATCGATCTGAGCGTGGGTTCGACCCTGGGCCTGGCGGCCGTGGTGGCCGCGCTCGCGCTGGCGAAGTGGCGTTGGGGGGGCGCGGCGGCGATTGCGACGGCGATCACCGTCGGCGGACTGGTTGGGCTGCTGAACGGCGCCTTGGTCGCCCTGCTGCGGGTCCCGCCTTTCATCATCACGCTGGCGTCCATGATCGGCATCCGCGGGCTGGCGCGCAGTTGGTGCAACAATGAAAACATCGGCCTCCGCACCGCCGGGGACGCCGCGGTGCGGTTTGTGGACACCTGGTCGCAGAAGCCCTTCATGATCGGCCTGTTCGCGGGGCTGGCCCTGCTGGTCGCGGCGCTGTTGCGCGGCACGGTTTTTGGCCGCTATGTGCGCGCGCTGGGCGACAACCCGACCGCCGCGGTTTACGCCGGGCTGCCGATCAAACGGGTGCAACTCGCGGTTTACGGCCTCACCGGCCTGCTCGCCGGCCTGGCGGGGGTGCTGACCGCGGCGCGCACCAACACGGGCAACCCGAATGATGGGATCGCGGCGGAACTCGATGTGATCGCGGTGGTGGTGATGGGCGGCACGGCGCTCACGGGCGGGCGCGGCGGAATTGCGGGCACGGTCATCGGGGCGCTGATTGTGGGCATCCTGGCCAACATCCTGGGGCTCCGCAATGTGGACGCGAACAGCCAGTTGATGCTCAAGGCGGGGATCATCGTGCTGGCGGTGGTGCTCCAACAACGCCGGGCGGCGCGTTAGCCGGGCAAAAGCGCTTGCCAACTGCAGCGCCCCGGCATATGAAAACCGCCATGCCTCGCTCCCTTTTCCTGCTTGTGGCGGCCTGTCTGCTGGCGGTCCTGACGGGCTGCGACAAACCGGCTGCGACGGCCGCCCACCAGCGGTTGGTCATTTTCAGTCAGTGCAACAACGCCGAGCCGTACCGGGCGGCGCAAAACCAACGGTTTGGTGAGTTGTTCGGCCGGCATCCCGAACTCAAGTTCGTGATTTACGACGGCCAGGCGGACGCCGCCAAACAGATCTCCCAGATCGAAAACGCCATCCTGCAAAAGCCCGACCTGCTGATCGTCGCGCCGTTCGAGCGCAACGCGCTCAGCGACGTGATGGGGCGGGCGATGGCGGCGGGGATTCCCACCATTTGCCTGGAGCGGGACATCGTCCAACCCAACTTCACCACCTTCATCTCCAGCGATAATGTGGCGATCGGGCGCCTGGCCGGGCAGTTCATGGTGGACCTGCTCACGAAAAAGAACGGGGAAGCGCGCGGCAATTTGGTGGAAATCACGGGCATGAGCGGCGTGCAGGGGGCGGCGGACCGGCATCGCGGCGCGTTTGAGGTGTTGGCCAAGTATCCGGGGATCAAAGTGGTTCATCAGGCGACGGCGAACTGGATGCAAGCCGAGGCCATGCCGCGCATGGAGGAAGCGTTGGCGGCCAATCCGCGGATCGATGTGGTGTACGCCCACAATGATCCCATGGCTTATGGCGCTTATTTGGTCGCCAAAGAAAAGGGCCGGGCGAAGGACATCGCCTTTATCGGGGTCGATGGACTGGCCAACGAAGGCGCGAAGTACGTCGCGGAGGGGATTCTGGCCGCGACCTTTGAGTATCCATTGTGCGTGGACAAAGCCGTTGAGATCGGGATCAAGCTGTTGGAAGACAAGACCTTCAAGCCGCAGCCGCAATACCTGCTGGAATCGCGCGCCATCACGCACCCCTGAGGCCGGTTCGGACGCGACGACGTTGCTCCTCTTGGCGAGGCGTGGCGTGCGGGCGACACGGACCCAGGCCGGTGCCGCCGGGCCGGGCGGTTTTTTGCGCGCGCATTGACTTGCCCCGGGGCGGCCGGTAGCATGGCGGTGAAACTAAACAATATTACATGATCGACGTCATCGAAAAGCTACTCATTTTGCAGGATCGCGACCGGCACATCCTGCGGGTGCAAACCGAATTGGCGCACATCGGCCCGGAGCGGGAGAGCCTGCAGGCGAAAGCCGCCGGCACCCAGGCGATTCTGGATGCCGCCAAGACGCGGGGAAAGCAGATTGAGTCGGACCGGAAGAAGCTGGAATTGGAGGTCGAGTCAAAGAAGCAGCAGATCGAGAAGTACGGGAACCAGCAGTTTCAAACCAAGAAAAACGAGGAATATCGGGCCCTCGCGCACGAAATCGAGAATTGCAAGGGGGACATCCGCAAGCTGGACGACCAGCAGATCGAATTGATGGAACAGGCGGAGGTGGCGCAAAAGGAAGTGGCGGCGGCGGCCGTGGCCGCGGCGGCGGCGCGCAAGGTGGTGGAGGATCAGATCGGGAACCTGGCGGCGCGGGAAAAGAATTTGGAGAAGGAACTGGCGGAATTGGAAGCCAACCGCGCGCAATTGGCGGCGGGAGTTGAGGAGTCCGCCCGGGGGCGCTACGAGCGCTTGCGCAAGACCAAAGGTTCCAACGTCGTGGTGAGCGTGGAACACGGGGTTTGCGGTGGTTGCCATATGAAGCTGACCACGCAGACCATGGTGCAATGCCGCGGCCAGAACGAAGTGGTGGGTTGCATCAATTGCGGCCGCATCCTCTATTACACCCGCGACATGGATATCGTGGCGGCGGATTAATCGCTTCCGCCGGCCAAAGCGACCTTGCCAAACCGGTGGATTCGGTTACGCTGACACCGATTTTGGAAGGGTGGAGGATCGCTTCCGGCGCAAGCCGGGGGAGGAAAGTCCGAACTCCGCAGGGCGCGATGCCGCGTAACCCCGGCCTTGGAGCCGGGGATACACGCGGGAGGGGGGCTGGAAGGCCCTTCGACGGACAGTGCCACAGAAAATTAGACCGCCGGGCGCCGCAAGGCGTCGGGTAAGGGTGAAAAGGTGGGGTAAGAGCCCACCGCTCCAAGAGCAATCGCGGAGGCACGGAAAACCCCATCGGGTGCAAGGCCAAATAGGAAACCGAGGAGTTGCCCGCTCCGCGTCCCGCCGCAAGGCGGGCAGGTTTCGGGTATTGGCTGCTAAGACAAATGATCCTCTCCGCCCGCAAGGGTGCAGACAAAACTCGGCTTACAGCCCTTCCAAAATCACCGCTTTTCCGCCCGGGCGTCCCGGTCTCACCAAAGGAAAGACTTCTGCTCGCTCAATAGCTTCCCGCCATCCCAGAGGCTGACGCGCCAGGCGGTGATTTCGCCGAATTCGCGGTAGGTGGTCTCATCGATCTTGACCCCCGTCCAATGGCTGTACCAATGTTTCCGGCGCACCACGGTGTCGATGGCGCCGGTCTTGGGCAGCTCACCGCGGGCCACGCCGCGGAATTCGACCCGAAGTTTTAGATCCTGGGTGGGGGCGGCCTGGGCTTTCCACTGGATTTTAAATTGCAAGCCGGAGCGCTCGGTGGGGTGATGGCGGAGCTGGGATTGGTAGGCGTCGCGGTCGAACAGGCTCGGCGACAGGCTTTCCCGTCCCTTGAGGTCCAAGAACTGGGGCAGCACCTTGATCACCCGCCCCCCGGTGGCGGCGGACACCGGCCCGCCGGCCAAGGCCAACAACAAAGCTAAGATCACCCAACGCATGGCCGGAGGTTAGGCCGCCCGGAGCCCGCCAGCAAGGCGGAAGTGGGTGGCTGCGAGAACTTGGATTCCGGGGGAGGCGGTTCCGAGTTGCAAGGGGGTGGCGGCGCACGCATGATGCTTGGGGAAAACAACGGTAGCTGAACATGGCAAAATTGGCACACATCAGCATTCAAGGCTTTAAGAGCATTGCGAAGCTCGAGGCGCTGGAATTGCGCCCCATCAATTTGCTCATTGGGGCGAACGGGGCGGGGAAATCCAACTTTTTGGAGGTGTTCAACTTGCTCACGGCCTGTGGCAGGAGGGAATTGCGCCAATACGTGGCCAGGGCGGGATCCTCGGAGCGCATCCTGCATTTTGGAGAGCGAGCGACGCCGCGGTTGACCCTGAATCTCGACTTTGCGGACGAAAATGCCGCCTATTCCCTGGCTCTGGACGCCACATTGAATGGCGGATTGTTTCCAGTTAACGAGTTCATCCGGGTTGGTGACAAGACGAAGTATATGGTTGGGGGGAGCGGGAAAAATGCAGAAATGATGCATTTCAATGAACCAGAGTTGGCTTGGGCGGCCGGCCAGGCCGGCCGGGCCGCTCCCGAAACAGAAGCGCTTTTGGGCTCCTGGCGTTTTTTCCACTTTCTCGACACTGGACCCTATTCCCCGATGAAGAAGCCGGGGCAAATCAATGATAACGAATATCTGCGGTGGAACGGGGCAAATCTCGCCGCATTTTTGCATCGATTGAAAGCAAAGCACCCCGCCGAGTACGATTTGATTCGAGACACGATCCAACAAGTGGCGCCCTTTTTTAAGGATTTTCGTTTGCAACCCGATCGGTTGAACGAGGATTACATTCGTTTGGAATGGGACCAAGTGGGTTCCGATGCACAGTTCGACGCCACTGCACTTTCGGACGGAACTTTGCGGTTCATGGCTTTGGCGACGCTGCTGTTGCAACCGGCGGAACTGCGCCCGGGGATCATCTTGTTGGACGAGCCAGAATTGGGGCTTCACCCCCAGGCCATTACCCTTTTGAGCGGGATCATCAAGATGGCGGCCGCGAAATCGCAGTTGATCGTGGCCACCCAATCGCCCTTATTGGTGGACCAGTTTGATCCTGAAGATGTGCTCGTGGCCAATCGAGTGGCGGGGGCGACCACGATAACGCGATTGGACGGCACTCGGTTGAAAGTGTGGCTGGAAGATTACAGCCTGGGGCAACTTTGGCTAAAGAACGAATTCGCGGGGCAGCCGGAGCGGGAATGAGCGCATGAAACGGTTGGTGGTACATGTGGAGGGACCCACGGAATTTGCATTTGTGCGGGAACTCCTCGCGCCCCACCTATTGTCCTGTGGCTACGATGCCGTATGGCCGCGATTGGTGGGCAATGCGCAGTTGGCCCGCCGAACCGGAGGAATCAAAGGGTGGCTGGCCGTTCGCCAGGACATCATCCATCATCTGAGGGAGAACCGTGGTTGTCGGGCAACGTTGATGGTGGATTACTACGGTCTGCCACAAAGCGGGGAAAAGGCTTGGCCCGGGCGCGCGGCGGCCGAGAAAATGCCCTGGCCCCTGGGGGCCAAGCATTTGGCGCAACGGTTATTGGACGACGTTCAGACGCGGATTGAAGGTGAAGTGCGTCGGCAATTCCTGCCCTTCGTCACGATGCATGAATTCGAAGGCCTCTTGTTTAGTGATTGCCCGTCGTTTGCACGGGCCATACTCCAACCGGATTTGCTGCCCGCACTGCAACTCATCCGGGATTCGTTTGGCTCCCCCGAGGCGATCAATGATTCCCCGGCAACCGCGCCTTCCAAGCGAATAGAAGCGCTGGTGGCGGGTTATAGCAAACCTGTCCAGGGCATGCGCGCCGCGCGGACCATCGGCTTGGCGGTCATGCGCCGCGAATGCACTCATTTCGACGCTTGGCTGACAGAATTAGAGCAATGGCTGCGGGATTAAGGGAGGGCTGGTTACAGGGCGTCCCCAAGCGGAAATAATCCCTTTGGCCGCGGAGCGCCTGGGCAAGTGCGTTTAGTGGCAAATCCCGTCCGGGCGGCCGATTCTGAACGGAATTTAATGAAGGGTTCAGGGAGGTTTAATGCGGGGGGTGTCCATTAAGGGTGACGGGATTATGCGCGTATTGTTGATTGAAGATGAGAAGAAGGTGGCGGAGTTCGTGGCCCGCGGGCTGCGGGCGGAGCGCATGGCCGTGGACGTGGCGGAAGACGGCACGGTCGGTTGGGAGCTGGCGGGGACCGGGCATTACGACTTGGTGATCCTGGATTTGCAGTTGCCGGGATTGAGCGGCACGGAAGTGCTGCGGCGCCTGCGGCGGCAGGCGCGGCCGGTGCCGGTGCTGATTTTGACGGCGCGCGCGGGGATGGAAGACAAGGTGGAGCATTTCGAGGCCGGGGCGGATGACTACCTGACCAAGCCGTTCGCCTTTGCGGAACTGCTGGTGCGGGCGAAAGCCCTGTTGCGGCGGGGCACGCCGGACCGGGCGAGCGTGTTGCGGGTGGGGGATTTGGAGGTGGACCGGCTCACGCAGCAGGTGCGGCGGGGCGGCAAGCGGATTGAATTGACCTCGAAAGAATACGCGCTGCTGGAATACCTGACGGCCAACGCGGGCCGGGTGTTGTCGCGGACGATGATCATTGAGCACGTCTGGGATCAAAGTTTCGAGGGCTTGACGAATATCGTGGACGTGTATGTCCGGCATCTGCGGTCCAAAGTGGACGCGGGACCGGGCGGGAAACTGATCCGCACGGTGCGCGGGGTGGGCTACTCGGTCAGCGAAGGGGGCGAGGAAGGATGAACACCCGTTCGATCCGGTTCCGGTTGGTGTCCTGGTACACCGGCTGGCTCACGGTGGTGTTCGCCGCGGCGGGGTTGCTGTTGTACGTGGCCTTGCAAGCGCATTTGGAAAAGGAGCTGGCGGCGGCCCAATTCCGCCGCGCCCGGCAGATCGCGGCGACCTTGCTGGGCCGGGTGGAGGCGACGGGGGAAGCGCATGTGGTCAATGAGATCAACGCCTGGTTCACGCCGGAGACCAACGACCGGTTCATCCGATTGACGCGCGGGGACGGCAGCTTGCTGTATCTTTCCCAGCCGCCGACGGATGGCAGTTTCGATCCCCGGCGGGCGCCGGCGTTGGGGGTGGTCCCGACGGCGCCGGACTGGCACAAGGCCCGGTGGGCCGACGGGGCCGAACTGCTGGTGGTGGTGATGCCGGCCCGGTCGGCGGGAGGGCGCGTCTATGTGGTGGAGGTGGGCGCCTCCCTGGCGCCGGCGCAAGCCCTGCTGCGGCAACTGCTCGGGCTGCTGGGGGCGGCGCTCCTGTTGGTGCTGGGCACGGCGATTCTGGGGGGGAACTTTCTGGTGCGCCGGGCGCTGGCTCCGGCGGAAGACATCGCCCGGCGGGCGGAGCGGATCAGCCTGCAGAATCTCAAGGAGCGCCTGCCGGTGGTGCCCACGCGCGATGAATTGGAACGATTGTCGGTGTCGCTCAACCACATGATTGAGCGGTTGGACCACGCTTGGGAACACAACCGCCGTTTCATTGCGGACGCGTCCCACGAACTGCGCACGCCGCTGACGATCATGCGCGGGGAGCTGGAATTGTTGGTGGGACAATCGGGGCGCGCGCCGGAGTGGCAAACCCGGGCGGCGACGGTGTTGGAAGAGGTGGTGCGGTTGGGACGGATTGTCGAAGGGTTGTTCAACGTGGCGCGTTTGGATGCCGGCGAGGCGCGGCCGGATTTCCGGCCCTTTGATCTGGCGGAATTGACCACCAGCACGGCGGAACAAATGTGCCTGCTGGCCGAGGACAAGCGCATCCGCATCGAGTGCCGGGCACCCCAGCCGGTCCGGGTGAACGGGGACCGGGCGCGGTTGAAACAGGTGGTCGTGAACCTCCTGGACAACGCGATCAAGTACACGCCGGAGGGCGGCCGGGTGGCGCTGACGGTGACCCACGAGGCCGGGCAGGCGGTGTTGGAAGTGGCGGACACCGGGATCGGGATTCCCGCGACCGCGCACCCCCGCATTTTTGAACGCTTTTTCCGCGTGGATCCGGCCCGTTCGCGCGCCCTGGGGGGGGCGGGTCTGGGGCTCTCGATCGTGAAGGCCATTTGCACCGCGCACGGTGGGCAGGTGGATTTCCAAAGCGAAGAAGGGCGGGGCACCCGTTTTCAGGTGCGTTTGCCGGTGGCGGAGGCCGGGGCGTGAAAACTCTTTTTGCCCTATTTATGCAGCATTTAACCACCACTCACTGGCCCGGCAAAGCCGCCCGCACGGGCGGACTCATGTCGATGCTCCTCCTGGCCGGCTGCCACCCCGCGCCGGATTCGCCGAGTATGCGGCCCGGCCCCGGGGCGCCGCCGAGTGTGGCGGTGGCCCGGGTGACCCGGGAGGATTTGGCGCGGCTGCTGACCCTGCCGGCGGAGTTCCGGCCCAAGACGGAGGTCGAGTTGCACGCCAAGGTCACCGGTTATGTGGACCGCATGAATGTGGATTTCGGCGACCGCGTGAAGGCCGGGCAGTTGCTTGCCACGTTGGAGGTGCCGGAGTTGTACGACCAATTGCGGAATGCCGCCGCCTTGTGGGAACGCGCCGGGGCGGACGCGACAAATGCGGAGCAAATCCGGCTGCGGTTGGAAGCGGTGAACCGGGAGCATCCAAACCTCGTGGCGCCGCAGGAAATGGACACCGCCCGGGCTCGGGCGGGCGCGGCGCAGGCCGCGGCCCAGGCGGCGCGGGCGGAGGTGGAGAAGTTCGAAACGATGACCAATTTCACCCGCATCACCGCACCGTTCGCCGGCGTGATCACCCGGCGCTCCGCGGATCCCGGCGCGCTGGTGGCGGCGGGCACGGCGGGGACGGGGCCGGACGGGCCCTTGCTCCGGCTCTCCGACAATTACCAATTGCGGCTCGACTTCGAGGTGACGGTGGATTACGTGCAATACATCCACGCCGGGTCGGTGGTGACGGCGCGCGTGGATTCGCTGGGCGGCCGGGTGGTGAACGGGGTCATCACGCGGTTCAGTTCCCGCGTCAATCCGGAGACGCGGACGATGCTGGTGGAAATGGAAGTGCCGAATCCCGACCTCCTGCTCGTGCCGGGGATGTACGCGGCGGTGACCTTGCCGGTCGAGCAGCATGCCCGGACTTTGGCCGTGCCGATTTCCGCGGTGAGCGGAGGCCGGAATCCGGTGGTGTACCGGGTGGGGGGAAACGGGGAGTTGGAAGCACGCCCGGTGCGGCTGGGCTTGGAAACACCGGAGCGGTGGGAGATTCTGGAGGGGTTGCGCGAAGGGGACCAAGTGGTGGTGGGCCGCCCGCCCGTCGTGCCGGCTGGCGAGAAAGTCACGCCCGTGGCCGCGGCCGGCCAATAACCCAAGGACGAACCCATGCCCCGCTTCGCCCTCAAGTATCCGTACCTCATCATCGTGCTCTGCCTGCTTACCTGCGTGATGGGGGTCACCAGTCTGGTCCGCATGCCGGTGGATTTGTTTCCGCCGATCAAAATTCCGGTGGTGGTGGTGGCGACCTTTTACGCCGGGATGCCCGCCGAACAAATTGAGAATGACCTCACCGGCCAGTTCGAGCGCATGTTCACCCTCGCGCCGGGGATTGATCATTTGGAGTCGCGCTCGCTCACCGGGGTGAGTCTGATCAAACTCTACTTCCAGCCGGGGGTGAACCCGGATTCCGCGGTGACCAGCGTGGCCAACCTGGCGATGGCCAGCCTGCGCTACCTGCCGGCGGGCACCCTGCCCCCGCTGGTGTTGCAATTTGATTCCTCCACCCTCCCGGTGTGTTTGGTGACCCTCAAAGGGGAGGGCCTGACCGAGGCGCAATTGCGGGACGCGGGTCAGTTCGCGGTGCGCAACCAAATGGCGGGGGTGCCGGGAGCCTCCGTGCCGCCGGCCTTCGGGGGGCGCTACCGGCAGATCATGGTGTACGTCGATCCGCTGAAGTTGGAAGCGCACGATTTGAGCGTGATGGACGTGGTCCGCACGGTGAACGACGCCAACCTGATCCTGCCCGCCGGCGACGTGAAAATCGGGCCGTTCGATTACAATGTTTACGCCAACAGTCAGATCAACGAGATGAAAGACCTCAACGAGCTCCCCTTGAAGACCGTGGGGAACTCGTCGGTGCTGGTCGGCGACGTGGGCCGGGCGCAAGACGCCTCCCAAATCCAGGTCAACCGCGTCCGGGTGAACGGGCAGCCGTCGGTGTATTTGCCGGTGTTGAAGCAGGGGGGCGACGCCAACACGATTTCCGTGGTGGACGGCGTGCGGCGCGTGGCGGCCCGGCTCCTGGATGTGCCGAAGCAGCTGGTGACCGAGGTGGTGTTTGACCAATCGGTGTTTGTCCGTTCCGCGATTGAGAACCTGTTGCACGAGGGCGCCATCGGGCTGGTGCTGACGGGCCTGATGATTTTGGTGTTCCTGGGCAGCGGGCGCGCGACGGCGGCGGTGTTTCTGTCCGTGCCGTTGTCCGCGTTGGCGACGTTCGTGGCGCTGGCGTTGGGCGGGGGCACGGTCAACACGATGATTCTCGGCGGGCTGGCGCTGGCGTTTTCGCGGTTGATCGACAATTCGGTGGTGGTGCTGGAGAACATCTTCCGCCATTTGGAAATGGGTGAACCGCCCGCGGTCGCGGCCGAGCGCGGGGGCGGGGAGGTGGCGCTGCCGGTGCTGGCGGCGACCCTCACCTTGGTGGTGGTTTTGTTCCCCGTGTCGCTGCTGTACGGCGTGAGCAAGTACCTTTTCAGTGCCCTGGGGCTGGCGCTGGTGTTGTCCCTCTTCGCTTCGTATTTCGTGGCACTCACGGTGGTGCCGTTGTTCTGCGCGCATTGGATTCGCGGACCGCATGCGCCATTGCTGGAGGTGGACGCCAGTCGGCCGCGGAGCTGGGGCGCTCGCTTCAACGCCGGATTCAACCGGTGGTTCCATGGTTTGCTGGACGCGTACGGCGGGTTGCTGGGGCGGGGATTGGTGCGCCCCGCCGCCACGGTGCTGGGCATCACCGGGGTCTTTCTCCTCAGCCTCGCTGTGTTCCCCTTGCTCGGGAAAGCCTATTTTCCCCGCACCGATCCCGGTCAGTTCATGATCAACGTCAAGGCGCCCTCCGGCACGCGCTTGGAGCTCACGGACGAGTTGGTGGCCCAGGTGGAGCAGATCGTGCGCGAGGTGGTGCCGGCCAGGGATTTGAAGATCATCGTTTCGAACTTGGGCGTGGTGCCGGGGTTTTCGACGATTCTCACGCCCAATTCGGGGCCGCACACGGCGTTCGTGCAAGTGGGCTTGCAGGACGGCCGGGAGCGCGATTGCTTCGCCTACATGGCCCTGGTGCGCGAGGAACTACGGCGGCGATTGCCGCAGGTGACGGCCTATTTCCAAACCGGCGGGCTGGTGGATGCGATCGTGAACCAGGGGATGCCGGCACCGGTGGACATCCAAGTGAGTGGCACGGATTTGAACCAGGCCCACGCGCTCGCCACCGAGCTCGCCCGGCAGGCGCGGGCCTTGCCCGGGGTGGCGGACGTGCTGGTGCCGCAGGATGTGGATTATCCGTCCTTGAAGATCGAAATCGACCGCGGCCGCGCGGCGGAGCTGGGGGTGACGGCCAAGGAGTTGGTGGATTCGCTCATTACGGCGCTCACGTCCAACGGCATGATTGCGCCGAGTTACTGGATCGACCCGAAAACGGGGAACAACTACCTGCTGACGGTGCAGTATCCGGAGAACCAGGTGAGGAGCCTGGCGGATTTGGGGGCGTTGCCGGTGCGGGCGCCCCACTTGAAGAAGCCCACCCGCCTCGACGCCGTGGCGCGCATCACCCATGCGCAGGGGCCGACGGAGGTCGATCACTACCAAATCCGACGAACGGTGGATGTCTATGTTTCGCCCCAAGGGGAGGATTTGGGCCGGGTGACCACGGCACTGGAAAGTATCCTTGCACGCACGCCGTTGCCGGAAAATGTCACGGTGACCGTGCGCGGGGCGGTGCAGGCCATGCGGCAATCGTTCCGCAGTTTCGCGCTGGGTTTGCTGCTGTCGGTGGTGTTGGTGTACCTGATCTTGGTGGCGCAGTTCAAATCGTTCGCGGATCCATTCCTGATCTTGTTGGCCGTGCCGCCGGGGTTGACCGGGGTGCTGTTGATCCTCTGGCTGTCGGGCACGCCGATCAGTGTGATGTCGCTGATGGGAATGCTGTTGGTGGTGGGCATTTCGGTGTCCGACAGCATTCTGATCGTGGAATTCATCAACCGCTTGCGCGCGGAAGGCCACTCCCTGCGGGCGGCGGTGGCGCTGGGGCCGCGCGTGCGGCTGCGGCCGGTTTTGATGACCACGCTGGCAACCTTGATCGGGTTGGTGCCGATGGCGGCGAAATTGGGCACCGGGAGCGAGGCGTATGCGCCCCTGGCCCGGGCGGTGATCGGAGGATTGGCGGTGTCCGCGGCGCAGACGATCTTCCTCGTTCCCGCGTGTTATTTATTGTGGCACCGCCGGCGGGCGGATCGGGAGCCGGAAGCTACTGTCGCGCCCGCCGTCTCCGCGCCTGCATTATGAGGAACTGGAAACTGCTGTTGAGCCGGGTCGGGGCCGGGTTGCTGGTGCTGGGGGCGGCGGCGAGTTCGCCCGGGCAGAATGGACCGCCGCTCACCTTGGAAGCGGCGCGCGCCCAGGCGCGGAAGCAACACCCGCGCATCACGGCCGCGGAATTGCACGCGCTGGCCGCACGGCAAACGGGCCGCGAGGTGCGTTCGGCCTACTATCCGACGGTGACCTTCGAGGCCACGGCGGTGGGCAATTCGGGGGCCAACACCCGGATTGCCGCGGGGGGGCTCAACAACCCGCTGATCTATGAGCGGGAGGCGGACGGGGTCAAGGTGAGCCAATTGATCACGGATTTCGGGCGCACCGCGCATTTGTCCGCGGCGGCGCGGGCGCGGGCGCGGGCGGCGGAGGAGAACCAATTGGCGACGCGGGCGGAGATCACGCTGGCGGTGGACACGGCGTATTTCAGCACGCTGCGCGCGCAAGCGGTGGTGGCGGTGGCGCGCCAGACGGTGGCGGTGCGGCAGGCGATGCTGGACCAAGTGACGGAACTCACACGGCAGCAACTGCGGTCGGCCTTGGACTTGAGTTTCGCCCAGGTGCGGTTCCACGAGGGGCGGTTGTTGTTGGCGGGGGCGGAGAACGAATGGGCGGCGGCGCGGGCGGCTTTGGCGGCGCTGCTGGGGGAACGCGCGGCGGGCGATTACGCTTTGGTCGAAGTGCCGGTGCCGGCCGTGGCGCACCCGGACGCGGGGGCCCTGGTGGCGGAAGCCTTGCGCAACCGTCCCGATCTGGCGGGCTTGCGCTTCACCGGAGTGGCGGCGGCCCAAACCGCCCGCGCAGAGAAGGAAATGCGCAATCCCACCCTGACCGCCGTGGGCGCGGCGGGGATCGTTCCCGTGCACGCACCGGAACTGAAGGGCGATTACGCGGCGGCGGGCTTGAATTTTTCCATCCCGCTTTTTGAAGGCATGCGCTTGGACGCGCGGGCCAAGGGGGCGCAATTGGAGGCCGCCGCCGCCGCGGCGAACACCCGCGAGGCGGAGGACCAAGTGGTGCGGGACGTGCGGGTGGCGGTGTTGAACCTGGATTACGCGGGCGAGCGGCTCGAGTTGGCGGGGCAATTGCAAGCCACCGCGCGGGAGGCGTTCACTTTGGCCCGCGCGAAATATCAGGCCGGGTCGAGCTCCATTGTCGAATTAAACCAAGCGCAGCTCGCCGCCACCGAGGCGGACCTCGAGCTGGCCCGGGCCAAATACGAGCTGCTCACGCGACAATCCATCCTGCAATTCGAAACCGGACGGGAACCTTGAGGGGCTGCCAGGCGGAGCTTGCGGTGGCGGTCAGGCCGGTTTGGGCGGCTCCGGCGGGAAGACCCGGACCCTTTGGAGGGCCACGAAAAGGTGCTCGCCCGGCACCGGGCTCAAACTGCGGAGTTCCTCCCGGGTGAGCTGGGCCACAAAATGCGCGCCCCCGTCCAGTTGTTCGAGCTCCAGGCTGGCGAAGGGCCCGGTCGTGGTGCAGCGGATGACCCGGGCCGGCAGCCAACCTTCGCCGGGGCCCGCACTCCGACTGACCCGGATGTCGTGGGGGCGGACAAAAGCGACTGCGTTGGCTTCGGGGGCCTGCTTTTCCGACAGATCAAACGCCGCGCTGCCGATGACGACCGCGTTGTCCTTCACGCGGCCATGGAAGAGGTTGACCTGGCCCAGGAAGTCGTAAACGAACGAAGACGCCGGATGGTCATAGATTTCATTGGGCGTGCCGATCTGTTCAATTCGACCCGCCCGCAGAATCGCCACCCGGTCCGCGACCTCCAAGGCTTCCTCCTGATCGTGGGTCACGAACAAGGTGGTGAGGTGGATTTCGTCGTGCAACTGTCGCAACCAGCGCCGCAAGTCTTTCCGCACGCGGGCATCCAGCGCCCCGAACGGTTCGTCCAGCAGCAGCACCTTGGGCTCGACCGCCAGCGCCCGGGCGAGGGCCACGCGTTGGCGTTGGCCGCCGGAAAGCTGGGCCGGGTAGCGTTTGGCCTGCGGTTCCAATTGGATGAGTTGGAGCAGCTTTCCGACGCGCTCGCGGATTTCGCTCTCCGGCGGCCGGGTGGCGCGCGGCCGGACACGCAGGCCGAAGGCGATGTTTTCGAAAACCGTCAGGTGCCGGAACAACGCGTAGTGCTGGAAGGCGAACCCGGCTTTGCGGTGGCTGGCCGGAATGCCGGTCACGTCCTCGCCGTAGAAGAGCACCCGGGCCTCGGCGGGGTTGTCGGGGAAATCCAACCCGGCAATGGTCCGCAACAACGTGGTTTTGCCGGAGCCGGAGGGCCCCAGCAACGCCACCAGTTCGCCCGAAGCGACCTTGAGGTTGACGTGATCCAAGGCCGTGTAATTGGCAAACTGTTTGTGGACGTTGATGACTTCGACACTCATGCGTTCGGTTCGTTGCGGGTTTCCCGGTCCCGTTGACGGGCCACCCAGGTTTTCAAGATGAGCGTCACCAACCCCAGCAACGCCAGCAGCGAGGCGACGGCGAAGGCCCCGGTAATGTTGTAGTCGTCATAGAGCGCCTCGATGTGGAGGGGCAGGGTGTTCGTGCGGCCGCGGATGCGCCCGCTGACGACGGCCACCGCGCCGAACTCTCCCAAGGCCCGGGCGTTGCACAAAATCACGCCGTACCACAGGCCCCACTTGATGTTCGGCAGGGTCACGCGGCGGAAGGTTTGCCAACCGCTCGCGCCCAGGACGCGGGCCGCTTCCTCCTCGGCGCGGCCTTGGGCCTGCATCAGCGGGATCAGTTCCCGCGCGACGAGGGGCAGGGTCACAAAAATGGTGGCGAGCACGATGCCCGGCGCCGCAAAAATAATTTTTCCGTGACCATCGTTCAACCATTCCGCGAACCAGGGGAACCAGGGATGTTCCGCATTTTGGTACTGGCCCAGCCACCCTTGGGCGCCGAAGACCAGCACGTAGATGAGGCCGGAGATGACCGGGGAGATGGAAAACGGCAGATCGATCAGGGCGAGGACGATTTGTTTGCCGCGAAAATCAAATTTGGTGACCGCCCAGGCGGCCGCCACGCCGAACACGCAGTTCAGCGGGACCGCCACGCCGGCGGCCAGCAGGGACAAGCGGATGGCGGCGAGCGCCTGGGGTTCGCTGATGCTGTGCCAATAATAGCCCACGCCCTTGGCCAGCGCTTGCGCGAAAATGAACGTCAGCGGCAGGAAGAGAAACAGCGTCAGAAAAGCCAGCGCGGCCCCGATGAGCAGGCGGCGCACCCAAGGGGGTTCCGTCGTCACCCGGCGCGCGGAGTTGGAATGGGGGGTGGGATTCATGCCCGGTGGGTGGCGTTGGAGCGTTGGGACCAGTTCTGGAGGAAATTGATCGCCAGCAACAAGGTGAACGAGATCGTGAGCATGACCACCGCCAAGGCGGTGCCCCGGGCGTATTCAAAAGTGTCCAAATGCTCCATGATGACCACGGGAACAATTTGGGTTTTCAGCGGAATGTTGCCGGCGATGAAAATGACCGAACCGTATTCCCCCAAGGCCCGCGCGAACGCGAGCGCGAACCCGGTGATCAAGGCGGGCACCAAGGAAGGCAGGATGACCATCCAGAAGATCTGCCAGCGATTGGCGCCGAGGCTCGCGGCCGCTTCCTCCAATTCCGGTTCCAATTCCTCCAGCACCGGTTGCACGGTGCGCACCAGAAAGGGCAACCCGATGAACGTGAGGGCCACCCAAATGCCGATTCGCGTGTTGGTCACCGCCAGCCCGAGCGGCGCCAGGAACTGGCCAATCCAGCCATTGGGCGAATACAGTGCCGCCAGCGTGATGCCCGCGACGGAAGTTGGCAACGCGAACGGCAGATCCACCAAGGCATCCACCCATTGGCGGCCGGGGAACTCATACCGAACGAGGACCCAGGCGACCAGCAGGCCGAAGCACACGTTGGCCAAAGCCGCCAGCAGGGAAGCCCCAAAGGTGAGCCGGTAGGCGGCCAGCGCTTTCGGGGTGGTGACGGTGTGCCAGAACTCCGGCCAAGTCAGGGTCGTGGTTTTCCAAATGACCGCGGACAGGGGCACCAAAACCACCAGTGCGAGGAAAAACAGGGTGCCTCCCAGCGTCAGCTTGAAGCCGGGGAGCACCGCGGGCGGACGACGCCGACCACCTAATGGATGGAAAGACATGACGGAGATTTGCGGGGCCGCGGCCACTGAGGCCGCGGCTCCGCCGCGACCTCAATGGCCGTAGATTTGATCGAACACTCCGCCTTCGGCAAAATGAGTTTTCTGGGCTTTCGTCCAGCCGCCAAACGCCTCCTCGATGGTCACCAATTTGATTTTAGGGAACTGGCGGGCAAACTTTTCCGCCACCGCCGAATTGCGCGGGCGGAAGAAATGCCGGGCGGCCAGTTCCTGACCTTCGGGGGTGTACAAGTAGTCCAAATAGCCCTTCGCGACCTCCGTCGTGCCATGTCGGCGGGCGACCCGGTCCACCACCGCCACGGGCGGCTCCGCCAGAATGCTCAGGGAGGGGGTGACGATTTCCAGTCCTTTGCCGGCATACTCGCGGAGGACCAGTTGGGCCTCGTTTTCCCAGGAGATCAGGACATCCCCCAGTTCGCGTTGGGCGAAGGTGACGGTGGAGCCCCGGGCGCCGGAGTCCAAAACCGGAACTTGTTGATAGAGCTTCTTTATGAACCCCCGCGCGGCCGCCTCGTCCTTGTGGTTTTGCTCCAAGGCGTAAGCGAAAGCCGCCAAGTAAGCCCAGCGGGCGCCGCCGGAGGTCTTGGGGTTGGCCACGATCACGCTGGTGCCGGGTTTCACCAAATCGTCCCAATCCCGCACCTGCTTGGGGTTGCCTTTGCGGACGACGAAAACGATGGTTGAAGTGTACGGGGTGCTGTTCTCCGGGAGGCGTTTCTGCCAATCGGCGGGGAGCAGTCGGCCCTGGGCGGCCAAGGCGTCGATGTCGTAGGCCAACGCCAGGGTCACCACATCCGCCTCCAAACCATTGATGACCGACTGCGCCTGCTTGCCGGAGCCGCCGTGGGATTGGGCGATCACCACCGAGTCGCCGGTTTTGGCCTTCCAGTAATTGGCGAAGGCCGTGTTGAATTCCGTGTAGAATTCGCGGGTGGGGTCGTAAGAGACATTGAGCAACTGGATTTCCCGGGCGCGGGCGCCCCCGCTCCAAGCGAGGGCGACACCGAGCATCAGTAACCAAGCAGCCGGCCGAAAGAAGGTTTTCACGGGGGGTGGGGGCTCGATGGCCACCTTAGAACGCGACCTGAACCTGGGTGAGGATCACGTGCTCGTCCCGGGAGGTGACGGGGCCGTTGCCGGTGGTGGTGCCCCCGCCGGTGCGGAAAGCGGTGGATTCGTAATCCAAGTTGAATTTGATGTTGCGGTTCAGGTACCAGTTCACCCCGACATCCCAAGCCGTGGCCGCGCGGGCGGAACCGGCGGTCGTGTATTTGTCCGCAAACGCCTTGCTGTCCAAGCTCATTTGCATGAGTCGGCCGGCGATCTCAAAGGCGCCCCAGCCGCCGCCATTCACCGCAAAAGGATGGTTGGGGGCCACCCGGACCAGGGAGGATGATTTGAACGAGCTGTCCTCGCCGGTGAGGAAGTAGGAGACTTCCAACTGGCCGGCCGTGTTTTGCAAGCGGTCCGCGGCCGGGGTGTGGGCGATGGTGGACTGCACCTTTTGGGACGAAATCACAAATTCGCCTTCCACTCCCAACGGTCCCCAATGCCAAAAGAATTGGGGGTCCACCCGGTATTGCTCCCCGGCGGCGTTAAGGCCCGTGGCGTAGGAGTAAAAAGTCTGCTGGCCGGAAGTTTTGTACGAGGGCAAGGCGCCTTGATGGTTGCCGAAGGAGCCGGCCACGCCCAAGCCGAAATGCTTCACGACCGCATTGTCCCCGGTCAGAAACGGCTGAAAGAAAAGTCGGCCGACGATGTCCTTGCCTTCATCGTTGACGTCCTGGTCGCTGCTGCCGCCGTCCGTGGCGCCGTTGAAGATGCCGAGGGCGTAACCCACCGGGCTCTTGAAGTAATCATTGTGCACCTCCGCCCCCAAATCATAGTTCGGGGTCAGGGCGGTGGCGTAACCGGTTTCCACGAAGGTCAAGTCCGCCGTGGATTTCAGACGTTCCAAACCGATGGGGGACTTGTATTTACCGATCTGGAATTGCGCTTCTTTCCAGAACCGGGCGTTGACGTACGCGTCATCCAGGAGCGCGTTGTTGCCGGCGGTGCTGCTGGAGCCGTTGCCCGAAGCGAAGTCCAACATGAGCCGGTAATCGAAGTTCTGATACACCGTGCCCTCCAGGATGGGGCGGACGCGACGCAGCAGGAACGTATCCTTGGTGGTTTCCTTTTGGTTGGGGTAGAAGCGGCCGTCGGCTTGGACGTAACCGTGGGCGAAAGCCACGAAATTGGAATCGGCGGATTTGACCACCAAACCATCCCCCCCGAGGGTCACCAGCGGGGTGGTTTTGGCGGTCTCGATGGCTTCCTTGCGCTCGGTATCGTGGTTTTGCTGCAAGGTGTTGACCTTTTCCTCCAGTTCCTTGATGCGCTTGAGCAGGGTGGCCAGATCGGCGGCGGGCGGCTCGTCGGCCCGGGCGGGCAGGCTCGACGACAGGGCGCCGAGGGAGGCGGCGAGGATCGCGAGATGGTGGAAGTTTTGGGCGGTTCGTTTCATACGGTAACAGCTTTTGGTCGATGGGCTGGTTGACGGCGGGCGTTCTCATCCGGGGTGGCTGCGTGGGCTACCGAACCTTCGTCCGCCGCCGGGTGGCGGTGGGAAGCGGGGGCTGGCGGGAGGCCGATGAGTTGGTTGCTGCCGTTCACGTGAACACCCTAACACGAAACTACGGTAAGTCAATAGACATAGTGATATTTTATGAAAAATTCTTTTCGAAGGCAATGGAGAGCATTTTCGAGGCGACGTGGGACACCGGTCGAAGGCCAATCTTTCCCGGGCAAGATTGTGCTCTGTGCACTCAAACGCACATTACCGACCCGGGAGATGGGGTTTAGATTGAAATCGTAGTATGAGCACGATCATTCCAAGTGTTGATTCTTCGGTGGCAGGGGGGGGCCTCAACGGGCCCGGTGCGGCTGGTGGGGACGGCTATTGGGAGGTGGTTTCCGTCATACAGGCTTTTCCCCAACCGACGATCGGGGTTCCGGAACTTTCCGATCTCCTGGGCGTGAAACCGACCACTTTAAACGCTCGGTTTCGGCGGGAGAACATCGCGGTTTCAACGGTCGGGCGGACCAACTATATCCCCTGCCAATTGGCGCTCGCCTTGGCGGAACGGCACAAATACGCCCTCTTTGGCTGGCCAACCCTCCAGGAGGCCAGTCAGACCACCAAAGTGAAAGCCGCCACGATCAAAGCGCGGTGCGAAAAAGGACTACTGGAGGGGCATTTGGATTTGACGAAGCGCTTGCGGGTGAATCCGGAAGCCTTGCAGAGCCTGCAACTGCGCCATGGCGGACCGGCCCCGGGTCCGGAGTCGGCTCAACGCACCGAACTTCGCCCGGCCGGAAAAGCCCCGGCTGCGCTGGGAAGTGACGTTGGCGCCCGGCCGGTGAAACCAGTTTTGGCCACCGGAGGGGAGCCGTTTACGCCGCGGAAATCCGCTTCCGCGGTCAACCTGCCCGCATTCCCGAGCCCCGGACTCAGCAGCTTGCCCGTGCCCGGAGTGCGCTTGGTCACCGCCCGCGATTACGGGATGCCTGAGGCGACCCGGCCGCCGTCGCGGCGCCCGGTCCCGCCCTCACCCTTGGCCCCGAAAGCCCCGCCGCGTCCGCCCGTCGGAGCTTTGCAGTATGACCCGGACCGCCCGTTCTCGGTGGCGGATTGCGTGCCGGGCAAATCAATTGTCTACGGCGCGCACGTGGGGCAGATTTTGGAAGTGATTGAGGATCCGTTCAGCCCCCGGATCAAGGCCAGCTTTCCCACGCATGAAATGCCGGTGATGCGCGAAGTATTGTTGCTGGTAGGGCGGCGGCGTTGAGGTTTGGTGGGCGATAATCCTTTTCCCCGGTCGCTTAAAAGCAAAAAAAGCGCGCCGGTCACCCGGCGCGCTCGAAACAGGAGAAATAGGGCTCAATACGAGGCGGGCCCGGTCATGGGCACCGCACGGTAATAAATCCCGGGCCCGTTCGTCAGGCCGGGGGGATCCACGAATTGGGCGGCCCCTTTCAGGACTGTGTTGGTGCAAATCGACTGCCAGGTGAGCAGATTCGTGGAGATTTGGAGGCAGTAGTTCAATCCGTTCGTCCCCGGCAGGGTCACGTAACGGGAACCGTCGCGCAGGTGATGAACCCCCGTGTTGGTTCCGCTGGTGGGCAGGTTGGCGGGCTCGAGAATCAGCGCGCCGGCCATCGCCGGGCGGCCGAGGGTGTAGGTCGCCGGGGCATTGGTCGCCGGCGGGGTGAGGCTCAAAACCACGGTCAACGAAGCCTTGAGGGCGTTGGTGTTCACCAAGGGGGAAATGGTCACCAAGCCAAAAGATTTCCCGGCGGGCAGGGTGACGGCGCCGGGGATGGTGACATAATCCACCCCATTGCTCGCCGTGCCGCCGATCGAATAGGAGGCGGTGAAGTCGCTGTTGGTGCCACCTTCACGATGCACCAGGAAGGTGGCCGTGTTGGTGCCGCCGAGGTAATTGGTCAAGCCGCCCGGCGGCGTAAACCAACCCAAGAGGTTGGTGCCGGCCACCGCGATGGGGTCGGGGGCGAAGATGGAGAGCACGGGCAGGAGGTTGCTCACCACGTTGAGGCTCACCGGAGCCGAGGTGGCGGAATGACCGGCGCTGTCCAGGGCCACGGCGGAGAGGCTGTAAGCACCGACGGCCACATTGCTCCACACCAAGGAGTAGGCGGCGGCGGTCGGGCTGTTGGTGACTTGGCCGATGGCGGCGCCGTTGGCAAAGAAGGTCACGGCTTGCACGGCATTGGAGTCCGTCACCACCGCCTTCAAGGCAACGTTCGCCGGGGCGAGCAGGCTTTGACCGTTGTTGGGTTGCACCAGCGCCACCACGAAGGGCACCGGCGGCGGGGTGATCTTGCCGACCACGGAAACGGTGACCGGCGCGGAGGTGGCGGAAAGGCCCCCGCTGTCCAAAGCCACCGCGGTGAGGACAAAATTGCCCGCCGGGACATTGGTCCAATTGAGGAGGTAGCCACTGAAGCCAAGTTGGGGGACCAGGTTGGACACGGTGCCCAAGCTCTGGGTGTTGGCAAAAAACTGCACCGACGCGATTTGGTTGGAGTCGGTCACGGAAGCCGCGAGGGGAACCGTGGCGCCGGCAGGGAAGGTTTCATTGGCGAAGGGCGAAGCCAGTTGCACCGTAAAAGGAATCGGCGGGGGCGGGGGCCGGGTCGTCACGGTCAGGTTCACCACGGCGGAGGTGGCGGCGAAACCGTTGGTGTCCGTGGCGACCGCGGTCAAGGCATAGGTCGCGGCGGCGGGGTTGGTCCACACCAATGTGTAGAGCGGTACGGCGGAGCCACTGGTGACGGGCGGAACGAGCGCGGCCACTCCCAGGCTGTTGGTGCCCGCAAAAAACGCCACATTGGCAATCCCGCCCAGTTTTTCCGTGGCGGATGCGGCCAAGGTCAGATTGCCCGGGCCGGTGAAATGTGCCCCGTTTTGGGGGGATTCAATGGCCACGGAGGGGCGGATCACGGCGTTGGTGACGGTGATGTTCACCACCGAGGAGGTCGCGGACTGGCCGGCGCTGTCCACGGCGACGGCGGTCAACGCGTACGTGCCCGCGGCCACGTTCGGCCAAGTGAAGAAAAAAGGATTGCTCTGGGCGGGGTTGGTGAACCGCAAACCGGGGGTGTTGGTGGTGATGCCCAACACGTTGGTGCCGGCAAAATATTCCACCGTGCGCACGATGGCCGTGTCCGTCACCCAAGCCTGCACGGGGACATTCGCCGGGGCGGTGAAAGTCTGGTGGTTGGCGGGGTAATCCCAGCCGATGGCGAAGGGGGTCTTGGACTGCGCGGCGACCGGGGCGCGAAAGCCGAGGAACACCGCAAGTCCCGCCAGCGTGGACCAAGTGATTTGCCGGTTGATCTTCATGTGGTAACTATTCCGATAAAAGGTTGCTACGATTTGAAATTTATCACGATTCGTGACGAAAATCAAGTTGCCACCACTTTTTTACGCGATTGCAATGATCGCGAACCTCCGGCCGCCAACGGGGGGCCAAATCCCCCGTTGGCGGGAGCGGGTCAACCCGCGAGGGGATGGGCCACTCCGCAACCGCAGCGGATCCCGGCCGCCGGAGCCGCGGCGTCTGCGTTGGCCGGGGCGGGCGTCGGATCGTAATTGAGATTCGGCCCCAACCAACGTTCCACGGTCGCCAGGTCCATCTGCTTGCGGAGGTGGTAATCGGCCACTTGGTCGCGGTCGAGCTTGCCCACCCCAAAGTATTTCGCCTCGGGGTGCGCGAAGTACAAGCCGCTGACGGAACTCGCGGGCCACATGGCATAGCTCTCGGTCAAGCGGATGCCCGTGTGCCGTTCGGCGTCCAGTAAGCGCCAGAGAATCCCTTTTTCGGTATGATCGGGGCAGGCCGGGTAGCCGGCGGCCGGGCGGATGCCGCGGTACTGCTCGCGAATCAGTTCTTCGGGCGTGAATTTTTCGTCCCCGCCATAGCCCCACTCCCGGCGCACGCGCGCGTGCAGGCATTCCGCGAAGCCTTCGGCCAGACGGTCCGCCAACGCCTTGACCATGATGGAATTGTAATCGTCATGGTCTTTCTCGAAAGCCCGGGCCAATTCGTCCGTGCCGTGGCCGCTGGTGACCGCAAACGCGCCCAAGTAATCGTGCAAACCGGTCGCCTTGGGGGCGATATAATCGGCCAGGGCATGGTTGAACTGTCCCGTGGGCTTGTCCATCTGCTGCCGGAGGGTGTGGAAGGTCGTGAGCACCTTGGTGCGCGACTCGTCGGTGTAGAGCTCGATGTCGTCCCCCACGCTGTTGGCCGGGAAGAAGCCGTACACGGCACGGGCGGTGAGCAGATTTTCCGCTACGATGCGCTCGAGCAGCGTCTGGGCGTCCGCGAACAACTCCGCCGCCTTCGGGTCTTCCAAAATCGCCGGATAACGGCCGCGCAATTCCCAAGTGTGGAAAAATGGGGACCAATCGATGAAGGGCACGATCTCCCCGAGCGGGAAGGGATCCAGGACCCGCACGCCGGTGAAGGACGGCCGCGCGAGATCGGCCGCGTGCCAGACAATGGGCGTGCGGCGCTCGCGGGCGCGGGCCAGGGGGAGCAGCGGCCGGAGGTCGCGCTGGGATTCGTGTTGCCGGCGCAGTTGACCTTGTTCCTCGCGGTTTTGCGCGATGAACGCGGGTTTCAATTCCGGGTTGAGCAGTTGGCCCACCACCCCGACGGCGCGGGAGGCGTCCAACACATGCACCACGGGATGCGAGTAAGCGGGGGCGATTTTGACGGCCGTGTGGGCCTTGCTGGTGGTCGCCCCGCCGATGAGCAGGGGAATGGTAAAACCCTGCCGCTCCATTTCGCGGGCGACATGCGCCATTTCATCCAGGGAAGGCGTGATCAAGCCGCTCAGGCCGATGATGTCCACGTTGTGTTCCCGGGCCGCGGCCAGAATCTTTTCGCAGGACGTCATGACCCCGAGGTCGATGACTTCGTAGTTGTTGCACCCCAGCACCACGCCGACAATATTTTTGCCGATGTCATGCACATCGCCCTTCACCGTGGCCAGGAGCACCTTGCCCTGGGCGCGGCCGCCGCCG
>CAIYZC010000662.1 GCA_903930565.1 uncultured Pedosphaera sp.
CGGTTGTGCCAGAGCCCGAAGCCTTCGATAAAGCGGATTGCGGAATACCCGAACGCGTACAAGGCGAGGATGACCAGTTTGTGGTCCGTGAGCTCGGCGGACCGTTTGAGCACCATGTGGGTGACCTGCCAGGCCGGGTCCAAGTGCAGGGTGCGCATGAGCTTCTCCGCCGTGGCTTGCACGTCCTGATGGATCAGCGAAAGCAGCCCCAAACCAAGGAGCACCACGAGACCGCCCTTGCAAATCTCAAAAGCGGCCACGGCGCGCAACGCCAGCGGCGCCCGGTGTTCCTGGTCGGCCGGTTTCACGTCAGAACTCGAACCGGGCGCCCCCGAGCCGCCGCGCCACTTCCGCCAGCACCCGTTGCTCGTCGGCCGGGGTGGGGGCGGCAAAGGTGACGCTGAAGCGCAGGAAGGCGCCGGCATCATCCCACGGCACCGTGGAAATCAGTTTCTCGGTGATCAACCATTGCGAAACCTCTTCGGCGTTTTGGAATTCCCGCCGGCTGCCGTCCGGACCCACGAACGCCCGGGGGGCGGGCACGTAGAGGAAGAACGATCCCTGGGGCTTGCGCGCCGCGAAACCCGCCTGGCGCAACAAGGCAACCAGGGCGTCCATGCGGCGGGAGTATTTGGCGGAAATCTGCTCGGTGATGTTGGGATGGTCGAGGCCGAACGCGGTCGCGTGCTGGATGGCGAGGAATTGGCCGGAATCGGTGTTGTCCTTCACGTCGCCGTAGGCGCGCACCAAGAGCGGGTTGCCCGCCACGAAGCCGCAGCGCCAACCGGTCATGTTGAAGCTCTTGCTGGCGGAATGCAGTTCCAGACCCACCTCCTTGGCGCCCGGCGTGGCGAGGAAGCTCAACGGGCGGCCTTCGAACACCAGCGCGGCGTAGGCGGCGTCGTGGATGACGATCAAGCGGTGCTCGCGGGCGAACGCCACCACGCGCGCGAAGAACTCGGGCGTGGCGCTGGCGCCGGTCGGATTGTTCGGGTAATTGAGCACCAGCACTTTGGCCTTGGCCAGCACGGCCGCCGGGATGCTGCTCAGATCCGGCAGAAATTGGTTCGCGGCGGTCAGGGGCAGGTTGTGGACCAGGCCGCCGTAATACTTGGCGTGGGTGCCGAAAACCGGATAGCCCGGGGTCGTCATCAGGACGTAATCCCCGGGGTTGATGAAGGCGGCGGGGAGGATCGAGAGCGCGGCCTTGCTGCCGATGGAGTGCATGACCTCCGTTTCCGGGTCAATGCCGGTCACGCCGCAGACCCGTTCCAAATACCGTGCGGCGGCCGCTTTCAGCACGCCGTCGCCGTTGTCCGCGTAGCCGCGGTTCTCGGGGCGCAGCGCAGCTTCGTTCAACTTGGCGATGACCTCGGGGAACGCCATGCCGTCCGGTTCGCCCACCCCCATGTCGATGATTTCCGCGCCGGGATTCGCCGCGAGGGCCGCGCGCTTGGCGCGTTTGATCTTCTCAAACTTGTAAATGGCCGTGGACTTGCCGTACTGCGAACCGCCGATGCGTTCGGCGAACAAATTCTGAATATAAGTGTCGGACATGCTGCGCTTAATATTTGGTTCCCGTCCCACCTTCCCGGAAGTTCCGGTGGCGGATCGGCAAGCGAAAACCTAGCCCATCCCCGGGGGGGACGCAAGCCCGCCCCGCACGGCGGTTGGCGGCCAGTCCCCAACCGCCGGGGAGGGTTGGGGATTGGTCCCCAAGCGGTTTCCCCACTCCCGATTCCCGCCTGGTGGTGGCCCCCCCCAGGCCCCGCAATCCGCCTTGTTCCCGGCGGGCCGAACCCTTGCGGAAGCCGGCACACGGTCTGCTTCTGAGCAATCACTCGCCGCAAGGTGAGCTATTATTATTAGCCGGTGTTGGCATTGGGTTTTCTGTGGCCGGGTCGCGTTTCCCATGAGGCGATCCGGGCGTGGGTGGCTCCGCGGACATCGGCATAACCGGAAGGATCTGTGTCGAATCAGTTTGCGGACTTGCAAGGTTCGCCCCGCCAGGCGGCCCGCTGGCAGAAGGCGCAACAACATTTGCTGGCGGGCCGTCCTGAGCTGGCACGGGCGGCCTACGAGGATTTGCTCGCCAAGTTTCCCGGGGCCGCGCAGTTGTGGTTCGAGTTGGCCTTTGCCGCCGGCCGCCAATTGGACTTCGTCCGCGCGAACGAAGCGGGCCTCCGGGCGGCGGCCCTCGCCCCGCGCGATGCCAATCTCCTCGTGCTCCTGGGCCAGCAGGCCCACTGGCTCCGGCAACTCGACCGCGCGCGCGCTTGCTTCCAAGCCGCCGTGGCCGCCGATCCCGCCTCCACCCACCCCCAATTAAGTTTGGCCGATTGGTATGAGCGGGAGGGCCGGCTCACGGACGCCGCCGCCTGCGTTCAGGCCGCCCTCGCCCGGCAACCCCACGATCCCCAAATCCATTGCCTCCAAGCCCTCGTGGCCCACCGCCAAGGCCGCGATGACGAAGCGGAAAAGCTCCTGCGCGGGGTGATCCAGCGGAGCGGTGCCGACGCCAATATCCAATACACCTGCCGCCAGCAAATGGCGGCCGTGGCCGACCACCTGGGCCGGCATGAGGAAGCCCTGCGCTGGCTCGGGGAGGCCAAATCGGTCCTGCGACGGACGGCGAATTTGCCCAAACTGGAGCAGGATTACGAACGCGCCACCCGGCGCCGGCGGGAATTGGTGGACGGGCTGACCCCGGCCATGCTGGCGCGTTGGCGCGCGGAGCCCTTTGAGTTGCCGGGC
>CAIYZC010000663.1 GCA_903930565.1 uncultured Pedosphaera sp.
CCTGGGCTTTGGCCGCCTCCGCCGCCCGCCGGTCGGCCACCATCATTTCTTCCCGCACATCGGGGCGCAGGGAGAACCATCCGTAGCCCGCCGCCGTCTTGGCGCCCAATCCATTCACCGTCAGCGCGGTCGCCAACCACCGTTGCGCCGCCGTCAGCCATTCCGGCGCGGCGTCCGCCCCCTGTAAAAGCAGGCAGAACGCAAACTGCGCCCCGATTTCGACCGCGGGAAAACTGTTCGGCTGCGGCCTCTCGTTCGCCAGACTCTCTTGACGGCCGTCCCGGTAATAATCCGGGTAATGGACATTGGTCAGGTCCACCACCACCCGCGCGTTGTTGACGGGATAAGCGGGCAGGAAACAAACCGCCCCGCGTTGATCCAAGGCGCGCCCTTCGATCAACTCTTGATACGGAGCCAAGTCGCCATTCGTAAAATCATTGTCCGCCGTGCCAAACACCCGGCGAAATTCCTCGAATCGCGTTTGCCGCTCCGGCGCCCCGTTGGCGGCCTTTAATTCTGCCAACGCGGCATGGCGGCATACGCCCTTGATGGCCGAACCGGGAATGAAGGGCATTCCCAGCAGCCGGTCCAAACAAATGCCCGCGTTGGGAATCAAGCCCTCTGCCAGGTTCAAAGCCAACCGCCCCTCCAATTGCGCAATGGTCACGCCGGCGCGCCGGCCATACGCCGCTTCGAATAGGTTTAGAAATTGTCGTGTCTGCCGCGCGCGTAATGCCGCCAGTTCTTCATGCTCCCAAGCCGTTTTGGCCAAGGCTTCGGCCAAGCGGGCTTCCCCAACCATTCGTTCCCGGTTTTCGTCGCTGACTTCCGCCCCCTCGGAGCGTCGCTCTTTGGTGCGTGCTTCCTGCTGGAGTAGCTTTTCGGAGCCTTCAGCCACGCGCATGAGACTCCAGCGGGAAGCATCGTCCCATTTTTGTGGCCGCCCGGCTACGGACACGATTGGCGGCCAGTTCTTGTGGAACGGGAACTTGTCCAACAATAAGCTGCGGTTCTCGACCTTTTCGGCGGAGGCTCCAATCAGTTCCGCCACGTCGCCGGCCATGGGAATGCGGGCCATGTTCAGACTTTCTTCGTAAACCGGGTGGCGAACGCCAGCCAGGCCATGGTCTCGGCCGTCGCGAGTTTCAATGTTTCGCTGGTCGTTTCGACCGCCGTAAGCTGCTTCATCAGGACCACGCGATCCGTGCAATTCGCCGGTAGAATGGCAATTTCGGGATCGGCCAAATGGGCGGCAATGGCGTTAAAGACCTTTTCCCAGCCCTCCTTTTCCGAAAAGGAAAAGGCCGCCGTGGCGAGTAACCCGTGGTTGAGAATGAGCGAAGGCACCTTTTTGATAACCTCCCCGCCTTTGTCACCTTTGACAATCCCCAGCTTCAAGGCATTGCGCGCGCGAATTTGTTCCAGATTTTGCATAAGCGCTTTGGTTATTGGCCCCCGGCCAGTTTAACGGTGCAGAAACCCAACCCGGTGGACCCGCCCGCTCCGAATTGCACCAGTTGTTCGAGCTCCAGCGCTTGCAAAACCGGATTTGATTCCTGGCTTCCCCGCAGGTTGGTGAGGGCCGCATAAAACAAAGTTTCCGACGGCACGGTTTCCTCATTGAACAAACCGCCGCCCTCCGAATCCGCCGTGCCCGTGTCGTCATCAATGCGGACATGCTGATTCACCTGGCACGCGTTCTTGGCGAAGTGCGAAAGATCCTCGTCGGCCAGCAACACAAACCGCCCCTTGGCTCCCGCGAGCACCGCGTCACCGAGCAGCCCCGTGAGCAGGTTCTCCCAGTCGCTGGGAAAGGCGCCGGCGTAATTGAAGCGGAATTCCTCCAAGACCACGCCCTTGTCCTGAATCACCACCTTTTCCCCGGCCAAACAGGTCATCTTGCCCGCCAATTCGGGAATGGGGACTTTAATCTTGGCATCCCGGGCGAAACGTTGCAACGCCAGCGGCGAAGTGGCCAGAGCGAAAGCCCCCCGGGCGGACCGCACCGGGAAGAGCAACAGCCGGGCCTCGCCAAAACTGACCTCCCCGGCGGTGAAAACCTTGTCGTCGCCACCCTGACCGAAATATTTGTTAATGGCGTCAATCCCCAGCTTGCCCAAATGGTCGCGCAGCACGCCTTTGAGGCTGCTGCCGGGAACAATGGGGAACCCGGTATGCCGCTCGCGTTGCACCGGTTGGTCGATGGCCCCCACGCTGGCGCCGGCCCCGACATGGAGCGGCGTGCGGGTGAAAAGATACAGGATGCGTTGTTTCATGAACTCTTAGTGCTTGGTTTCAATTCCGGAAATCGTTGCGTTGCCCGGGCTCCGCGGCAGGAAGTCCCATGTGCCGCACACGCCCAGCCCGAAGCCTTTTTCGCCGAGCAGGGTGCTGCGTCGGTTGTGCAGATCACTGGGCTGGGTGTCCCGACCGTGCCAATTCAAGACGCCCGCCAGTTTCTCGGCTTCTTGCTCGGTTGCCGCTTCAAAATAATAGACCGCACCGGCGGGGACAGCCAGTTCCGTGCTTTGCGCGCCGCCGCTTTTCCCCAAGTTTGCGTCCGGCATGGCCCAACCCGAGACGACCAACGGCTTCGGGACAAACGCCGCCACCAGCCGGGCGTCAATCGCGACGGCGCTCTCGTGGCTGGCATAACTCTTGCCGGCGTAGTTTAAGGACCGCCGGCGCCGGCGTTCATCCTCCGTGACGACTTGTAGTAAGACGGCCCCGTCTTCCTCGTTGATCCAATTGGGCAGCCACCCGCCCGAATGGCCCCGGCGCTCCGTTCCCCGGCGGGAGGTTCCCGCCTCCATCTTGGGCCAGATCGCCGGGCTGAGCAGCACCCACTTCACCAATACCCGATTGCCGTGCTTCTTAAATTGTTTTCCCCGCGTCAGTCCTCGCGGCAGACATTCAATCTTGCCCACGCTTTCGCTTCGCGCTGTGCACACTTTGAGTTGGCCGCCCACTAAAATGCCCGGCCCGGCCTTCAGGAGGTCGCCGAGCAACTGCTTGTCCTCCGCATGTTGGCATTGCGCCAGCACTCCCAGTCCCCATTGTTCCCGAAGTCGCAAATAATGCGCGGAGTAAAGCATCCCGTTGGCCTCCCCGACTCCCGCGCAGCCGGTTAGGGGATCAATGGCCACGCCAATGGCATGTTCAGCATCAAAAATTTGCGCGTCGTCCACCGCGTGAGTACCTTTGGGAGGCGGCATTTTTCCTTCCAAATAGGCCTCAAAAAGTTCCCGGCTCCACCATGCATTCCCGGGCGTGGTCTTTTCCGGCGCGGCCAGGCTGCCGAGCGAGTAGCGCAACGGTTTCGGCAAGGAGCTTGGCCCCGTGGCCGAACCGGGCAAGCTCGGCCGGAGGGCCGCCGCTGGGCCATGATTATCCACACAGTCTCCCGGACGCGGAAGAAACCAATACTTCCCCTCCTTAACCGGAAAAGGACCGGCGGTGACCAGTGAACCGAATCGTCGGTCACGGCCATCGTCCACCAAGAACCGCCGTCCGCTGGCATCGTTTTTCACAATGCGGTGCCGATGCCCGACGGCCCCAGTGGGGGTGGCCGCCACCGCCGCCTTCGGAAATCCCCGGTGCAGGGCGGCATGAAAGGCGGCATTGATCACGTTGGGCAATGGCCACGCCGCCCCGTGCCCGGCCAGCGCTTTCGTCATCGGGCGGCCATCCTTGAAAAACAGCACGTCCGTGGGTTGCAATAAGATTTGGTTCATCGTGCCGCCTCCTTTTTGCCCGTCCGTCGGACAAACGCCACCGTTTGGAAAAGGCCTTTGAGCGAACGGATAAGCGTCTCCTGGGATCGGTCGGCAAATTGATCGATGTACTGCGCCAAGAGTTTATTCATTTCGTCACGCAACGCAACCTTGGCCGCCTCCTGCCGGGGGGAATTGGGCCCCTTTTGGCGGGCCAGGCAGTAGTCAAATTCAGCCTCAATGACCGCACGCGCTTTGAAATCCTTGGTCTCGAGGGGGGCGTGATCCGCGATCAAGGGTGTCGGGGCGGACAAATAGGGTTGCAGGAGTTCGATCATCCGGTGCGGAAACCGGGCGCTCAAAACGCCCTGCTGCATTTTCTCGTTCACGGCGTCATACAGATCGATGGCCCCGCCGTCCCACTTCCCCCCCCATTCCACGGTTTCTCCGGAGCGGTTGAACAGGGTCAAGGCAAACGCCTGGCGCCCCTCCCCACCCTTCTCGGGCACGCGCTTGGCGCGCTTTTCCGCATCCTGAGCCGCGCGGACCATGTCCTGCAGCGGCGTTGTGTAGTGGCCCAGCGCCAAACCCACGGAGGCATCCAAAGTGCCGCCCATCGCCTTTTGAAACTGCCAACGTAGCTTGCGGGCGCAATCCAAGGCGGTGTCGGCCGGCAGCAACGCCAGAACATCATCGCCGCCCGCATAAATGTGGCGACCGTCGAACTCGGCCACAATTTGCGCGACCTGGGTCAGGGCAAAAGCGCTCAGGTCGCCACTAAATTTTGTGTGCCCCCCGGCGCCGGCCAGGCTCCGCAGATGCGCGCCCATTTGATCCCCATCGAGCGCCAGCACGGCAAAATACTTGGTGCCGTCCCGGCCATCTTCGTCCGCCCCTTGCTCTAGTTCGGGGAACGGATGGCCATCCATGTCATGCGACGGCACTTCTGCAAAAGGGTCGTGATCGGCCACGCCCAATGTATTGGGCATTTTGAAGGCTTCCTTCGGAAACTTGCGCTTTTCCACCAAATACGCTCGATGCCAGAGGCGTTTGACGAGGGTAAGAGCTCCCACCCAGTCGTCGCTCTTGAAGAAATTCTTGAATTCGTTGGGCAATGTCTTTCCCCAAGCCTTGCCGCCGACCACCGCTTCCTCCCGACCCGTGAGGCTGTCCTTGTTATTTTCCCCACCGGCTGAGCGTTCGGAACCCCAGCCCTCGAACGGGCGCGTCCGGCGCACGGCCGCCAGTTCTGCGGAATTCCGCCCCACCCGATGCCCCCAGAGCTCCTCCCCCTGCGGGTCTTCCCAAGAAATCTGCCACGCAACGCTGGGAAACTGCGCGATTTGGCGGTCATAGCGCGCCCGATTACCAAAGGGTTGGAGGTGATTATGCGCGCAAAACTGCCAAACACAGTCCGCGATTCGAGCCCATTCCTCACGAATCGCCTGTTCAGCCGCTTTTGCCAACTTCCCGGGATCCTCGACGGTCAATTTGGCCAACAGAACATTCGGCAAATTCGCCACCGTCTGCTTGAGCCATTCCGCCTCAGTTTTCAGAACCTCCCGCAACGGTTGCCCGACCCACACCGGATAAATCATTTCCACGCCGGGCCGGTCCAAAGCCTGCACCGCGTGCGCCATCAACCACGACAGCAAATAGCTGCCCGCCCACAGGTCGCGCGTGCTGCGCGCCTGCGCGATGAAATCCTGCACCGGACCGAGCTGCAACTTCAGCAGACACGCCCCGCCGCCGGACGCCGTCGGCGGCGTCGGATCGTTCTCGCTCAGGCTCACGCTCATATTCATCAAAAAATGGGGACCCTTCCGTCCGCCCGCCTGCCGCCGCGACGCCGATGCCCAAGCACCCGTCCCGGCCCGCACCCGGACCATTTCAATTTATTGTCGGCACCATAAACCACCCTCCTTTCTGCCCGCAAGCAAAATGTTTAATCCGGCTTGGCAATGATTTCGACTCGCAATAATTGACGACAAATTCCTCGTGA
>CAIYZC010000664.1 GCA_903930565.1 uncultured Pedosphaera sp.
GCCGTGGGCGATCCGACTTCCGTTTCCAATCGCGTCCTGTTCCTGAAGTGCGGGGTGGCGGACAACCATTGGCTGGCGCAGTGGACGAACAGCAGCAACGGCGATCCGCGCTTTGAAAGGACGGGCACCCACCGCGTCACCCTGGCCCACGGGCCGGCCAGCGTGCTCGATCCGCACTCCGTGGTGGTCACCAACAGTCCGTCTGAGGCCCCCTTTGCGACGCTGGACGTCCGGTTGCGGCCGGACAGCCCCTGCCTGGGGACGGGCGCCTATTTGACCTGGATCACGAGCCCGAGCGGCATCGGGACGGTGATCCAAGTGGCGGATGCCGCGTTCTTCTCGGACGGTTACGGCATGGTGGCCGGGGACGTGGTGGAGTTGGCGGACAGCCGCCGGCGGGCAAGGGTGCTGCGGGCGGACTATGAGCACAACCGGTTGTATCTCAGCACGCGGGTGGCGTGGACCAACGGCCAGCCGTTGTCCTTGTCTTTCAGCGGCCGGGGGCCAAACTTCGGCGCCTACGGCACTCCTTGAGGGCGGGGCGACCGGGGGCGGTCCGGGATATTGCTTGGCGGGTGGCGGGGGCGGTGGTTAGTTAAGCGCAAGTCTGCCGCCATCCGCCCGGGCGCGGGACCGTGGTTTCGGGCGCGCGGCGCGGGCAATTGGGAATTGCCGTATGCAAAAGCGATTATTTTGGGTGGTCATTGCCCTGGGGTTGGTCATTGTGGCGGCGGATTACTGGCTGCGGGTGCCCGGGGGCGGGCCGGCCGATCAGTTTGCCCGCCTGATGACGGTGGGCAAGGGTTACTGGGAAAAGGGCGACGCGACCAACGCGATCGCCAGTTACACGGCGGCGGCCGCGCTCGCGCCGGACAATTTGGATCCGATATTGAACCTCGCCAACGTGCGGTTGCTGGCGGGGGATGGGGCGGGTGCGCAGGCGGCCGCCCGGCAGGCGCTTTCCCTGGACCATAATTCCGCCGCGGCCTACTACTTGTTGGGCTGCGCCAGCCTGCGCCTGGACCAGGCGGAGGCGGCGGTGCAGGCCTTCCAACAATCCCAGAAAATTGATCCCGCGGTGACGGCGCTGAATTTTCAGCTGGGCCTGGCGCAGGAGCGGTTGGGGCACCCCGAGGACGCCATCCAGGAATGGGAAACCGTGGTGCAATTCGACCCGGACCATCTGGCCGCGCACTACCGGTTGAGCCGGCTGTACCAGGCCGCCGGGCGGGGAGCCGACGCGGCGACCGCGGCGGAACGGCACCGGCAGATTTTGGCGAAGAATCCCAACCTGCCGTCGGATCCATTGTTTTTCGAACGGTGCAAGCACACCGAGCCGCGGCAGGCGTTCGTACTGGAGCAACCGGCGGCGACCGGGGTGCCGGTGCGGTTTGTCGAGGCGACCGCCGCGTTGGTGGCGCAACCCGGCGCGTACCACGCCCCGTTGGCCGTGGTGGATTGGCAGCACGATGGCCGGAACAGTTTGTTCGTCACGGAAGGCAACCAGGGGTTCCGCTTGCTCAACAATAGGCAAGGCCGGCTGGAACCGCGCGGGGAATTGCTGCCGGGTCGCCCGGGGGCCTTGTACCGCCGGTGCTTGGTGGGGGACCTCAACAACGATCGGGCGGAGGATGTTTTGGTGCTCGGGGAGGACGCCTCCCATGCCTTCCGGTTCACCACCAACGGCACGGCACGCGAGGTGACGGCGGCGTGCGGTTTGGCCGGCTTGCAGGCGCGGGACGGCCGGTTGGCGGATTTGGATTTCACCGGCAAATTGGACCTGCTGGCCACGGGGACCAACGGCCAGGGGCTGCGCGTTTACCGCAACCTGGGCAATTTTTATTTCCAATTGCAGACCACGAATTCCGGCCTGCCGGCCGATTTGGCGGGCATCACCGACCTGGCCATGGAGGATTGGCTCGATGAGGATCAACCCGGGGTCATGGTCGCGCGCACGGGGCAGCCGACGCTCTTTTTCGCCAAGGAACGGGGCGGCAAGTTTGTCGCGCCGACGGCGCCGACCAACACCTTCCCCGCGGGCCGGGTGATCACGACGGGCGATCTCGACAACGATTTGCGCGCCGATTTGATTCTGGCCGCGGGGGACGAACTCAGCATCACTTACGGCCGCCGCAATGCGGTCACCAACCTCCCCCTCCACGGTCTGCAGGTCACCGGCTTGGCCCTGGTGGATTACGACAACGACGGTTGGCTGGACATCGTGGCCTACGGCAACGGCGTGCGCGTGTGGCGCAACCTGGGCTTGGGCGGGTTCGCCGACGTCACCGCCGTCCTTGGTTTGGACAAGGTGGGGGTGGTGGAGAGCCTGGTGGCGGCGGACATGGACGGGGACGGCGACACGGACCTTGTGTTCGCCACGCCCGCGGGGCTGCAGTATTGGCGGAACGACGGCGGCAACGCCAACCACCAATTGAAGCTGCGGTTGCAGGGGAACCGCTCCAACAGCAGCGCCTTGGGGGTGCGGGTGGAACTGACGGCGGGCCGTTGGCACACGATCCGCTCGTTGCAAACCTTCCCGTTGGAGATCGGCGTGGGCGCCCACGCGAAATTGGACTCCCTCAAGGCGCGTTGGTTCGACCTCGCCACGACGGCGGTCGACGTGCCGGTGGGGCCGCGGCCGCTGGAGTTCGTGGAGTTGATGGTGCCCACCGGGTCCTGCCCGTACCTTTACGCTTGGGACGGCGGGCGTTTCCGGTTTGTGACGGACATGCTGGGGGCTGCGCCGCTGGGCCTCCCGCTGAGCGGCACGCGCTATATTGAAGCGGATCCGGAGGAGTACCTGGCCCTGGGCGGGGAGCGGGAGTTCCCGCCGCGCAACGGGGCCTATGAATTGCGGCTCACCGAGGAGTTGCGGGAGGTGCTGTATCTGGACCACGCCAAGTTGGTCGTGGTGGATCATCCGACGGGCACGCGGGTGTTGCCGACGAGCAAACTGCACCCGGGCAAGCCGTTCCCCCCGCACGAACTCTGGACCCTGCGGCCCGGGGCGCCGCTGCGCCAGGCGGTGCGCAGCGACGGCCGCGACGTGACGGCCGAGCTCGCGGAAATTGATGGCCGACTCGTGTCCCCGGAGCGCCTGCGCGAGCCGCAATTGCGCGGCTTGGCCGAGCCGTTTTCGGTGACCTTGGATTTTGGGGAGCTGCCCGCGGACCGGCCCCTGGTGCTGGCGCTGACCGGGTGGCTGCGGTTTGGCGGCGGCATGGCGAACATCGGGGCGGCGTTGGACGACCAGCTCCCGTTCCCGTTTCCGACGCTGGCGGCGGAAATGCCCGACGGCTCCTGGGCGCCGGTCAAGGTGGACGTCGGCGCGCCGGCCGGCAAGACCAAGACGATCGTCGTGGATTTGGCCGGGGCGTTGCCCGCCGGCGCCCGCCGGTTGAAACTGACCACGGCCTTCGAGATCCATTGGGACGCGGCGCAGTTGTGCGAGCGGGTGTCCGGGGATCCCGGCCTGCGGCACGAATTGGCCGCGGCGCGGGCGGACTTGCACTGGCGGGGCTACGCGGAGTTCGAGGCGCGGCCCGCGACGCAGCCCCTGACCCCGGTCTACGAGCGCGTCCGGCCCACCCCGCCCTGGCGCATCACCCCGGCGGGCTGGTGCACGCGCTACGGGCCGGTGACGGAATTGACCCGGGCGGCGGACGACGCGCTGGTGTTGATCAACGGCGGCGACGAGCTGGCGTTGTCTTTTCCGGCCGACCAACTGCCCGCCTGCGCGCCCGGCCACACCCGGGATTTCTTCCTGTACGTGGTGGGCTGGGACAAGGACGCGGATTTCCATGTCGGCCAGGGATGGCGCGTGGAGCCACTGCCGCGCCGCGGGCTGGATGACCAGGCCTACGGCCGGAGCGCCGCCACCAGCGATCCCGCGCCCGCCTGGGCGCGGCGCTACAACACCCGCTGGGTGGGCCCCTACGTGCCCGAACGCGCCGCGGAATAACCCCGCGCGATCCTGCGCCCCGGGGGCGGGGCGGAAGTTTTTTTCAAAAAACCGCTTGGCAAGGCGATTTTTCTGATTTATCGTATTTCTGTAGTGACTGAAACAACATAAACATCTAACAAAGTAATATGACTATGCATCCCCTGTTGGCAGTGATCGAAGGCGCGGGCGATCCCGCGGCGACCGTGAAGACGTACCTGGCCTACCTGGTCCTGAGCGTGGGCCTGACCGTGTGGGTGGCGCGGAGCCTGCACCGGAGCGGCCGGGTGTTCCTGGTGGACAGCACGGCGGGGAACACGGAGCTGGCCGATTCGATCAACCACCTCCTCGTGGTGGGATTTTACTTGGTGAACATCGGTTTCGTGAGCCTGGCGCTGAAATACGGCGACCACGCCAGCGACACCCAAACCGGCCTGGAAATCCTCA
>CAIYZC010000665.1 GCA_903930565.1 uncultured Pedosphaera sp.
CGCCGAGCTCCTGAGCCCCAATGGCAACGGCCTCGCCGTTTGGCAGGATTACCTCGCCGGTTTGAACCCCACCAACACCGCGTCCCAGTTCGCCGTGCAACCGTTGCCGACGCCCACCCCCGGCGTGCCCGGTCAGATCACCTTTGGCACCGTCGCCGGCCGCACCTACCGGGTCGACACCGCCACCGCCCTCGGCCAGTGGACCGTGCTGCAGGACTACATCGCCGGCACCGGCGCCAACGTGACCATTCAAGACAACCGCGATCTCCGCGGTCTGTCCCAGGTCTTCTACCGCGTCGCGGTTTACTGACCCGCGGTTGACCCGCTCCGGCCCGGCCCGGTCCATGCCCGCCCCGCTCCCCGCGGCGCGGGCGTTTTGGCGGGCATTTCCAACTTGCCGCGCCCCGGCGGGCGCGGCATGATCCCCCCACCTAAACATGAACTCTCTGCTGCGTTGGACTTGGATTTTGGTCTTGCCCTGCCTGCTCGTCGCCCCCGCCGGGGGCCAGGCGCCGGCGGCGCAACCCGCCGCCCATTGGGAATTGCCCGCCACCGACGACGGCCTGCCCGGCGCCGGTCCCATCCGCCGCTACGATTGGTTCCGCCAACTCTGGGCCCAGCGCCGCGCCGCTTGGGGGGCGCGCGTCGCCGCCGATCAGCACGCGGTCGTATTCCTCGGCGACTCCATCACGCAAGGGTGGGGGGATGACTTCAAAGGCGCCTTCCCGGGCCTCCAGGCCGCCAACCGCGGCATCAGCGGCGACACCTCCCGCGGCGTGCTCCTCCGCTTGGATGAAGATGTCCTCGCCCTCCACCCCGCCGCCGTGATCCTGCTCATCGGCACCAATGACCTGGAGGAAAACGCCGAACCCGAAACCATTGCCGGCAACCTCCGCCTCATCCTCGCCCGCCTTGCCGCGCACAACGCCAAAATGCCCGTCATCGTCTGCCAGGTCTTCCCCAGCTCTGAAACCAAGAAACGGCCCGCCGCCAAAATCAAACAAATCAACCAATTGTACGCCGGCGTCGTCAAAGGCAACCCCCAGGTCACCTTTCTGGAAACCTGGCCCCAGTTCGCCAACGCCCAGGGCGATGCCAAGGAAGCCGAATTCCCCGACCTCCTGCATCCCAACAATCTCGGCTACCAAAAATGGGCCGCCGGTCTGCGCACCATCCTCGCCACCCTCGAATTGATGGACACCGCCGACGACGTCTACGCGCCCGAACCCGGCTTCACCTCGCTCTTTACCGGCCGCGACCTCACCGGCTGGGGCTACCGTCCCACCTCCGCTGGCGACATCCAAGCCGCCCAGAACTGGCGCAAAAGCGACCCCAATTCCCCGCCCTGGCCCATCGTGACCGAACCCGTCAAATTCGACGGCAAGACCGCCAGCGACGACGGCCGCTACGTCGTCCGCCACGGCCGCCTCGTCGTCACCACCCCGGCCGAAGGGCGCAAAATCCAGGCCATTTCCACCACCCGCGATTTCACCGGCGATTTCGTCCTCAAATTGGAATTCCGCGCCTCCCCCTTTGCCGACAGTGGTGTGTTCATCCGCGGCCCCCAGTTGCAATGCCGCGATTACCTCATCGCCGGCCCCTACAAGCAACTCCAGCAATACCGCGCCCAGGATTGGAATGAGCTCGTCGTCACCGTCAAAGGCGGCACCGCCTACTGCACCTGCAACGGCGAAGTCCTGGAAGCCGCCATGAAAATCCCCGCCACCGCCGGTCCCATCGGCCTCGAAGGCGACCGCGGCCAAATGGAATACCGCCACCTCCGCATCCAACTCCTCGACTCCACCCCCGCCAAATAACCCGCCACTCCGGCTTACGTGGGGCCGGTCTCCGACCTGCCGTATCCGGCCATCTCTGATGGCCAGGAGATCTCCGCGTCCGAACACCCCGCTCTCCGAGGCCTTCACCCCAAAAGCGGCCCAAACCCTACCCAACCAACCCGCACCATCGGTCCCCGGTCATTCGTCCACGCGCCAGCGTTGTGGAGTGCGGAATGAAGTTCCGCTCGATCGGACGAGCCGTCATCCATCACCAAAGAACCTCAAGCGGATTAAGTCTCCGATCCCCTTGGCCCCCCTC
>CAIYZC010000666.1 GCA_903930565.1 uncultured Pedosphaera sp.
GCCATCGGCTCGGTGGATGAGGACGGCGTCGCCCTGGCCGCCATCCAAGGCCTGAACCAAAATGTCGAGCGCATGAACGCCGTGCTGCGTCAGCGGACCGATGAAAACGAGCTCCTGCGCCCACGGCTGCTGGAGCTGGAGCGGATGGTGCGTACCTTGGCGAGCCCAGCCACCAAGTAACGGGGGGGATCGCTCAAGTGGGGAATCGCCCCCGGTCGGGAACCAAGGTTCCGGGCCGGGGGCGAGGTGGCGCCCGGGAATCCCGGACGCCCTGGCTTTGGCTCAGAACCGGATACCCAACGCGGCGCGGACATAAGGCGCCGGGCCGAAACGGACATCGGTGCCGATCCGGTGGAAATCCAACTCCCGGTACACCGAGTAACCGCCGTCCAATTCCGCCCGCAGGTTGGCCAACAATTGAAAACTGAAGCCCGCGCCCACCCGCACGTCGCGATCCGTGGCCAGCGCGTTGTTGTACTGGCTTTGCCCCAGGCGGTTGCCCAGCGAAGCGCTGGTGCGATACGTCATACCGCCGAGGTCGGCGCCCACGTACCAAGCCAGGTCGGAATTGAGGCGGCCCGTGAACCGCGTCCGGGGCAGGCCCAACTCCAGCAGGTATTCCTCGTTCACGCGCCAGCGCAGACCCAGGACGGGAAAAGCGGGCACGTCGTTGTCCGGCGCGATGAAGACGCCGAACACATAGCTGAAATTGGTGCTGACCCGGTGCGTGGCGAGCAGGCCGCCCGATAGTCCAATCGTGTCGCTGCCCACGTGGTCGAAGCGATAGAGTTCCGGGGAAATCAGCGCGGTGAAAGTCCACGTTTCGTGGTAATTATAGCCCAAGCCCGTGGAGAGGCGGAGCGTGTGGATGCTCGAATCCACGGGGGCGCCGGCGACCTGGCCAAGGTAGGCGTTCTCCGAGCGCAAGCCGAGGGGCACGAACAAGCCCTCTTGCCAAGGCAGCCACACGCGGGTGCCGACATTGAGATTGAGGTTAAAGGCGTCCGAGTTGGCCAGCTTGGCGCCGCCGAAATGGGCGTGACCGTCGGTGTCATACACCGTGGTGACCGAGGCGTTCCACACCGGCTCAAAGCTCAGGGGAGCCAAGGGATTGGCGAGGGTGAGGGGGGAGCTTTCCTGCGCCGCGGCGGACAACAGGGTCAGTGCGGCGAGAGCGCCGCCCGCCAGACAAGGGACAAGTCGGATTTGCATTATGGGCGAAAACTACGGGATCGCCGGCGAAAGGGAATCAAAATCCATCGGCGCCGCGGCACGGACCCGGCGGTAAAGGGCCTCGTACCGGGGCACGATGACGTCGGCGCTGAAGCATTCCCGCGCGCGTTGTTCCGCGGCGCGGCCCAAGGCGGCCCGCCGCGCGGGATCGCGCAACAAGTCGGTCAACGCCGCCGCATACGCGGCCGGTTCGCCAAAGGGGACCAACATCCCGCTGACCTCGTCCACGATCACCTCCGGAATGCCGCCGACCCGGCTCGCGACGCTCGGGCACGCAAAGAACATGGCCTCCAGAATGCCCAGGCAAAAGCTTTCCGTTTGGGAGGTGAAGAGGGCCAGGTCCGCCGCCTGGAGGTAATCCTCAATGTGACGGACCTTCTCCCGTACGATCACCCGATCGCCGAGGCGCAACGCCTCCACCGCCGCGCAGAACGGGGCGAAGGATTCGCCGGCCAGAATGACCAGTTTCCACGGCACATCAGAGGGGAGCAGGGCGGCCGTTTGCAGCAGCAGGTCCGGACGCTTCACCGGGCGCAGGTTGGAGGAGTGCAGGATGATCAACTCGTCCGTCACGCCCAATTCCGCCCGCACTTCCGCGCGGGAGCGGGTGGGTGGACGCGGGTCGAAGAAATTGTGAATCACATCGATGGGTCGGTCGCAGTGGAGCACCCGCCGGGTCTCGCGCGCGAGATCGGCCGACACAGTGGTGATGGCATCCGAGCACGCCAGCGCGTGGCTGATCGCCGGGCCGTAACCGGGGTCCCGGCCCAGCAGCGTGGTGTCCGTGCCGTGCAACGTGGTGACGACCCGGGGCCGGATGGCCCGCGGCAGCATGGACCGGGCGAGAATGGCCGCGGTGGCGTGGGGCACGGCGTAATGCACGTGCAGCAGGTCCAAGCCGTGGGCCCGGCTCACTTCGGCCAGCTTGACCGACAGCGGCAGGGTGTAGTCCGGATACTTGAACAACCCGTAGTCATTGATGGACACCGGGTGAAAGAACAGCCGCGGGCGGTCCAGCGGCAGGCGGAAGGGGCGCTCGTAGCCGACAAAGTGGACCTCGTGTCCCCGGGCGGCGAGTTCGGCGCCAAGGGCCGAGGCCAGAATGCCGCTGCCCCCGACCGAGGGGTAGCACACCAGGCCGAGTTTGAGGGGGGCGGAATCGGCGGCACACATGGGGTTCAAAAGCGGCGGGCGGAAGCGCCGAGTTGGGCCAGGGAACCGAGCAAAGGCGGATCGTTCGGATACAGCGCCTGCGCATGGGACACCCCGGCGCGCAAGCCCAGCAGTCGGGCGCGCGTGACCTGGAGGTCCACATAGTTGCGGGCGGTGACTTGGGAAGCGTGGGCCGCCATCGCCGCCGTCCAAGCCGTCAACACCGCGGGATCGGAGACATCCACCAGCAACGGCGAAAGGTCCGCGGGTTCGGCCTCCGTAGTGATGGCGTAGTAGAACAATGCCTGGATCGCGTGCGCGGGTTGGCCGCGCAATTCCGCGACCCCGCCGTAACGCGCCAGGCGCGCCGCGTCGCGGATCAGGCGCCCGAGCCGATGGTGATCGGGATGTTGGTTTTCGCCCAGGCTGGGGGCCAGGATCAAGCCGGGGCGCACGCGGCGGATCACCGCGGCGAGGGTGAGGGCGTGGGCCGCGCGGATTTCCAAGTGCGCATCGCCGTCCAGTTCCAGGAATTCCAACGTGGCGCCCAGCAGTCGGGCCGCGGCGGCGGCTTCGCCGGCCCGGATTTCCGGAGTGCCGTGGGAGGCGGATTCCCCGCGCGAGCAGACGACAAGGTGCACCGGCCGCCCGTGGCGGGCCTCATTGGCCAACACGCCGCCGCAGCCGAATTCCAGGTCATCCGGGTGCGCGCCGAAGGCCAGCAGGGCCGGGAGCGGCTCAGGCGGGGTGGTCGGTGTAAGCCTCGTCGGATCGGTCGATGACATCGCGGGGGACATAAGTGATTTCCGGGGCGTCGGCGCGGTTGAGGTATTGGGTTTCGCCGGCGCCCGCAATGTAGTGGGTGCAGTGGATCACCGATTGCATCCAGCGGAGGCGCGTGTCGCGGGTCGGGCTGATCTGCTCCTGCGTGTACGGCTGGGCGGGCAGGCGGATGAACGCGTCGCCCCCTTCGTGCAGCAGGAATTCATCCCCCTGCACCTTGGCGCGGACGATTTCCCCCTCGTAGGGCACGTCCACAAAGCAATCGGAGATCGCGCACGCGGCGCGGCGCACCGCGGGATCGCTGGAGCGCACCACCCGCACCCCCGCCAGCAGGCCCATGCCCGCGTACATCGCCAGGCAAAAATCCGCGACGTTCTCCGCCCGGGCGCCGGCGAAAACCGGGACCCATTCCGGTGCGATGCAAGGGTGGATTTGCACCGCCGTTTTGGCCTGCCAATCCGCCGCGATTTCCTTCCGGTACAACGGGGAGAATTTGCGCTGGGTTTTGTTCCGAAAACCAAAGTTCAGGAGCAACGCCTCCTGGTTCTTGCGGTGCCGGAGCAGCGTTTTGGTCTCCCGGTAATCGTGGTCGCTGTCGTGGCAAAAGAACACGATTTCGCCGCCGATTTCCGCCTGCAACCGCCGCGCGGTCACGAACTTGGCGTAGAGAAAGCGCTTGGGGAAAAAGCCGCAGGGCTGCTGGCCGAAGCAAATCACGGGGGAGTCGCTCATCGAGTGGGGAGGGGTTGGCCGGCGGATGCCGCCGGCGGAAAGCCAAGTTGGACCAGCGCGCTGAACCCGACGCAGGCCAGGCAGCCGATCGGGTTGAACCAAATGTAACTGATGTCCCAGCGCAGGAACAAAACGATCACCAGCGCCTGCGCCGCCAGGGCGCCCCAGAACACCGCGGTGCCGCCAATCCAACGCAGGAAAAAGCCCACGACGAACAGCCCCAGCATGATCGGATAAAAAATGGAACCAATAATGTTCACCGCCTGGATCAGATTCTCGACCAACGTGGCGGACAGGGCGAAGGTGACCGAAATCACCCCCCACAGGATGGTGAAGCCCTTCGAGGCCCGCAGGTAGTGGGCGTCCGTGGCGCCGGGGCGCAGCACGTGCCGGTACCAGTCCACGATCGTGGAGGAGGCGAGCGCGTTCAGTTCCGCGGCTTTCGCGGAGAGCGCGGCGGCGAAAAACGCCGCAACCAGCAGGCCGATCAAGCCATGCGGCAGGTAGTGGAGAATGAAGCCGATGAAGACGTAGTCCGCGTCATTCGTCCGCCCCTTGGGGTCGATGACCAGCCGGGCTTCCTTGCGCGCCGCATCCAACGCCGCGCGGTCCGCGGTGGCGGCGCCGGCGGCGGTTTCGGCGGCGGCCGCATCCCCCCGGTGGCGGGCGTCCAACCACGCGGTCAGATGGCCCCGTTCCGCCGTGTGGGCGGCCTGAAAGCTTTGTTCCACCGCGGCGACCCGCGGGGCGGTCGCCGGCGCCACGGCCCGGTCGTGCCAAGCGACCTCGTTGAAGAACACCGGGGGGCGTTCAAATTGGTAAAACACGAACAGCAGGACGCCGAGCAACAAGATGAAAAACTGCATCGGAATCTTGAACACCGCGTTGAACATCAGGCCGAGCCGGCTTTCGCGCAAGGAGGCGCCGCCGAGGTACCGCTGCACCTGCGATTGGTCGGTGCCGAAATACGCCAGCATGAGGAACGGCGCCCCCAGCAGGCCGGACCACAGCGTGTAACGTTCCTTGGGGTTGGTCGACAGGCTCACGGCGTCCAGATGATGAAAATGCCCCGCCACGCGGAACGCATCCACCCAGCCCAACCCCGCCGGCAACCGGCTGAGCAAGATGACCAACGCCGCCACCATGCCCGCGAAGATCACGGCCAGCTGATACTTCTGGGTGACGTTTACCGCCTCGTTCCCGCCCGCGACGGTGTAGGCAATCACCACCACCCCCGCGCACAAAATGGTGAGATCCAAACGCCAGCCCATGACCGTGGACAGCACGATCGCCGGCGCGTAGAGCGTGATGCCCGCGCCGAGCCCGCGTTGCAGGAGGAAAATCGTCGCGCCCAGCAACCGCGTTTTGGTGTCGAACCTGCGGCCCAGATACTCGTAGGCGGTGTAAACATTCAGCCGGCGGTAGATTGGCAGGAAGGCGGTGGCGATCAGGATCAACGCCAGCGGCATCCCGAAATAGATTTGGACGAAGCCCAGGCCGCTTTCAAAGCCCTGTCCGGGAGTGCTCAAAAACGTCACCGCGCTGGCCTGCGTGGCCATGACCGACAACCCGATGGCGAACCAGCGGGTTTCGCCGGAGCCGCGCAGGTAGCCGCGGAGGTTTTGCCCCCCGCGGGTGCGCCACATCCCATACCCGGCGATGCCGAGGATCGTGATCAGCAGAATGGCGTAATCGAGGCCGTTCATGAAGGGCGGCGGCGGAGGGGCGCGCCGCGACCGCGGGCGGCGAACTTCATGCGAAGAGCCGCGGCAGAACCGCCAGCAGCACGACCCAGACGATAAACGAAACCACCACGAAGGCGTACACCCGCGGCCAGGTGCGCAGGCCGGGCAGGCCGGTCAGCGCGTCATCGACCGGCGCGGCCGGCGGGCTGGGTGCGGCGGCCTTCATCATTTGCCGAGGGACACCAGGTTGGCAAACAGGCGGAACGCCCCGGGCACGCCCGCGGGCAGTTCGCGGAACCAAACCATTGAGGTGTATACAAACCACCCCTTGCCGTGCGGCGCCACCAGCAACCCGCTGCGCAGCGGGTTCTCGCCCGGATCGTTGCAGGCAAGGATGGGCACGTAGTGTTCATCCCATTCACTGGGGAAATAGATGCCCCGTTCCTGGACCCAGCCCGCGAAATCGTCCGCCGTGATCTTGTTGGGCGTGTTTAGCAC
>CAIYZC010000667.1 GCA_903930565.1 uncultured Pedosphaera sp.
AACTCGTCCTCGCCTATCTCCAAGGCTGGAACGGCAACTGAGCGATGCCCCCCACCCTGCCGGACGCCACCCGGATCCACCTGCCGCTCGGCGCGGGGACCATCGCCGCCACGGTCCACCAAAACGGACCGCCCCGGCCGACGTTCTTGAACGTCCACGACGACGAGGACACGTCCGTGGCGGCGGGCTTGGCGAACTTGGCGGAATTCGGGGGTCGCTTGATCGAATTGACGCATTCGGGCGAACGCTTGATCCGCTTTGCGTTGGCCGGTGGCGAGTATCAATTCGACCCGAACCGGATGTTCTCGGAGGCCGGCATCGCGGCCACCCTGGTCCGGCATTCCCACTACACGGAGGCGGCGCACGCAGCCATTCGGTCCTTCGCGGCGGCCTACTTGGAGCGCTTTGCCCTGGCGTCCGAGCCCGTCCTCATCGCCCTGCACAACACCACCATCGGCCCCTTTTCCGTGGCGAGTTTTGCCCCGGGGGGTGATTTGGCCGCGGATGCCGCCGCGGTACACCAGGCTTCCCGGCACTCCCCGTTCGATTTCTTCTATGTGACCGAGCCGGCGCACTTCGCCCGGCTGCGGGAACAGGATTGGAATGTCGTGCTCCAGGACAACGGCCGGGTGCGCGACGATGGTTCGTTGTCGGTGTTTTGCGCCCGGCGGGGGATTCCTTATCTGAACGTGGAAGCGGAAATGGGGCGGCGCTCCGTGCAAATCGCGATGCTGCGGGCGGTCCGCGAACTGCTCGGCGGGGAAGGCCCGCGGGTCGGCTGAATAGCCCGGCGGGGGGCGGCGTCCAAAACGTGTCGTTTTACCCGGCGGACGTAATATTTCTCGCTTCCCCCAACGGGCGCGGGCAGATTACTCCGCCGATGCAAAACGGTCGCGCGCAAACAGCATGAACATCAAGAACTGCCTTTGGGGTGCGGTGGCCGCCCTGCTCGGCCTGGCTTTGCTGCTGGGGGGCTGGTTGCTGCCCATCCACTTGCGCGCGGTGGAGTTCAGCGTGCTGGAGCGCGCCGGCAAGCGCACCCCCACCCTCGCCGCCGCCGGCTTGGCCAGCGTCAAAGCGCAACAACCCGGCCCCGCCCGCTGGCTGCTCACCGCGGCCCGCCTGGGGCAGGATCCCGAAGCGGACGCCTTGGCCGCCGCGCTCGCCCAACTGGCCCGCGCGCAACCGGTGGTCGATGTCTGGGGCGCCCCCGCCCCGGCGTGGAGCAGCGTGCTCGGCGCCGCGCCGCAGTTGGTCAAGGACACGCCCGAACCCTTCAGTGACGTGGTGCTCCGGGTGGAGAATCGCGCCGCGCTGCTGGATTACCTGGCCGCTTCCTCACATCCCGGTCTGGCCGGCCTGCTCGCGTTGCGCCGCCTCACCAATACGGTCATTTTCCCGCCGTCCACGTCCGCCTCCGGTCAAGCCTTGGACGCGGCCATCGCCATTGGCGGAATGCTCTTGGAAAGCGAACTGGTCGCCCCGGCGCTCGCCGAATCGGTGCAACAACTCGCCGCCACCGCCGCCAAGGGCGGGAGTACCGAACCGGTCGAATTGATGCTCTTGGATTTCATGTCCCTCGGCCAACGCTTGGATTGGGGGGCCTTGACCGCCCTGACGCTGAACGTGCCGGACGCGGCCACCCTGCGGCAATTGGCGAACGAGGCCCGGGAAGGTGGTTCGCAATGGCCGGGGCTGTATTCCGCCGCCGTGCTCACCGGCCGCCCCGGCGACACGGTCCGCTATTGCGAAAAGCTCGGCCGCACCGGCCCGGCGGATTTGGTGGCGTCCCTGGCGACGGGCACGGGCGGGGTCAACGAACTGCTCCTGCGCAACCAACCCTTGTTCCGCTCGCCGTGGCGCGAGCAAGCCGCCCACTCCGCCATTTTTGGACCGTTCATTTCCTTCGCCGTGGGCTATTGCTGGCTGCTCCCGCGGGCCTCGCTTTGGGTGAAGTGGCTCGCGTTCGCCGGCGCCGGCTGGCTCTTCGCCCTGGCGTACGGTTCCTGCCGCGCCGCGCTGGTC
>CAIYZC010000668.1 GCA_903930565.1 uncultured Pedosphaera sp.
CATGAAGTCGCGGCGGTTGGTGCGCGATTACGAAGTCCGCACCGACCACAGCGAAGCCATGGCCCGGCTGTGCATGATTCGGATCATGGTTCGCCGACTGGCGAAGGCAGTGTAAAGGCATTTTTAAAACACGCTCTAAGATTTTACTTTCCCAGCCCGCCGTCGCCACGGTTCCCGGTCCGGATTCCGCGTGGCAAGGTTTCAGCGGGCGGAGGAAAGCTCCGCTGGCGTGGAGGCCGACGGTGGGCGGCGCTTCCAGCGCCGGGAGCGGATGTGGGCGGAGCCGGGGGACACTCGCCAAAATCCAGGTTCTGTCCCATGCCCCGGCGGTGGCACGATCGGAGGAACCTGGTCCCGTGGCGGGCTCCGCTTCCCCCTTGGCCGTGGAGCAGGCCCTGCGGTTACGCCGGCGGGTGGGCGGTCGCGAGCCGGACCGGCCGCGATCGGTACCGACGCGGCAGGCGGCTCGTTCCCTGTGAATCCCCTTTTTCGTTCTCCGCATGGTGCATGGCTTCCTGAATCGGCGCCGTCAAGTGGAAGCTGCCCCAAAATTGGCATGGCTTTCGGGCCCGCTTTCGGATTGAATCGGCCATCATGATTTTAGCGGGCGACATTGGCGGTACGAAGGTCAACCTCGGCTTGTTCCGCCGGGAAGGCGCGGATTTGCGGTTGGTCGTCGACGCCGCTTTCCCCAGCCGCCGTTACGCCGGCCTGGCCGAAGTGGTTCGCGAATTTCTCAGCACCCAAGGGGCGCCCCGGGTCGCGGCCGCGGCGTTCGGGGTGGCGGGACCGGTCCGCCACGGGGTGGGGCGTTTGACCAACCTGCCCTGGCTTTTGCACGAGGTGGAATTGGCCGCGGAATTGGGCCTGGCCCCGGGCCGGTTGCGCCTGCTGAATGATCTCGAAGCCAACGCTTGGGGGCTGCGGCAACTCGCCGCCGAGGATTTCGTGACGCTCAATCCCGGTGATCCCGCCGCCGAGGGCCACCAGGCGATCATCGCCGCCGGCACCGGCTTGGGGGAGGCCGGTTTGTTCTGGGACGGCCACCGGCATCTCCCGTACCCCTGCGAAGGCGGCCACGCCACCTTCGGCCCCATGAACGCTTTGGATGCCGAATTGTTTGGCTATTTGCACCGGCGCGACGGCCATGTCAGTTGGGAAAAGGTCCTCTCCGGGATGGGGTTGGTCAACATTTACGAGTTCCTCTGCGCCACCGGGCGCGGGACGGAGCCGGCGGGATTCGCGGAGTCCCTGGCCGGGGGCGACGCGGCCGCCGCGATCGCCCGGGCGGCGGGGGAGGGGACGGGCACCCGTTGCGCCCAGGCTTTGGCCATGATGGTGCGGTACTACGGCGCCGAAGCGGGGAACCTGGCGCTCAAGTTGATGGCCACGGGCGGCGTGTTTCTCGGCGGGGGGATCGCCCCCAAAATCCTCCCCCAACTGCGCCAACCCGAATTTATGGCGGGCTTCTTGGAGCATGGTCCGATGCGCCCCCTGCTCGCCGGCATCCCGGTGCGGGTCGTGTTGAATGCCAAGACCGCCCTGCTCGGGGCGGCGCACGTCGCCGCCCTCCCCGCGACCGCCACGGCTTGATTTCCCGGCCGCCTTTTCGTACCCATCCTTATGCGCATCACCGAAGTTCAAGCGTTTCTCATGTCGTATCCCCTGCCGGCGCCGTTGCGCCTGCCGTTCTGGGGGGGCGAACGGACCATTCTCAAGCGGGACGCCATGTTGATCCGCGTGCGCGCGGACAACGGGTTGGTGGGCTACGCGCCGGGGCCGGCCCACGCGCGGGCGGAGCAGGAAATTCATGACATCATCCGCCCGTTCCTCCTCGGGCGGGATCCGCGCGATTGGGCGAAATTGAATTTTCTCGCCGATCGCGAAACCACCAAGACCTATCGCGCCGTCGAAATCGCCTTGCTCGACTTGGCGGCGAAGTTCGAAGGCTGCGCGCTTTCCGAATTGGTCGGCGGCCGGCGCCGCGACCGCATCAAATTGTACGGCAGCGCCGGGATGTACATGGCCCCGGAACGCTTCGCCGCGGAAGCCGCCGCCATCGCGGGCCTGGGTTTCCCCGCTTACAAAATGCGCCCGGCGCTCGGCCCGGCCGAGGATTTGCGCACGGTGGAACTCATGCGCGCCGCCGTGGGGCCGGACATGGGGCTGATGATCGACGCCCACTCCTGGTGGCGCATGGGGGATCGCAACTACTCCCTCGCGACCGTGACGGAATTGGCGCAGGCCATGCGGGCGTACGCCCCCACCTGGCTGGAGGAACCGCTGCCGCCCGATGACCATGCCGCCTACCGCCAATTGCGCGCCGCCGGCGCCGTGCCCGTGGCCAGCGGCGAGCACGAACCCGATGAAGCCGGTTTCACCGATCTCATCGGCACCGGCGGCGCGGATTACATTCAGATGGACGTTTGCTGCCAGGGCGGATTCGCCCAAGGCCGCCGGGTGTTTGAACAGGTCCGCGCCGCGGGTTTGAAGTTCGCTTTCCACAGCTGGGGCACAACTTTGGAAGTGCTGGCCGCCGCCCACTTGGGCATTTGCTGGGGGCCGGAAGTGGTGGAATGGCTGGAGTACCCTTGCTATGCCAACGCCGGCCGTCCCGGCATGTATCCCTTCCCCTTGGCCGACGAAATCCTCCGCGATCCCCTGGCGATCGAGCGGGGCGACCTGGTGGTGCCCAACGGCCCGGGCCTGGGCGTCGAGATCGACGAACGGGTCATCGAGAAATACCCGTTCATTCCCGGACCGTGGTCCTTTTTCCGCATCGATTCCCCGGCGGAAACCGTCGCCGTCACCGGCGACCACAGCGTCAAGTGGGTGGCGGGCGATCCCGTCGCCCCACCGGCAGGCCATAAATAATCAGGGCGCTCAGCGCCATGCTGCCCGCGATGAAGTAGAGCCCGCCGACGAACGAGCCGGTGTGCTTTTCGATCGCCCCGATCATTGTGGGGCCCAGGAAACCGCCCAAGTTGCCCAGGGAATTGATCAGCCCGATGCTGCCCGCGGCCGCCGTTTCCGTCAGGAACAACGTCGGCAGCGACCAAAACGCCGGCTGATAGGATTTGAGGCCGGTGAAGGCGATCATAAAACCGGCGATCGTGAGCGCGAGATGACCTTGGGTGAACGGGGTCAGCGCCAGCGCCACCACCGCCACGCTCATCGGCACGGCCGCGTGCAGCCGGCGCTCCTTCGTGCGGTCCGAATTCCACCCCGTGAGCAGTTGTCCGAACAACGCCAGCAACGGCGGCAGGATCACCAGCCAGGTGATGGCGTCCAACTTGAGCGAGTACCATTGCTTGAGAATGCTGGGCAGGAAGAACTCAATGCCATAGGTGCCGGTCGTCGAGCAAAAATAGGCCAGCACCAATAAGAGCACCTTGGGATTGGCCAACGCCTGCCGGAACGTCATGCGGTGGCGCCCGGCGCGGCGGGCCTGGTCCGCGGCCAGTTCCGCTTCCAACGCCGCCCGTTCCTCGTCACTCAGCCAACGGGCGTCCCGCGGCCGGTCGGGCAGCAGGACCCAAACCGCGATGCCCAGCACCACCGCCGGCAGCCCCCAGAAAATGTACATCCATTGCCAGCCGTGCAGTCCCGCACCCAACGCCCCGGGCCCGAGTTGGAGCAGGGCGTTGGAAATTTTCGGGCTGACGATTTGCGCGAGCGGGGTGGCCACCAGAAACCAGGCCAGCGCCCGCGTGCGGTCCCGTCCGGGAAACCAATGGGTGAGGTACACGATCACCCCGGGGAAAAAGCCCGCCTCGGCCAAACCCAAGAGAAAACGCACGGCATAAAAGTGCCCCGGTGTTTTCACCAAGGCCGTGAGCGCGGCCGTCAATCCCCAAGTGACCATGATGCGGCAGATCCAGCGCCGGGCGCTCCAGCGCTCGACCATGAGGGACCCCGGAATCTCCAGCAGCACGTAGCCCAGAAAGAACAGGCTCATGCCCAACCCGATCACGTCATTCGTGAACGCGGGCAGGTCGTTGGCCATGGTCAGTTTGGCCAGGCCCACGTTGGTGCGGTCCACGTAGGCGATGATGTAGCACAGCGCCAGCAGCGGCAGCAGCCGCCAATACGCTTTGCGCCGGGCGCGGTCGAGCGCCGCGACCGGCGGCGGAGATCCGGGTGGGGTGGCCAAGCGGTGGCTCAGGCGCGCCGGGCGCCGGATTTTTTGGCCGCCTTGCGGGCGGGGGCCGGCGCGGGCGTGGGCACAGGTGCCGGCGGCGGGGCCGCGGCCCGGGCGGCCAGGCGCGCGGTCACCGCCGCGCAGATGTCCCGGGCCGCGTTCGGCCGGCCCAGCCGCTTGGCGGCCTCCGCCATCGCCGCCAGCTTGGGCGTTCCCAACAATTGCTCCAGGCGGAACGGCAAATCCTCCACCCGGTTCGCCTTGGCCGCCACCCCGTGCCCGAGCAGGAAATCGCTGTTCGCCGCTTCCTGGCCCGGAATGGGATTGAGCATGAACAAGGGCTTGCCCAGCGCCAGCGCCTCGGAGGAGGTCAGCCCGCCCGGCTTGGTGATGATCATGTCCGCGATCGCCATCAAATCCTGCATGTTGTTCACGAAGCCCAGGATTTGGGTGGGATGCCGGTGGTCCCGCACCGCCAATTCGCGGCGCAGTTCTTCATTGCGGCCCGCCACCACCACCGTTTGGAAGGGGAGCGCGAGCTTGTCCAGCTCGGTCAGGATTTCCGCCACCGGCCCCATGCCGAAACCGCCGCCCAGCACGAGCAGGATGGGCAGGTCATCGCGCAAGCCCAGGCGCTTGCGCACCGCCGGCGCGTCCGGCGCGGCGCTGAACCGGCGCGAAATGGGGATGCCCGTGGCGAGCACATCCGCCGGCGGCGCGCCCCGCGCGACCAGGCGGGCCTTGGTTTCCTCCGCCGCCACGCAGTACAGGTCCACGTTCGGCTCCATCCACAGCGCGTGCGCCTCGAAATCGGTCACCACGCTGATCGTCAGCGGCGGCCGCCCCTCCCAGCGCGCGCGCATCTGCCCCAGGATTTCCAGCGGCAGATAGTGCGTGCAGACCACGGCGTCCGGCGCGAAGTCGCGGATGTGCGCGGCGATTTTCCGGGTGCTGTTGGATTTGAAGGCGGCTTTGAACTTGGCCAGTTTGCGCACCAGTTCCGGGTTGTCGGTCTGTTTGAACACCAGGCCCCAGAATTCGGGCGCCTTGGCGATCAGTTGCACATAGCCGTCGGTGTACACTTTGCGGTGCAGCGGGGAAAAGAAATCCCGCACATCCACCCGTTCCACCACGTCCCCCGGCTGCGCTTCGCGCCAGGCTTCCTCCAGCGCGGCGGCGGCCTGCAAATGGCCCGCCCCGGCCGTGATCGTCGCAATTAAGATTCGCATAATCTTGGCCCCGTCGCCGCTGTGGTCCTTCCGGGCGCTCCCGCGGTTGGCGGTGGCGGCGCGGGCGCGGTGTGGCGGGGCGTCTTTGCCCGCATCCTGCCCCATCGCCCCCGGGATGCAAAGCGAATTATCCGCTTGCCGGCCGGCGGCAAAACGCCCTTGCTCAACGGGTATGAAAACCGCGACAAATCTGCGCTTGGTGCTCGTGACCGCCCCCGACCGCAAAGTGGCCCGCCGCTTGGCGCGCGCGGCGCTGGAAGCGCGGCTGGCCGCTTGCGCCAACCTGTTTTCCGGCGTGGAATCCCACTACTGGTGGCAGGGCAAGTTAACCAAGGGGGCCGAAGTGCAAATCGTTTTCAAGACCACCTCGGCGCGGCTGGCCGCGTTGGAGCGGTTGATCCTGGAGCGGCATCCCTACGACACCCCGGAATTCCTGGTGCTCCGGGGAGCCGCGGGGAGTGAGCGTTACCTGGCGTGGTTGAACGCCGAGGCCGCGCCGGTTAGTCCGCCGGCAGTTTGAATTTGGGACACTGGCCGAGAAACCGCGCCGGGTTCTGGTAAATCAACCGGTCGATGGCCGCGGCGCTGTGGCCGCGTTTACGCATCTCCAAGGCCGTCTTGGGCACCGCCAGCGGATCGCTCACGCCCCAGTCGCACGCGCAGTTCATCCAGATGCGTTCCCCGCCGTAAACCTCCACCATGTCCACCGCCCGCGCCGGCGAGCATTTGGACTCGGGGTAGAGCGTCATGCCCGCCCACATGCCCGTGTCCAACACCAGCTTCACGGTGTGCTCCTCCACGTGGTCGATGATCACCCGGCCGGGCGCCAGGCGCGATTCGTTCTTGATGACGTCGAGGATGAGCCGCGTGCCCTTGAGCTTGTCCTCCAAATGGGGCGTGTGCACGAGCACCAATTGCCCGTGGCGCGCCGCCAGGTCCACATGCTTCTCCAAGACCTGGATTTCGTTGCGGCTGTTCTTGTTCAAGCCGATTTCGCCAATCCCCAGCACCGTGGGTTGGTCCAGGAAACTCGGGATCAAGGCGAGCACCTCGTCGGCCAGTTGAGTGTCCTCGGATTCCTTCGGGTTGATGCACAACCAGCAGTAATGCGGCAGGCCGAATTTGGCCGCCCGCTTGGGTTCGTGCTCCGTCAATTGCCGGAAATAGTCGTAAAAGCCGGCGGCGGAACTGCGGTCAAAGCCCGCCCAAAAGGCCGGCTCGCAGACCGCCGCGCAGCCCGCCGTCACCATGTGGACGTAATCGTCCGTGACGCGGCTGACCATGTGGGCGTGGGGTTCAATGTAACGCATGGCGGGGGAAAAGTTGGAAAATGGTCGGGGTGGGGGGCGGTGCCGGCCTTAGTGGGCGCCCGGCCAAGCGCCGCAGGCGGCTTTGGTGGTGGCGGCCGGAATCGGTTCCGTGGTGGGATCGCTGAACGCCAGCAACACCCGTTCCGCGCGGTCACCCGGGCCGCCGGCGAGCTCCTGCAACGCCCGGCGGAACGCCGCCATGCGGAAATCCTCCCCGCCCTCCGCGCGTTCCCAGCGGTCAAGGAAGGCCGCCAGATCGATCAGCTTGTGCCGCGCGTCCACGAAATAAAGGTCCAGTATTTGCGAGCGAGTCATACGTTTGTCCGGTCACGAAGTCCGGCCCGCGCTCTTCCCGGCGGGCGGCTGGGACCATCCAACCCCACCGCCCGCCCCTTGGCAACAACTTTGGCGCCCCTCCCGCCCAACCACCCCGAAAGCAAAGCAAAAGAAAACCAAAGTTTCTTGCAATCCGAACCGCCCGATTGCGAGAGAATCTGAGTGACGGGGTTGCCCGCGGCTCCACCGGCCGAACCGTTGGGCCGGATGGACTGCGGAGGCACCGTCGTAATCAGAATCGACAATCGTTATGAACCTTGCCGCCGCTTCGCTCGTTCAGGTCGCCTATTATATCAGTGCGGCCGGCCACCGGACCGTGCCGCTGCCCGCCTTCCTGGTCCGCCTGACCCTGGCGCCGGGGGCCGCCATGGTAACCGGCACCGGCCTGGTGGGGCCCGTGTTCGGCCCCGCCGCCGCCATTGCCGACCGTATGCCGACCCGGCTGGCCGGTCGCTGCGCGCTGGAGCCCGCCGCGCTCGTGGTGCACGCCGAGGGCGTGGACCCCGCCACCGCCCCGGTGCCCAACACCCGGCTCACGCTCATCCTCGCGCGGGATGGCAAGTCCGGCACCGCCCGGTTCAGCTACTTTTGGCAAGGCCAATGGCGCCATTGCCACCACCAATCCGTCATCCTCGTCACGGAGTGATTGCGGTTGCCGCGCCCCCCGCCCGCCGCCGGCCCGGGCCTGCGGCATGCTTGCCAAGGGGCGCGGGCGACGGTTACGCTGGCGGTGGAATGCGGCTGCTTGACCGGTATTTGTTGCGTGAATTGCTTGCTTGGCTCGGGTACTGCCTGGGCGGGTTTCTAATTTTCTGGATCGCCTTTGACCTTTTTTCGCAGTTGTCGCATTTCCAGGATTACCACCTGCAGGCCCGGGATTTGGTGGCCTATTACGTGGCCAAGCTGCCCGAATTCCTCGTCCTGGTGCTGCCCATCGCCCTCCTGCTGGCCCTCTTGTACACCCTCACCAATCACGCGCGGCATCATGAACTGACGGCGATGCGGGCCGCGGGCATCAGCCTGACCCGCATCTGCGCGCCGTATTTCGCGGTGGGGCTGGGGTGCAGCCTGGGTTTGCTGGGGTTGAACGAATTGTGGGCGCCGTACAGCTCGGAAAAGGCGGAGGACATTCTGGAGCGGCACACCCGCCAGGGGGCCGCGTCGGCGGACAAGACCCGGCAACTGAATCTGGGGTTGCGGAACGCGCGGGACCGGCGGAGTTGGATGATCGGGGCGTATGATTTCAAGCTGGCGGAGATGGCCAACGTGATGGTGGATTGGCGGCAGCCGGATGGGGCCTGGTTGAAGATTGTCGCGGCGCGGGCGGCGCGGGTGGGCGGCGTGTGGGTGTTTGAAAACGTGCAGGAGTACCGGGCCGCCGCCACGGGCACCAACGAGACGATCGGGTACATGACCTTGGTGTGCACCACCAACCAAATGGCGTTTCCCGAGTTCACCGAGACCCCGGAGCAATTCCGGCGTGAGGCGCGCTTTGCCGATCAACTGAGCGTGCGCCGGGCCCGCGCCGCAGAAATGCCCATCGCCGATCTGCTGGACTACCTGCGCCTGCATCCGGACGTGAGTCCCAAGAACCGCTGGCTCCTGGCCACGCAATTGCAGGGGCGGCTGGCGGCCCCTTGGACCTGCTTGGTGGTGGTGCTGATCGCCATTCCGTTCGGGGCGGCCTCGGGGCGGCGGAATATTTTCATGGGGGTGGCGGGCAGTATCGGCATTTGTTTTGCTTACTTTATCCTGCTGCGTTTTGGTCTGGCCCTGGGCACGGGCGGCTACCTGCCCGCCGTGGTGGCGGCGTGGTTGCCGAACGCGACCTTTGCCGTGGCGGGCTTGTGGCTGACCAACCGCGTGCGGTGATTGGCGTGACGGGAAACCTATGAGTGACGATCTGGTGGAATTGCGGGCGCGGTACGACCGGCTTCATTTATTGCACGAGGTGGACAAGGTTATCCACTCCACCCTCGACCCGCAGGAGGCGTTGCGCTTGATCCTGGAGCAGGCGGTGATGGTGATGCGGGCCGCCAGTGGTTCCGTGGCGTTGATCAACCCGAACACCGGGTTTCTCGAGATTCAAGCCTCCAAAGGCCTGCCCGCCAACGCGTCCGCCTTGAAATTGCGGGTGGGGGAGGGGATCACCGGCTGGGTCGCGGTCAAAGGGGAGCCGGTGCGGTCCGGCGACGTGACCCAGGACCCCCGTTACGTCAAGGCGCGGGACAACGTCATTTCCGAATTGGCGGTGCCCTTGGTGGTGAACGGGGAGTTGCGCGGCGTGCTGAACGTGGACGCCGACCGGCGCGACGCCTTCAGCGCGGGGGACCAGGAGCTGCTGGCGGCCCTGGCCATCTCGGCCGCCCGGGTGATCCAGAACACCTGGCTTTTCGAACAGCTCCGGCTCAAGGCGCGCCTCTTCGAAACCCTCGCCAGCGTGGCCCGCACGATCAATTCGGCGCTGAACGTCAACGAAGCTCTGCACGTGATCACGCGGGAATCGTGCCGCATCGTCCGCGCCAAGATGTGTTCGCTCCTCATGCTGGATGAAACCCGGGAATGGCTCGAACTGCGCTCCAGCTACGGCGCCGGCGAAGCCTACCTGCGCAAACCGCGCTTGAGCGTCGCGGACAGCCTCCTGGGCACGGTGGTCCGGCGCCGCAAACCCGTGCAGGTGGAAAACATCCAAACCTCCAACCGCTACCAGAGCACGGAAATCGCCCGGCGCGAGGGGCTGATCTCGCTCCTGAGCGTGCCCTTGCTCTTCGCGGGCAAGGCCATCGGGACGTTGAATGTTTATTTGGGCGAGCCGCACAAGTTTTCGGATGAGGAGGTGCGGATTCTCTCCATGCTGGCGGAACTCTCCGCCATCGCGCTCGAAAAGGCCCGGCTCTACGAACGGGTCGTGGATGTGGAGGAGCAACTGCGGCAAAATGAGAAACTTTCCGCCCTCGGCTTGCTGGCCGCCGAAGTGGCGCATGAAATCCGCAATCCGCTCACGGTCATGAAGATGCTCTACCACTCCCTGGATCTGAGGTTTCCCGCCGCCGATCCGCGGAACGAGGACGCCCGGATCATCGGGGAAAAAATGGAGCACTTGAACAAGATCGTGGAGCAGATTTTGGACTTTGCCCGCACGACCGAACCCAAACTCTCGGCCGTGAACTTGAATGAATTGATCGAGGAGATGGGCTTGCTCGTCCGGCACAAGCTCCGCAACCTGAACATTCAGTTCACGCAAAACCTCGCTGCCGATTTGCCCGTGATCATGGCGGACGCCACGCAGTTGGAGCAGGCCTTCTTAAACTTGATCTTGAACGCCGCCGAATCCATGCCCCAAGGCGGCAAACTGTCGGTCGTTTCCCGCGCCGTCCACTTGCCCCGCGCCAGCGATCTGCCCACCCACGTCGCGGTGGAGTTCACGGATTCCGGGGCCGGCATGACCCCCGAGCAGCAGCGGCGCCTCTTCTCCTCGTTCCTCACCACCAGCAAACCCAAGGGCACCGGCTTGGGCATGGCCATCGTGGGCCGCGTCGTGGAAACCCATCGCGGCAAGGTCAAAGTGCGGTCCGCCCCCGGCCGCGGCACCACCATGACGGTTCTGTTGCCGGTCTGACAGTGCGGCCCGGGCCGGCCTTCCTCCTCCCCCGTCGGGAACGGTGGGCCGGGAGGCTGCATTTGTCACCGGTTTGTGACGGAATTTTGCGCCGCGCCGCTTGCATTCTCGCAGGGCGCTGGTAACATGGCGCCGCCTGAGCTGGCTGGCGTTGAGCCCGGCCGGCCGCATCCGGGCGATCCTATCCGAGTGTTACCAACCACACGCACACACCGAGAATACATGAAAAAATCCATCTTAGGGCTGCTCTTGGGACTTTCCACGATCCTGGCGGCGGGCCAGGCGCGGGCGAGTCTGTTTTGGGCCGATATCGTCACCAACTATCCGCTGGGCTGCATTACGACGAACACCACCCCCGGCTTTGCCTCCGCGCAGTGGATTTCCCATCTCCCGGGCAGCGGGGTTGATGCCCTCGTCACCTCCAATTTTTTCGGCACCGCCGGCACGGCGGTCAATGGTCGCCGGTTGTCCATCTTTCAAAGCGGCGCTGAATACATCCACCGCTGGTTCGACCCCGTGGCCACCAATGGTTACACCACGGGCAATGGCACCGTCCTCTACGCCAGCTTTACGATGGCCGTGAACCTCCTGCCCACCCAGGGCGGGACGTATTTCGCGCATTTCATGGATGACAAATTCGAGTTCCTCGGCCGCGTCTTCGTGGTGGCGAACACCAACGTTTTTCCCTTCACCACCACGGTCCCGGGCACCTTCCGCATCGGCGTGGCGAATGCCGCGAACGACACCGCCCAGGGCGCGGGCCCCACGGCCATCGTGCCGCTGGACCTCACGACGAACACGGATTACCAAATCGTCCTCCGCTACGATCTCGATAACGGCCTGGCCTCGGTCTGGGTCAATCCGGCCTCGGAAGTCGACGCGACCAGCGTGGCCGGCCCGATCACCGATTACGGCCCGCTCACCAACTCCCTCAAGGCCTTCGCTTTCCGCCAACGCGTCAACTCCGGCCGCCAATTGATTCGGAACGTGATGGTGGGCACCAGTTTCGCCGATGTCGCCACGAATAACCCGGCGTCGCCTTTGATCGGCCTGCAACCGGTGGGCCTGACCAATTATTCCGGGAACGCCGGCCTCTTGGAAGTCGCCGCTTCCGGCGTCGGGCTGACCTATCAATGGTACCAAGTCACCGCGGGGCCGGTGACCAACGCCGTGGCCGGCGCCAACGGGCCGCAATTACTGTTCTCCGACCTCGAAGCCGCCAATGCCGGTCAATACTATTGCAAAATCACGAACCCGGCCGGCGCCACCAATTCCGCCTTGGTGACCGTCTCCGTGAACAGCACCCCGACCCCGCCCACGTTCGCGGTGCAACCCGTCGCCACCACCGCCACTGTCGGCGGCAACCAAACGCTGAGCGCCTCGGCTTTCGGCACCGGGCCCTTGAGTTTCCAGTGGAATTTCAACGATCAGCCCATCCCGAATGACGGCCCCAATCCGTTCGGGGCGGCCGGGGACAATGTGGTCGTCAGCGGCTCGCAGACCCCCACTTTGGTCCTCACGGGCGTGAGCACCAACGAGACGGGCCTGTACACCCTTACGGTCACCGGCGGATTCGGCACGACCACGAGCACCAACGCCCTCCTCACGGTCAACCCGGTCCGTCAGGTTTCCATCGCGTATCTGCGCAGTTTGGAGAATTCCACCACTTGGCAGGCCGGCGACACGGCCGACACCTTCGCCATCACGGCGGTGGTGACGATGTACACCAATGTCACTTCGGGAACGACCGCTTCCTACTATGTGCAGGACGGCACGGCCGGCATCGACCTGTTCGTGACCGGCGACGCCACCTTCCGGCCGCATCTCGGCGACATCATTTCCGCCGTGGGCACGCTTTCGAGCTTTAATAACGCCTTGGAGCTGACCGTGAACGTGCAGAATCCCTACCAGTCCTACAGCATCATCGGGCACACCAACCTGCTCCCGGCCGCGGTGGTGTTTGACTTGGGTTCGACCAACAAGATCGCCAACTTGGAGACCAATCTCGAAGGCAGCTTGATCATGCTCACCAATGTTTGGTTCGCGGGCACCAACTTCACGGGCAACGCCAACACCACGCTGGTGGTGACCAATTCCCGCGGCTATCCCTTCCAAGTCTTCTTCCCCAGCGGCGTGGATCGGGATGTGGCCAATGCCCACATTGCCACCCGCTTCGCGTATTCCATCACCGGCGTGCTGGCCCAATTCTTGTCGGGGACCCAGGGGACCAGTTCGGGGTATGAAATCTACGTCACCAGTCTCGGGGACATCCTCACCAACGCGCCGCCCGCGCCGGTTTCCACGATCACCCGCAACGGGTCGAACGTCACCTTGAACTGGTCCGCGGTTCCGTATGCGATCCAGACCAATGCCACCGGGTTCACCCAAACTTCGGGCGCCTATTCGTACAGCATTCAGGCCGCCGGCGACCTGACCGGTCCATGGCAGCCGGTCGCGACCGGGCTGACGTTTAACACCACCAATGCGGTTTACACCGACACCAGCGGCCTGGCCTCGCGCCGCTTTTACAAGGTCGTCAGCCCTTAGGTTCCGCCGTCCCACCGCCGTGCCGTCCCCGGTTTCCGCCGGGGACGGCATTGGCGTTTTCGATTTTGTCCTGCTTGGTTGCTCGGTTATCCGTTTTCCCCCATGAAGCCATTCATACGCTCCCCCCGCTTTGCGGCCTTCACTTTGATCGAGTTGCTGGTGGTGATCGCCATTATCGCCATCCTCGCCGGGATGCTGCTGCCCGCCTTGGCTTCAGCCAAGGCCAAGGCCCAGCGCGCCAATTGTGTTTCCAACCTGCGCCAGTGGGGCTTCGCCCAGTACATGACTGCGAACGACAACGATAGCCAGTTGCCGGGGGATGGCATGGGCGCGAACGCCTTGTACGGCCCCGGCAGTCCCTTGCCCTCGGGCACGCCGAATGATCCCATCGCCTGGTTCAACACCGCCACCGCCAATCTGTCCGAGCCGCCGCTTTCCAATTACTACGCGCTCTCCTCCCAGTTCAATGATCCGCGGAAATACATGCCGTTTCCCGGCACGATCCCGCCCATCACCAGCGGGGCCAACCCGCCCAAGCCTTCCCGGATTTGGCACTGTCCCAGCGCCCGGATGTCCGAGGGCGAATACGCCGCGCTGGCCCAGGGCGGGCAGAATGGCTTTTTCAGTTATGCGGACAACATTGATCTGAAGTACCCGTTGAGTGATGCGGGTAACCGGTATCCCAACTGGATGCCGCGCATTCAGAACATCCCCCATCCCAGCGCCACCGTGATGATGTTCGATGTCGTTTTCAATCCCGTTACGGAAGTCGTCAACGGTTCGCCGCAATACAATTCGGTGAATCCGGCCAATCGCTATCGCAGCATTGGCACCCGGCATTCCGACGGCACGGTGATCAACTTTTGCGACGGCCACGCCGCTTACTTCAAGATCTTTTCCGTCACCAACAATCCGACCCAGGCGCCCGAACCGGAAAACCCGGAAATCATTTGGAATTTTGCGAAGCGTTGACGGTCGGTTCCCGCCACGGCCGCCCGGCGCGGAATTCGGTGAGCAGCCGGGCGCACAGCTGTTGCGCCGTCGGCGGCGCGGTTGAGACCAAGCTGGCTTGCACCCGTTCCGCGGCCGCCACCGCCTCGTTCCAGCGTCCGGCTTCCGCGTACGCCGCCGCGAGCGTGAGGCGTTGGCGCCACGTTCCACCCTGCGTCAGTTCACACGCCCGCTCGGCCATCGGCACCGCCTCGACGCCATTGCGGAGGTCGTTTTGCGGGCTGGTGGCCAGGAGCCAGGCCAGTTCGTCCAGGGCTTCCGGAAAATCCGGCCGCAGCAGCAGGGCGCGGGCGAGTTTCGGCAGTGCTTCCCGGGGGCGGCCGACGCCGGCGAGCGCCCGGGCGAATTGGTAATGCGCGTTGGGATCTTTCGCGTGGCTGGCCGCGGCGGGGCCCAGGTATTCCAAGGCTTCCGCCCAGCGGCCTTGTTCGTTGAGCGCCACCGCCAGGTTGTATTGGGTTTCCGCGTTGGTGGGTGCCTGGCGGAGGGCCGCGCGCAATTCCGCGATTCCCGCCGTCGCCTGACCGGATTGCAATAACACGATGCCCAGATTGTTGCGGGCTTCCGGCAGGTCGGGGGCGAGCGCCAACGCGCGGCGGTATTCCGCGGCCGCCTCGGCGAGCTGATTTTGCGCATGGCGCACCCGGGCTAGGTTGTTATGGGCGGGGGCGGACTCCGGATCGGCCTCCAGGGCGGCCGCGTACTCAGTGGCTGCCGCGTCCCATTCCCCTTGCTTCGCCAGCGCGCCCGCGAGAAAAAAGTGGGTCTTCGCGCGCAGGGCGGGGAACCAAAGCGCCGCGCGGTACTCCCGGATCGCGCCCGCCAAATCCCCCTGCCCTTCCAATGCCACTCCCAGCAAAAAATGCGCTTCCGGATCGTCCGCCCGCACGCGCAAGGCGGCTTGGTAACGCTCGATCGCCGCGTCCCAGTGCCCATCCTTGGCCGCCAGGCTGCCAAGCATGGCCAGTGCCTTGCTGTTGGCGGAACTCACCCGCAGCGACTGCGTGAACAAGGTCCTGGTGTCTTGCCAAACGCCGATTTGACGGTGCGTCAGGCCCGCCAGCACCGTCAGCATGAGGATCGTCCCGCCGATCACCACTCGGCGCCCGGAACCCGATAGCCGGTTCGACGCCTCGCCCGCCTCCCAGACCAACGCGAGGAACAGTCCGATCAGCGGCAAATAGGTGTATCGATCCGCCCACGCTTGGTCACCGACCTGGACCAAACCGATCACCGGCACCAGGGTGCCCAGGTACCAGCCCCAACCCGCCACCCACCAAGGACGCCGCCGGGCCTGCGCCACCACCAGGCAGGTGATGGCCGCCAACAACGCTCCCGCCCCGAGCACGGCGGCTCCGCCTGGCCGCTCGTACGGGTAATAAACCGCCAGTTCCGTGGGCCAAACCATCGCCCGCAGGTAGTGGGCGTAGGCCACGAGCACATGCCCCAGGCGTTCGCCGAGCGGCAAACCTGCGAGCGACACAATCGCATGGCTTTGGTGCTGGGCGCGCACCGTCAGGACGCAGGTGATCGCGCTGAGTCCGCAGAGGGGCAGCTTCTCCCCCAGCCGCCGCCGCCACGACGCCACGGTCGGGTGCAACCGGCCCAGCGGCCAGTAATCCAAGAGCAGCAGCACGCACGGCAGGGTCACGGCCATGGGTTTCGCGAGCAGGGCCAGTGCGCACCCTCCGGCCACCAGCAAATAATTGAGGACCCCCGGTCGCGCGACATAGCGCGCGTAGGCGAGCAGCGTCAGCAGCCAGCCGAACGCGCAGAGCACATCCTTCCGCTCGGCCACCCAGGCCACCGACTCCACATGCAAGGGATGCCAGGCAAACAACGCCGCCACCACGGCGCTGCGCCCGAGCGTCCCCGTGAGGCGCCGGAGCACCAGCAGGAGCAGCACGGTATTGGCGGCATGGAACAGCAGGTTCATCCCGTGGTGTCCGGCGGCCCGCACCCCGAAGAGGGAGCAATCCAATTGGTGCGACAGCCAGGTGAGGGGATGCCAATTGCTCGCGTAACCCGCTTGCCAGGCCCACCGCCAGTCCGCCCCGTTGATGCCGCTCAGGACATGCGGGTTTTCGGTCACATATTGCTGGTCGTCATACAGCAGGAATTCGTGGCCCAGCACCCCGGCAAAAAGGAGCAGCGTGATGACGACTAGACCGGCCGCCACGGCGGCCACGCGGAGCGGTTCGCGGGTCCGCGCGGCCGCTGGCGGCGGCGTGGCGTTCCCGAAATCTTCGCCGCCTCGAAGCAGGTTCCCCATGTCGGTGGTGCTCAGGGTTGCCGGGGTTCCGCGGCGCCCGCCGCCGGGGGCGGCGGCAGATGGTAACGGCGCTGGATGTCGTCCAAGTATTTATTTTCCACCGCGGAGAGTTGGCGCCTTTGCTCCGGGGAGAGCAGCGGTTCCAGTCGCCGGTAGAGGTCGGCCCGCGCGCGGGAGTATTGCGCGATGTGGTCCAACCGCATCTGCTGCATCCGGGCCCCCGCCTGGGCGATGAGGGGCTCGACCTGCTTTTTCTGGTCTTCGCTGAGGGCCACGGCCGCGTTCAGGCGGTCGCGGAGCACGGCGGTCAAGTCCACGGCGGGCCGCAGGGCCGCGAATTGCCGTTCGGCCAGTTGCCAGGCCACCAGGGCGCCGGAGACCGCCCCGGCGATGAAGAGGGCGGCCATGTAGCCCAAAATCGTGGCGCGTCGCTCGGGAATCATGGCTGGCTGAAAGCGATTTGGACCGCGGAATCTTCGAAGTAGAACTCCGCGTTGGCGGCGGGGCGCGGGGTGCCGAAATACCAGGCCGCGCTCAACAGCACCAAGGCCCCGGCCCCGGCCATCGACCGGCGCAACCACCGGATCAGGAGCAGCGTTTCCTCCAATTCGCCCGCGCTGCGCCACGCGGACACGCAGCGGGCGACCAGCGCGGGGGGCACGGGCGGCGGCGGCCCCTGGGGGGCGCGGGCGGCGGCCTGTAATAGTCGGTCCAAAGCTTCGGGCGGGTTTTTCATCGGGGCGTTTCCTTCATGAGTTGGCGCAAGTGTTGCCGCAATTTGTTGCGGGCGCGGAAGGCGCGGACCTTGATCACCGGCAGGTTCCAGCCGGTGAGTTCCCGCACCTCCTGCAGTGAACGGCCTTCCAAATTCATCAATTGAATCACCAAGCGGTCCGCGGGGTTGAGCTGCGCCAGGAGCTTGGTCACCAATTCGCGGGCCCCCAGCTCCTGGTCGGGCCGGATTTCCTCGGCGGTCGCGGCGAGGTTTTCGAGGACCAGCACCTCCTCCTCGGACAAATCCGCGTGCCGCAGTTCGGGCCGGATTTTTTCCGCCCGGAGCGCCTTGATGCAACTGTTCACGGCGATCCGCGAGACCCAGTGCTCCAAGGGCACGCGGCCGGAGAACTGGTCCAGGTTGGCGAACAGCTTCATAAACACCGTTTGCGTAAGGTCTTCCACACTGGTGCGCCGGGGCAGGTGCGAGCGGACCAGTTTCGTGACCAGTGGTAAAAGTTGCGCCACCAACTCGCGCGCCGCGTCTTCGTCGCGAAGGCGCACCCGTTCCAGGCACGCCGCCATGTCGAACCCGGTTTCATCCATGGCGCTGCAGGTTCCATTTTCGCAACCAATTCATCAACATCATTGGCGACCGGTCCCGTCGGGAAAGGTTACGACTTTTCCGCCCCGGAAGGCAATTGGGTTTTGCCCCCGCCCGGCCGTTCGCCTATCGTCCGCCCGTGGCTCGACAACTCCTGGCCCGTGCCGCCGCCGTGCGCGCGGGTGAAACCCGACCCTTCCATTTCCTGCGCGCCGGCCGGCGGGTGGAGGCCTTTCTCCTCCGCTGGGAGGGCCGCCTCCTGGCTTATGAAAACGTCTGCCGCCACCTGCCCGTGCGCTTGGATGGCGGGGTGGGGAGGTTCTTCGCCGCGGACGGCTGCCACTTGGTCTGCCAGGCGCACCAGGCCACCTACGATCCCGGCACCGGACTGTGCGTGCGGGGCCCGTGCGAAGGCTTGCGCCTGCACGCGCTGCCCCTGGAGGAAGTCGCCGGTGAAGTGTGGTTGACCGGGGTGGACGAGCCGGTGGCGCCGCCGCCGCCGCGCCCGCGGGCGCGGGCGGGCGCC
>CAIYZC010000669.1 GCA_903930565.1 uncultured Pedosphaera sp.
CGCCCGGCATTCGGCGGCCTTGGCGTTGGCGCTCGCGCGGCCTTGTCGGGCGAAGACGGCGTTTTGGTTGGCCGCCAGGTACATCGCGTTGAGGCCGGCCCCGGCGAGGGCGGGAAAGTGCACCAGTTGGTAATAGGCGTCATGCTGGGCCGGGGGCAGGCGCTCAAGCAGTGCCGCGGAGCGGTCCGCCAGGGCCTGGAACTCCGCCGCGACCCGCTCGGCTTCGTGGTAGTTCGTCAAACTATAGGTTCCGGGTTCGAGGAGTTCCGGTTTTCGGCGGCCGTTGAAGCGGTGGGTTTCGGTGAGCACTTCGGCGATGGCGCCCGCGAGGGCGGGGGTGAACTGCCGGGCGGCCCATTGACGGGTGAATTCGCGCAAGTTGCCACCGTTCCAGCGTTCACTGTCCCAAGCCAGGGCCAGGAAGAATTCCAGCGGAAATTCACAGCCCTTCAAGTGGCCGACATTGACGATCCAAATGCGATCGGCGCCGTATTGTTTGGCCAACGCCATTTGGTCCCAAACTCGCGCGATGGGGCTGGTGTTGATCCACTGGTAATTCCGCGGGCCGCCGTGGTAGTCGAAATGGTAGTAAATGCCCGCGCCGCCGGGGCGGAGGCGTTCCGCGGCGGTGGGCAGCCGGCGCACATTGCCCCAATTGTCCTCGGCCCAGAGCAGGGTGATGTCCTCCGGCGGGCGGAGTCCCTCCTGGTAATAATCCTGCACCTCCTTGTAGAGGCACCACATTTGGGGGATGCGGCCGAGGTCGGGGCCGATTTCCGAGGCGAGGATTTGGCGCTGCACCCCGACAATTTCCTCGGTCAGCGCCCGGCCGATGGGGGCGCCGGAATCGTTTTCCGCCCGCAGGCCCAGGGTGAAAATGCTCTCGAAATCTTTGTTCCGCCGCACGCCTTCGCGCCAAAAGTTTTGGAGCACCGGGCGTTGGTTGGTGTTGCCGTAATTCCACATGCGATGGACGCGGCCATAGTTAGTCCCGAGGTCCCATTCCTTTTGCGCGCGCAGCATTGGTTCCTGGTGCGAGGTGCCCATGACGACGCCATATTCATCGGCCAGCCGCGGATTCTCGGGATCGTCCTCGTTGAAACGGTTGTTCCACATCGCCGGCCAGAGGTAATTACCCCGCAAACGCAGGATCAATTCGAACAGATTGGTGTAGAATTGGCGCCCGTAATTGGCCGTGGCGCCGCCGCCGGGGGTGGGGATGGTGCCGAATTTCTCGCGGACCCAACCGGTGAGATCGGGGCTTTCGTCGTTCAGGAACAAGCCGCGGTATTTCACGGAGGGCGGACCTTGCACCCGGACGCCGGCGGGGACGTAAACGGCATCCCGATGGTTGACGGGCACATCGGCCCACCAGTACCAAGGCGAAACCCCCAGGGCTTGGGAAAGCTCATAAATGCCGTAAACCGCGCCGCGCTTGTCGCTGCCCGCGATGACCAGCGCCCGGGGGATTCCCGGCGCGGGGTGCTCCACCACTTGGATGACGTACGACTCCCAGCGGCCGGTGACCGCGGCGACCTCCAGTTGCCCGGCGGCCGCTAGGCGGTCCAGCAACGGGCTGTGCCCGAGGGTGCCGACCAGGATGGGGGGTGGCGTGGCGGTCGGCGCTCCGCCAACGTGGAGGACGGGCGTTCGGGCGGTAACGCGCGCGATATCGGCGCGCAAGTCGGCGGCGGCGCGGCGAACGCCGGGGTAGTCGGCGGC
>CAIYZC010000670.1 GCA_903930565.1 uncultured Pedosphaera sp.
GATTTCGCGATGCCGGCGATGGCCCCGCCCCGGGAAAGGTCGAAAGCGACGGTGATGACACCATTGTCCAAGCGGCTGATGTTGGTTCTGGTTCCCAGCAGGGAGAGCTTGTGGGAAGCGGCAGCCCCGTCGTCCGCCCTGGCCGGTAGCGGGCCGAAGAGGCCAATTGCGGCCGCAAAAATCAACGGAAAACACCAGCTCACACGCATAGGTAAACCGCGCAATTGACTGGTGACGTGGAAGGAGGTGCTCACCGGGGAAAAATAAGGAGCGCCAAGTACCCGTGCAAGGATCAATTCCGGATCCAGGCAAGGCAAAGCGCCGATTTGTGAAGCAATCCAACCTGGCAGGGATGGTCGGAAATGGAGCGAATAAAACGGAATGGGTTGGCCCGGGCTGAGTCGGACACGCCTTCCTCATCCTCCCGTCGCGCAGGCCGCGGGCGAACCGTGAATTTTTGGTGCCGCCACTGGATGCGCCGCTTCCGCTCGGGGCGCTTGGGTGGTGGAGTCCTGCCCGCCCGCCCGACAGCGGAACTACCTTCCGCACTCCACAACGCTGCCGCGCGGCCCCTGCCCGGGAGCCGACAGGTCGATCGGCGGGGCTTGCCTTGGACCGCTTTCGGGGCGAACGCCTGGCGCCGGCGATGCGCGCACCCCCGGTGAGTTGCGCTCCAATTTTGACTGGTCGGCGAAAGCATCCGCAAGTCGCGTCCCTTGGTCTGCGCGGTCGGGTTGACCCCGGACGGCGGTCCGGGCCACCCGCCGGCTCAAGGTTTCTTCCCCGAACGGGCGGCCATCCATTGCTCGATTCCGTCGGGGTCACGGGGCAGGCCGTCGGAGAGGAATCGGGCGCCGGTTGGGGTGATCAGGACGTCGTCCTCGATGCGAATCCCGAAGTTTTTTTCCGGCAGGTAAATGCCCGGTTCCAGCGTGATGACCATGCCGGCTTCCAGCGGCTCGTGATACGCCCCGGCATCATGCACATCCAGGCCGACAAAATGGCCCAGTCCATGGGTGAAATAGTCGCCATAACCGGCGTCGGTGATGACCTTGCGGGCAATGGCCTCCAGGTCCTCGTGGTAGACCCCCGGCTTGAGGGCCTTGAACGCTTCCGTTTGGGCGCGCAGCACGATTTCGTAGACCTTGCGTTGTTCCGGCGAGAACTTGCCGTTCACCGGCACCGTCCGGGTGATGTCGGCGGCGTAATGGGCGTATTCGGCGGCCATGTCGAGCAGCAGCAGTTCGCCGTCCTTCATGACGCGCTCGCTGCGGGGATAATGGAGGATGGTGGAATTGGGGCCCGAGCCGACGATGCTCGCGTAGGCGGGGCGCCGCGCGCCCGCGGTTTTCCAAACGCGTTCCGCTTCGGCCTCCACCGCGCCTTCGAATCCCCCGGGATGAATCTCCGGCAGCGCGGCCTGAAAGCCGGCCTCGCTGATGCGTACGGCCCGCTGTATCAGGGCGATTTCCTCGGGCGAATGCCGCGCGCGCAGTTTGGCGATGGCGAAGGGTTTGGCCTTGATGGCCACGCCCGTCAGTTGGGCGGAGATTTTGCCGTAGGCGGCGAGGTCGAGGGGTTTCTCGCCGGTCTCCCGGTTGGCCAGTGCCAGTTGCCAGCACACCGGCGAGCGGGTGCAAAGGCCAAGGAGCAGATGGTCCAGGCTGCTGGAGCGATAGATTTTGGCGAAACCATATTTCTGGCGCAGGGCTTCACCGATCGATGCGCGTTCACCGGTCCAGCGTTCCGCTTCCGGATCCCGGGCGGGCAGCAGCAGGAATTCCCGGTAAGTGCGCTCCTTGGGCGCGAGCACCAACGCCGCGCCCGCTTCGTGGACGCCGGTGAGATAAAAGAAATCCGAACTTTGGCGGTAGCCGTCACCATCGTCCTGCCCTTGGGCGAAAATCACCGCGACCCCTTCGCCCATCTCCTTCATGAGGGCCGTGCGGCGGTCCCGATAAACGGAAGGTTCCTGGGTTTGCCCGGGTTCCGTGAGTTTGGGCAGCGGGGGATCGGAGGCGGGGTAGCGGTCCGCGGCGAAGGCATACCGGCCGAGAACGACGACTGCCAGCAGTGCCGAAAGGAACTGAAAATGCGGGACTCGTCTCATACGCGGGCAGAGCCTAGCCCCGACGGCGGGGGGTGGCGAGACCAATTCCGGTGGCGCGACGGAGGGGCTATGCGATGGGGGTGTAAATTGAAGGGGTGGGTGGGGAGGATTCCCGGTTGACGATGCCGGCCGTCGAGGCCATCTTCGGTTTCGATGGTTGGCACGTCCCAAATAAAGTATCCGCATGCGATTCCCGATCCCAGGTCGCACACCGCCAGCCTTCGATCTTTCGGGCGATCAGCGTGCGGCTCAAACTTCGCAACCGCGGGGCACGCGAGGCGTGCCAGCCGGCCAAAGCACACGCGGCGATCCGCGATTAAATGTAACCAGCTTTTGCAGTGAAACCAGCACTCAAAAAACAACTGGTTCGGCTCCGGCAAGCCTTCAGCGTGTTAATGGCCGGCAACATCATTTCATATTATTTCAGGAGCAATGGTCACGGATTGCAGAATGTCTACGACGGGTTTTATCTCGTGGGCTTGCCCTTCATCTTTTATTCCGCCGGCAGCTTCAGTGACGGATACCGCGCATGCAAATGGACCCGTTCTGAAATGGGTTGAGACCACGGGCCAACGATTCAAAGAAAGCCTAAATGAACACCCGCAACTTTGCATCGCCGGCGCAAAATCTTGGCATCTGCTCGTTTTGCCTGCTGATATGCGTCTTGCTGGGGCAGGCCGGACGCACCAGCCCGGGAAAGCTGGCTCTGGCATATCGATTTGTCGGGACTCGGGACGGTAAGAGTGAATACTTGGTCTCGATCAATGGTCAAGTTTTTGTACACACTTCGGATACGGGTGGCGTGGATTTTTTTTCGCGACCGGCTTGGCAGGTGCCTCCGGGTGCGGGTGGAATCTGGTCGCGGGGATTATGTTGGGATGGACGTGGATCATTATTATTTCATCGGTTCCCCGGGAACGGTTAAATATTTGGGATCGGTTCGATCTTCATGGCATGAGCAGGAAGCAATGTTGTCTTGCCAGTTGGGCAGCTTTCACCGGATAAGCAAAGTGCGCACCGATGACAAAATTTCACTTCGTTGAGAGGGCCGGGGGAGTGATGTGGCGGCGAACTTTCCAGTTGCCGCCCATTTCGGCGGCCGGTGCGACCCGGCCGGAAATGGCGGGGTGGGGGTGATAACGCAACCGTTTATGAAGCACTTGAGGTTCGCCTGCCGATTGGGGATTCGGTTGGCGGTTTGTTGTTCGATCGCGGGCGGGGTCGAAAAGGTGGTCGGGTATTGTGAGTGGCGCAAGGGGCGGGGGGAAGTCATGCCGTTGCCGTTGCCGTTGGAGGCCCTGGGAGCGTTTGTTTTGATTGGAGTCCTGTGCTTTCTTGTGCTCGAACCTCTGGGCGCTCCGGGCCGGGAGGACCGCAAGGGGGCGCGCAACGCTTCGCCAATCCCGCTTTTGGCCTTGGTTTTTGCCTTGGGTTCACCGTTCGTCTCCCGGCCACGGTACCTGGATTTTCTGGATGGGTTTGCATCCCGCGCGAAGGACCAACTCCGGGTGGCCGAAGCAAAGGCTTGGGCCGCGGGAGTTTTTGCGAACACCAAGGCTCCGCCAGACGGTTTGCCGGGGCTCCGCCTGGAGTCCAAAGACGTGCCGGCCGTTTTTGAGCCGCTGTTTGGGAAGTGGCCGCGCTTTGCCGTGGTTTCGTTTTCCGACGTGGGCACGCCGGTTGCGGTAAATGTGTTTGCCGGCGGGCCGTGGGCCAAGTGGGGGGTGGTCATTTTTAACACCAACGCCATGCCCGCCAATGATAATTTCGCTTATCGCCCGTGTGCCGAAGGGGTGTTTGCCTTTCATTCGCAGCATTGAGAGCGGAGTTTGAGGGCGATGGCTTCCGACTTTGATCCGCATGGGGCGGAGGGATATCGGGCTGGATGCATTGGGCGAATTTGAACACCTCGTTACGTGCTGGGAGTTCAAAAGCGATGCCGCTCCGCGCTCCAAGTCGCCGGTCCGCGGTTCCGGGGCCGCCGGGGGGCGACCCAGGGTTGTGGGCTTGTGAAGCGCGCGGTGGCGGGGCCGACTGCGGTGGTGAACCGCCCGGCCTGCCCAATGTATGCAGGCAGACGTGTTGGCCATGAC
>CAIYZC010000671.1 GCA_903930565.1 uncultured Pedosphaera sp.
GCCGACGCGGCGCGCCCCACCAGGCCGCCGCGCCGGCCCACGGAACAGCTGGCCACACCCCACGGAAAAACCCGCCACCACACCCCCCGTTGCCACCTTCTAATTTGCCCCCAACCCCACGGCAGGGATCGCTCCGCCACACCAAGAAAACAGAAAGGCCGGACTTGCGTCCGGCCTTACCTGAGAACAAAGCATTGAAAGCTTCGCGTTGACCGCTGCAGCGTCGCAGACATACGCCCTATCACACGTGGAACCCTGCGTTTTGCACCGTCAACACCCTGACCTTACGCCACCGCCCCATTTCCCGGTAGTCACCAGTACTGGGGACACGGGCCGGCGGGCTCAGTCTGCTTCCCCGGCCGCAACCCAGCGGACGGCGGGTTGCACGAAGGACAGGGCGTCCGGCATCTGGAGCTTGCCGCGCAGGTTTTGGCGGTAAACATCCACTGTCTTGGCGCTGAGCCGGAGGCGGGCGGCGATGGCGCGGGTGTTGGCGCCGCCTTGGGCAAAGCCGCCTTTGCGTCCAAACCCGGCATGGGCACTCGCAAATTTTCACGAATCAATAAATTTGTGACCGGCCTTGGCTGGCGAAAGGCAGAGGTTTAGGCCGCCCTTGCAGGGCTTGCGCACCATGATTGCAAACCCGGGGCGAGTGCCCAGGGCTGGGGCTATGGCGCGCTCTCAGCGCTCAAGCATGGCTCATAGCCTATTGCCTCCGCTTCAGGCCGCCTGCTCCCCCCGCACCGTCTCAGACAGCCGTGCGTGTTGCAGCAGGGTGTCCGTCAGGCGCTTCATGATCTTGGCGTCGTTCAAGGCTTGGGCGCTCGGACTGGTGTGCGCGTCCAGGCCGCCTCATACCGCCGGGGCAGCAGCGGGACACGGCAGGCATTCGCCTCCGCGGGCATAAAATCGGGGTCGCAGACTCGATTGGCGGGCACGAGTGAAAGTGGACGGGGACAGGGAGAATTTTGGACAGGATTTACATGATGGACAGGATCTGGGCGGTGGGTGTGGGCGGTGGGTGGCGAAGTTTCGGGTCGGCATTGGTCGACGGGAGCTTTTCCAGGCTTGCGAATCTCCCGGTGGAGGACAAGACTGTGGCCGAGAATAACGGCGTCAGCCTTATGCCAACGACGAAAAAACACGAAACTGCTGAAGCACAGCTTAATCGGAGCTTTGAAGCGTATGGATAAGGCCATCTCGCCCATGCGCCCGGTGGGCCGGCTCACCTTATTATTGTGTCTCCTGACGCTCCTGCCACTGCTCAGCGGTTGCGAGGTTTTTGCCTTTAATCGGCATACCTTGGTAAAGACATTGCCGGCAGGGCCGGCTGATGAAGTGAATTTCAAGGTGACTTTGATGAGATCGACCCAGGATATCAAATTCCTAGGCTTTCGGGCTGTAAATGGGAATCAAACCCTCCACGTCAGTCTGGTGAATCAAAGCCACAACTCCATTAATTTTAATTTCGGTATTGGCAACCATGTACAGCTGCCTCCCGGCGGAGAGCTTTTGATCTTCGATGGGAAGATGCTCGAGGCGGAAGCTGACTTTATTATTCTTCCAGAAAACGGCGTGTCGCGGGCACGCTGCGAATTCAAGGTGAGAATTGCCAATCCGCCCAACCTGACCAATGCGGTACGGGTGTACCGACATAATCAGTCCGCCCCCATGTGATCCTGTGGTGGCCTCCAAGTCATTGGTGCAAACTACACAGCGACCGCGTGCGACCGTTTTGCGCAGGGCAAAAATCGACGGACGGGTCTTCGACGATAAAGCACTGGAGCATTTGCGCATCATGGCGGTCAAACTCGTCGCTAAAGACGGCAACCAGGCGGCGTTCGGTGGCGGAGGAGATGCTGAAATCGTCGTCCAACAGGTCGGCGCACGCCATCCTGATAAGCACGCATATAATGAGAACGGACGCTTCGGAAAGCATCCACCTAAAAATCACGCAGCCTCAACGACATATTTTTTTGCAGGGCAGGCCACGCACGCAGGGCCCGAATCGCATCGCAAGCCCGATCGCTTGGGACAATCATGTCCTGAAGTATCGATCCGCAAAATCCAATCTCAATCTTTTCTTTCTTCAGGCATAGTCGGACCTCATGCTGTACAAGTGCATTGCAATCAGTAAATCCAATGACGGCATAACCCGAGCGCTCCCAGTCTCTTGAAATATCACCACTAAGTGGCGAAGCCTCATAGGCGATGGCATCTTGTCGATTTAAGGTTGGATCGGCGCAGGAACAAATAAAAAAAGCGATGAAAAGCAGAAAGGGTAATTGTTGGATTCGCATATTATTGGTTGTTGAGCGTGAGCAACCACGAAACGTAACAAGTCTAAGTTCCTTCCGAAAAAATGAATTTTGTTGTCGTGGTGTTAGCGAGCTTGATCAATAACTTGGGCGCGCGTAAAGTCATAACTCCGGTCATTCGGGTAAAGGGCATGACGGTCGGCGCTATTAATGACCATCCTGGCAGCTGACACCAAGTTGTTTGTGTGCATCATTATCGGCGCGAATGGTCTGCGGGACCCGCTGCAACAGGTCGCGCGGGGCCGGGCGGTCGAGCCGCTCGTCGGGCGTGATGGCGACGAGGCTGGCCAAGGTGGCCCAACCGCACCGGGACACGGTTGCCTGCGGGGAGTCGATCCACTCGCGGGCGAGCTCCCAACCGTGGGGCTGGCGACGGCGACCCAGGCGAAGGTGGCGCCGGCGAGGGAGCCGCTTCATGCGGGCATCATCCGCGATGAAACCGGCCAAGTACTGGGCCTCGAAATTCCCGGTGGCGAACAGGTGGAGCGCGAACTGGGAAGTATTCCGAATCCGGTTATCAATTTTTTAAGTTCGGTGATCGGCACGCCGAAGCAGGGTTCGGGGACGCCGTGGTTGTGCATGAACGTGCGCCGGTGACTTTCCTTGCCCAGTGGGCGCAGTTCTTCAGGGATTTGGGCTGCCGTCATGCCCAAAGGAAAGCCCGGGACCGGGAGCTGTGTCAAGCCGGGCATTCGGACACACGCATTACCTTGCGCCGGTCGCCCCCCAACGCAAGCGCGCCGACTCCACGACCACCAGCGAGATCCCGACGACGGACGGTTGCCGGTGAGCAGCGATGGCTCGTTTAGTTTGGGGCGTCCCTCCGGGACTTGGATCGTCGGGTGCCGGAACCTAGGACTGCGTCCAAGGCTATATTATTTCGCCCCTCCGGGGCTTTTGGGAACGGGGAGGGGGAAGACGCGGGCGCTGCGGCGTTAAAGCCGCCCCCCAAGAAAACAGAAAGGCCGGACTTGCGTCCGGCCTTACCTGAGAACAAAGCATTTGAAAGCTTCGCGTTGACCGCTGCGGCGTCGCAGACATACGCCCGATCACACGTGGAACCCTGCGTTTTGCACCGTCAACACCCTGACCTTACGCCGCCGCTCCATTTCCCGGTAGTCACCAGTACTGGGGACACGGGCCGGCGCGGAGGGTTCAGCACTTCGCGGATTTGCGTTTGCGGCCGAGCGGTCCGCGGGCGGCGGCGCGGTCGAGGTAGTCGGGGGCGTAGGGGATGGCGCAGTCGTTGGCCCCCAGGTCGGCGGTGACGGGGCCGATGGCGGCGGCCAGTTCACGGACCAGGTCGGTGAGCGGGACGACATACATGCCGACCGCGATGAGGAAGCCGTTCATTTGGACGCGGACCAGGTCGGGGGCAGAGCGAATGGTCCGGCGGACCCGCTGCAGCAGCTCGCGCAGGGCGGGAAGATCGAGCCGCTCGTCCGGCGTGATGGCGACAAGGCTGGCCAGGGTGGCCCAACCGCAACGCGCCACGGTCGTCTGCGGGGAGTCGATCCACTCCCGGGCCAGCTCCCAACCGTGGGGGCTGCCGGCGGCGACCCAGGCGACGGTGGCGCCGGCGAGGGAACCGCCGTGCGCCCGCCCGGCCCAATTCCGCAGGTCGGCGCGCGTCATGCGGGCGTCGTCCGCGATGAGACCGGCCAGGTACTGGGCGTCGTAATTCCCGGTGGCGAACAGGTCCAAAGCGAGCTGGTAGTTTTTCCGAATGCGCTTTTCGATTTTTTTAAGTTCGCTGATCGGCACACCGAAGCAGGGTTCGGGGACGCCGTGGTTGCGCATGATGGTGCGCCGGTAACTTTCCTTGCCCAGCGGGCGCAGTTCTTCGAGGATTTGGGCGGCAGTCATGCCCCAAGGAAAACCGGCGGGGCTGGCGAAGTCAAGGCGGGGAGCGGGGAACCTCGCGCGAAGCCGCGAAGCCGCGAAGGGGGCAAAGGGGGGCCCTTCAATAATGCGGGGCAAGTCTGGGCGGCGGATTCGTTGATGCGAAAGGGCTTGGGCTGCCTTCTGCTTGGCTTGGCTTCGCGACTTGGCGGCTTCGCGCGAGAGCTCCCGGGTTTTGGGTTGGTGGACTTGGCTTGCCGCGAGAATTCCAACGCCGCTCCGGCCCGACCACTCCGGCTTGCTTCGCTGGCGGTGGTGGAACAACCGGGGCCGGGCCGGCATTTCGCCCGTTGTCAGGGAGGGGGCGGGGGTTTAACCTGCGCGGGTGATCGTCGAAATTATCAATACGGGCAGCGAATTGATGCTCGGGTTCGTGCTGAACACCCATCAACAATGGCTGTGCCGCCAATTGGCGGATGCGGGTTATCCGGTGACGCGGCAGGTGGCGGTGGCGGACACGGGACGCGAAATCCAGACGGCCGTGCGGGAGAGCCTCACGCGCGCGGACTGCGTGATCGTGACCGGCGGGCTGGGGCCGACCTCGGATGATTTGACGCGGGATTTGATCGCGGAATTGCTGGGCTGCCCGTTGCACTTGGACGAAGGGATCGCGAACGGATTGCGGGAGTTTTTCGCCAAACGCAAACGGCCCATGCCGGAGAGCATGCTGGTGCAGGCGCAGGTGCCGGCGGGCGCGCGGGTGCTGCCGAATCCGAACGGCACGGCGCCGGGCCTGGCCATGGCGGTCCCGCCGAACATGTTCCGGCCGGGCGGCGGGCCGGCCTGGCTGATCATGCTGCCCGGACCGCCGCGGGAATTGCGGCCCATGTTCGTGGCGGAAGTGCTGCCCTGGCTGCGGCGGGAGTTTCCGCTGGACGCGCCGTTTGTGTGCCGGACCCTGCGCACGACCGGGATGGGCGAGTCCTATGTGGAGGAGAAAATCCGCGGGCCGCTGCAACCCTTGGTCGCGGCGGGGTTGGAGCTGGGCTACTGCGCGCACTACGGCGCGGTGGATGTGCGGATCGTGACGCGCGGGGCGGAGGCCGACGCGCTGGCCGATCAGGCGGAGGCGGTCATCCGCCGGGAATTGGACGCGTATATTTTTGGCACGCACGAGGCGGAACTCAACGCGGTGGTGGTCCAATTGCTGACGGAGCGGGGCGCGACACTGGCGCTGGCGGAGTCCTGCACGGGCGGGTATATCGCCAACCAGATCACCGACGTGCCGGGCGCGTCGGCGGTGCTGCTGGCGGGGATGGTGACCTACAGCAACGCGGCCAAGGAAAGCCTGTTGGGCGTGCGGCCGGAAACGCTGGCCGCGCACGGGGCGGTGAGCGAAGCCACGGTGCGCGAAATGGCGGAAGGCGCCCGCGCCCGGACGGGGGCGGATTACGCCCTGGCGGTGACGGGCATCGCGGGGCCGGGCGGCGGCACGGAAGCCAAGCCGGTGGGCACGGTGTTCATCGCCCTGGCGACCGCCCGGCACACTTTTGTGCTCAACCCCACGAACCGCTACGACCGGCCCACCTTCAAGCAATTGACCTGCCGCCAGGCGCTCGAATTGCTGCGGCGGACGGTGCTCGGAACTTGAAGCGGCCGCCGGCGCGCCCGTTTTGCCCCCGCAGTTTGCTTGACGCCCGGCGCGGCGCGCGTATCATGCCCGCGCGTTTGGGCAGCCCTGAACATTGACCTACACTATGACAACGATTTATGACATCAAGGCCCGCGAAATCATTGATTCGCGCGGCAATCCGACCGTGGAAGTGGACGTGATCCTGGAAGGCGGGGCCGTGGGCCGCGCCGCGGTGCCCTCGGGCGCCAGCACCGGCGAACACGAAGCGATCGAACTGCGCGACGGCGACGCCCAACGCTACAACGGCAAGGGTGTGAGCAAAGCCGTGGCGAACGTGAACGAGAAGATCCTCCCCCTGCTCGAAGGCATGGACGCCCTCGATCAATTGGCCGTGGACCGCGCCATGCTGGAACTCGACGGCACGGAAACGAAGTCCAACCTCGGCGCCAACGCCATCCTCGCCGTGTCCCTGGCCAACGCCAAGGCCGCGTCGGAAGCCATCGGCATCCCCCTCTTCAAGTACCTCGGCGGGCCGAACGCCAAGGTCCTGCCCGTGCCGATGGCCAACGTCATCAACGGCGGCGCCCACTCGGACGCGCCGATTGATTTCCAGGAGTTCATGATCATCCCGAAGGGCTTCTCCACGTACTCCGAGGGCCTGCGCGCGATCACCGAAATCTTCCACGCCCTCAAGTCGGTGTTGAAGAAAAAGGGGCTCTCCACCGCGGTGGGTGACGAGGGCGGTTTCGCCCCGAAACTGGACAGCGCGGAAGCGGCCATTGAGACCATTCTCGCCGCCACCAAGAACGCGGGCTACGAAGCCGGCAAGCAAATCTTCCTGGCGCTCGACGTGGCCAGCTCGGAATTCTACACCGGCGACGGCAATTACGTGTTCAAGAAGAGCAGCGGCCGCAAGTTGACCGGCGACGAACTGGTGGACTTCTATGTCGAGCTCTGCGGCAAGTATCCCATCGTGAGCATCGAAGACGGTTGCGCCGAAGGCGACTGGACCAACTGGAAGAAGCTCACCGAGAAGCTGGGCTCCAAAGTGCAACTCGTCGGCGACGATCTGTTCGTCACCAACGTGAAGTTCCTCCAAAAGGGCATCGACTTGGGCGTGGCGAACTCCATCCTCGTCAAAGTCAACCAGATCGGTTCCCTCACGGAAACGCTGGACGCCGTGGAACTGGCCAAGGAAAACGGCTACACCGCCGTGATCAGCCACCGTTCCGGCGAGACCGAGGACGCGACCATCGCCGACATCGCGGTGGCGACGAACGCGGGCCAGATCAAGACCGGCTCCCTGAGCCGCACCGACCGCGTGGCCAAGTACAACCAACTGTTGCGCATCGAGGAAATCCTCGGTGACAACGCGGTCTACGGAGGCAAATTCTAAGCGCGTCCTTTTTCGGACGCCCAGCAGCGCGGCCGCGGCCACCGGTTTTCCACCGGGGGCCGCGGCCCTTTTTTTGCGCCAACAGCCGGTGGCCGCCGCGGCCGCCTACAACCGGGCCACGGACCGGCGCCCGCGATAGCGCGCGGCCAGCAGGCTGCCGAGCACCAGCACGGGGAACGTGCCGGGCGCCACGCCGTCGGGCACGCTGAAGACCGACTCAAAGCCGAAGCCGGCAGCCGGCGCGTGCGTGGTCAGTTGGTAATCAAAGGTCAGGTCCAGGTTGCCGCCACCGGCCAGGCTGGTCGCATTGTAGCGCAGGACGTGGTCCTCGAAATAGGGCAACGCCTGGGACAGGCTGGTGAAGTCTTCGCCGGCGATGGTCTGCCCGTTGGCCACAATGCTAAACGACAGCTCGTCGAACCCGGAGCCCAGGGAGGTGGGATTGAACAGGCCGATGAGCAACCCGGCACCGTGGGTCAAGTCGGACGCGTCGACCTGGTATTCGGCGGAGGCGCGGTAGGTGGTGGCGGCGCCGTCAGCCCCCGAGGAATACGAGGCGCCAAAGCCGGTGAGCCCGTGCACATCGTGGCCCAGGACCACTTGGTTCTGAACCATGGGGCTGGCCGCGGTTTCACGTAGGGAGTCCGTAAGCGCCGGGGCGGTGGTGGCGACGGCCGCCGACTGCCAGGTGGTATCGAGCAGACTCAAACCCAGCGGCACCGCGCCGGTCTGCGACTGCGCCAGGGCGGCGCTGGTTCCGTTGACCCCGGCTTGCGCCACGGCCTTGACCGGGCCGCCCCGGAGCTTGCGCTTTTGAATCTTCGGCGCTTGGTCAAAGCGCGAGGTCGTGGTGATGGCTTCGACGGTTCCACCCTTGCCGGTGCCGGTCACCTGCGCGCCCACGCCCGCCGCCCCGCCCCCCGCATGAGCTTGCCCAACCAGGTCCACGTTGCCGTTCGCCGAGGTGCCGTCCAGAGTGAGGTGGGCGCTGCCGCCGCCGGCGCCCCCCCAACCGCCGCCGGTGGTGGAAGACAGGTTGATATCCCCCGCGGCGGTGGCCTTCACCGTGGATTCCCCCGAGCCGCCCCGGCCCTCGCGCGCGTTGGTGGCCGGCCCGCCGCCGTCATAGGTATGGCCGACGATGGAACCCGTTTCCGAGGTCAAGTCGTAGGAATTCATCGTGGAATTACCCCCCACCCCGGCGGGATTCCCGGAAGTGCCGCCCGCGACGGAGCGACTGTTGATGGTCAAATTGTTGTGGGCGGTGAACTTCACCGTGGTGCGGGCGTTGCCGCCAACGCCGCCGCCGCCGGCCGAGGTGGAGTTGGTCAGATTGGCCCCGCCGGCGGCACTGCCCGAGAGGGAGGTCGTGGCGGCCCCGCCCTGCAGGCCGCCGGTACTGTTCAGATTAATGTTCACCGGGTTGGACCCGGTGGCGTTGACTTTGGCCGAGATGCTCGCACTCCCGCCCGTGCCCGCGGTGCCCGGGGCGGCCGCTTGGCCGCCGGTGGCCTCGGCGCTGACGTCCGTGCCGCTGTCCGTCACATCCAAGTTCGCCGCGGCATTGCCCCCCGAACCGGCCGCTGAATTGGGCTGCCCCGTGCCGGCGCCGGCGGATCCGCCCAACCCGGCGGTGGCGGTCGCGTTGGCATTCCTGGTCGTGCCCGACACTTGGGCCGTGGCCGCGCCACCCGCCCCGCCCGCCCCGCCGACGGTGCCAGTGCCGCCGGTGCCCCCGTTACCCCCCGTGGCGGTGGCGGTGGCCGCGCCGCCCACATTATTCTGGACGGTGGCCGTGGCCGAGCCGCCCTGGCCGCCCGCGCCACCGGGGGCGCCCGTCGTACCCGCGCCGCCGTTTCCACCCCGCTGGCCCCGTGCGGTGGCGGACGTGGGGGTGGTGTTGGGATTGGCGGTCTGGGCGGTGGCGCTGTTCCCCGCGGTGCCCGCCACCCCGGGGGCGGCCGGCGCCGGCGTCGGCGGAGTCGAACCCGACTGGTCATTGACTTGGGCATCCTGCGCTCCGGCGGCCAACACGCCCAAGGCCAGGACGAGGGCGGCGGCGCCGAACGCAAACTCCCGCCCTCGCACCGATGGGCGATGGCGGTGGGAAAGCCGGTCAGGCCGGCCAAGCGATTTCGGCGGCGTTGGGGCGAACGCGATGGGGAATTGCATGGGGCTTGCTCTTAATGATGGCTAATACATTTGTCAAGTTTTTCAAAAACACCCGACCGACAAAACTAGGATCGGCCTCGAAAGCGGAACCGGGCAAGCCACGCCAGTCGACCCCGTCGGTTCCCGGGCAGGGGCCGCGCGGCAGCGTTGCGGAGTGCGGAAGGTAGTTCCGCTGTCGGGCGGGCAGACGGGGTCCCATAACCCGGGCGGCTGGAGTGGAAGCGGACCACGGCCGGGCTTTCGCCCCACCAAAACCAAGACTTCAGAGCCAAAGAATGACGATTGGGAACAGCCCTGGCTTGGCCTGCTTCTGGCGAACCTGCTTCACGCAGCCCCTTTCCCCCATCCCGAACTGCAATAATTTTGGGCGATTTACCGACCGCCGACGAAAGTTTAACAAAAATTGGTTTGACTACCCGCTGCAAGAGGGAGCAAAGTGCGACATCACAACATAAAAAACCAACAAGCAATGAGCGCGACATCGGCCTCCCCCAATTTACAACATGGCTATCCCACCCCGGGTCCGCAGACCCCAACGGGGCAGGAAGTGATGGATCATGTCTTTTTTCTTTCAAACACCGCTTGGAAGCAGGCGCGGGAATTTAACATATATGATTACATTTTGGTAGGCTCGGGTTTTTGTGCCTTGGCATTTGCACGGCGCATTCTAGAGCACGATTCCAAAGCTGCTATTTTGATTGTAGAACGGGGGCCGTTTTTTCTGCCGGAGCACTTTCAAAATCTGCCCACACCATTCAAGCAAACCTTGGGCGGTTTGTCGGAAACCTTTCCATGGACGCTCTCGAGTGCCACTGTGAACCGGAAACAGTTCATTCACTGGCAACACGGCATGGTTCCGTTTTTTGGTGGTCGTTCCATCATGTGGAGCGCTTGGTGCCCACGGCCGAATGAACGGGAAATGGACGGCTGGCCCAAAGCGACCATCGTCGCGGCGCAGAAGAATTTTGAGACAGCGGAAAAGCTGCTTCGGGTGCGGCCGGCGGACAAAATTGACAGCGACCGTTCCGCATTGGAAAACGAGCTCATCGCCAAAACCCGTCCGGTATATGGCGCCCTTCAAACGCGTGTTCAATCCTTGCTGTCCGAAAACGTGGCCAAACTGCCCATGGTTTATCGCACCGAAGCAGCGCCGCTGGCTTGCGCGGCCGAAAAGGTGGACGGAATTGACTTTCAGAAGTTTTCCACTCCCGGCGAATTGCTGGCCTTGGCGGACAAGTCCAGAGCCGCGGCAGAAGCTGGAAGCGGACTCGGCAAGCTGGAAATCGTCACGAATTGTGTGGTGGAAAGAATCGTCCAGCAAGATGGCGTAGCAACTGCCCTGCAGACCAACCGCGGAGTATTGCCCGTCACGGACAAAGCAAAGTTGATTCTGTGCATGGGCACGCTTCCGCCCACCACGCTGGTGGCCAATTCCTTTCCCGCAATTCGCGGAGTTGGCGACCGCTTCACCGCCCATTTCATCACTTCAATCGTCGCCCGCGTGCCCCGCGCGGTATTGGATCCGGATGATAAATTCGGAAGTTTGGAGTTGGGGGCCTGTTATGTCGCCGGCGTCGCGGACAACGACTACAAAAAACAGTTTCATATTCAACTCTCGGCGTTGGCTGATCGGAATCCGATCAAGAACGCCGGAATCGCTCTGCGGTACATGCCAGACGTGGTGGCCACGGCCACCATGAACCAACTGCTGACCTCGAAGGACCATGTGGTTTTTGTCTGCGCCGTCTTGGGCGAACTTGATTACCGCAATCCTCAGAATTGGTTTCGCAAGGATTTGCAGGAACCAAATCCCACTTGCAATTCCCTTTTGCAGGTCCTGGAAAACCACGATGACCTCACAACTTGGGATGCCATGGACCTAACGACCTTCGAAATGCTGGAGAAGGTATTGGGCCGTGAGCAGGGGCAAACCGAGTATTGGCATTCGACGGAAGGCAATGCCGGGTACTGGGACAAGTGCAGGCCGGGCAAGGACAAGATTCGAATCGACGCTTTGGTTCATGAAGGTTCGACCTTGCGCATCGGGGAAGAGGGGGACGCCCCTGTAGATCTGAACTACAAACTCCGCGGCAGCGAAAACGTATATGTGACCGGGGGCGGACTGTGGCCTCAAGGAGGCTCCTGGAATCCAACGATGACCATGGTGGCGCTCGCCCAAGACTTGGCGGATAAACTCGCGGCGCAGAAAGTCAGCAGCAAGCAGTAAACCCGCGTGCCCACTGCGACAATCAACCCGTGACGGGCAAAATCGACGGATTCGAAAACACTGATTCACCGGGGCGGCGGCGGGAGTCGTCCGGCCTTCACCACCGCGTGTTGCTGTAGCGGATTTCGGATTTGACAATTCGCCCGGTCCGGATTACGTTGTTTTTGTGATCGGTCACTCCAAGCTTGGTCTGCTGCCAACGAACGCGCTGCTTTTAAGCGGCGCGGCAGCCGGGTGTTGATCTGATTCCAACGATTTATCCACCCCACTGCCCGCCGGCAGTGGGGTTTTTTGTTTACCCCACCGCCCAAAGGCGCTAACAACACCCCTCAACATGCTGAAGCAGCCCGCGACCAAATACCGCCCGTTCCCGCCGGTTTCGTTGCCGAACCGGCAATGGCCCGGCCGGGTCCTCACCGCCGCCCCGATCTGGTGCAGCGTCGATCTCCGCGACGGCAACCAGGCCCTCCCCGTCCCGATGAACGTGGCGCAGAAGCTGGAGCTTTTCCAAACCTTGGTGCAATGCGGTTTCAAGGAAATCGAGGTCGGCTTCCCCTCCGCTTCGAACACGGAATTTGCCTTCAACCGCCGGCTCATTGAAGAACACCGCGCGCCGGAGGATGTCTGGCTCCAAGTGCTCGTGCAGGCCCGCGAGGACTTGATCGACCGCACGGTGGAATCCCTGATCGGCGCCCGCCGGGCAATCATCCATCTGTACAATTCCACCTCCCCGGCGCAACGCCGGGTGGTGTTCGGCAAATCGAAGGCGGAAATCATCCGTATCGCGGTCAATGGCGCGACGTGGATCAAGGACCGTTTGTCCCGGCTCCACGGCACGGAGGTGATGCTCCAGTATTCGCCGGAGAGTTTCAGCGCCACCGAGGTGGAGTTCTCGCGCGACATCGCGGAGGCGGTGATGGATGTCTGGCGGCCCACGCCGGAGCGGAAGATGATCCTCAACCTGCCGGACACGGTCGAAGTCGCCACGCCCAACGTTTACGCGGACCAAATTGAGTGGATGTGCACGCACATCCGCAACCGCGACTCCCTGATCGTGAGCCTCCACACCCACAACGACCGCGCCACCGGCGTGGCGGCGACGGAACTGGGTTTGTTGGCGGGCGCGGACCGCGTCGAAGGCACGCTCTTCGGCAACGGCGAACGCACCGGCAATTTGGATGTCGTGACCGTGGCTTTGAACCTCTACGGCCAAGGCATCAACCCCGGGCTCGACTTCTCGGACCTCAACTCGATCCGCCAGGTTTATGAACGCTGCACCGGCATGAGCGTGCCCGCCCGGCAACCGTATTCCGGCGAGCTTGTGTTCACCGCCTTCAGTGGCTCCCACCAGGACGCGATCAAGAAGGGCCTGGCGGAGTGGCGGGAGAAGAAAGTGACGCATTGGGACGTGCCCTACCTCACCATCGACCCGGCGGATCTGAACCGGCATTACCAGGAGGTCATCCGGGTCAACAGCCAGTCCGGCAAAGGCGGCGTGGCGTATTTGCTGGAGGCGGAGTTTGGCATTGAATTGCCCAAGGACATGCAGCGCGAATTCGGCCCGATCGCGAACGACGAGGTGGACCGCCTCGGGCGGGAAGTGAGCGCGGCGGAACTCAAAGCGATGTTTTGGACGGAGTACATCGAAAAGACCGCCCCGTGGTCGCTGGTGGAATTCAACACCGCCGGCGGCGATGGCGGGCAGGTGAAGTGCTTCGGCTCGTTGAAATACGACGGCGAGATTCGGAAGTTTGAAGGCGTGGGGAACGGGCCGATTGACGCCTTCGAAAACGCGTTGATGGCGGAGCCGCTCGGCGCCCCCGTGTTCGACGTGGACTACTACATCGAATACGCGCTCGGCACCGGGGCGGAAGCCAAAGCCATCGCGTACATCAAACTGAACTTTTTTGCGGACCGGGAGGCCAAGCAGGCCAAGAAGACCGGGGCGGACGCGAAAGCCGACCGGGAGCCGGAAGGCGGCGCGCCGGCGCTCACGAAGCTGGTCACCAAAATCAAGGACGCGGTGCAGAGCCTCAAAGGCGCGCCCTCGGCCTGGGGCGCGGCCGTGGACACGAACAGCACGCGGGCCAACATCAAAGCCGTGCTCAGCGCGCTGAACCGCTTCGAAGCCCGCCGGAAAAAGGACTGACGTTGGGGCCGGGGCGGCCGCCATCCGGCCGCCCGCCGTTTCCGCCCCACCCAGCAGCTACCCCTTGAGCGCGGGGGCTTGGGTGCTGGCGCGCAGGATCAGTTCGGCCCGCAAGCGCACCGGCTCCGCTTTTTCACCGCGGAGCATTTTCTGCATGGCTTCCATCGCCGCGATGCCGAGCCGGTATTTCGGCTCGCGCAAGGTGGTGAGGGGCACGCGGAAGTACTCGCTGGTGAGGATGTTCCCGAAACCAACGACGGAGAGGTCTTGGGGAATCCGCAAGCCCTGCTGGAGGAACGTGGTGGCGCAACCGATGGCCACCATGTCGTTCACCGCCTGGATGGCC
>CAIYZC010000672.1 GCA_903930565.1 uncultured Pedosphaera sp.
CGGCCCCCTGCTGGTCGCGGCGTTTCCGCAACTCCCTTCCGCGGTGCAACCAACCGCGTTCGATGCCCTGCTCGCCCGCACCGATTGGTCCCGGGACCTCGTGGACGCCTTGGTCGCCAAGCGCTTGGATATCACCACCCTAGGGCCGGCCAACGCCTTCCGTCTGCGCACCCATCCGAATGCGGACCTTGCCCGCCGGGCGACCGCTCTACTCGATGAGCTCCGCCGTCCAAATCCGGACAAGGACCAATTGATCGCCCAATTCCTCCCCGCCGTGGGTCAACCCGGGAATATCGCCCACGGCCGCGAGCTCTTCACCACCACCTGCGCCGTGTGCCACAAGTTCCACGGTGCTGGCGCGGACGTCGGCCCCACCCTCGAAGGTATGGGCGCCCACGGTCCTCAGGGCCTCCTCGTCCATATTCTCGACCCGAACCGCCAAGTCGAGGTCGGGTATGAGGCCTGGAACATCGAGACCAAGGACGGCGAAACGCAGTCGGGCATCGTCGCCCGCGAAAACGGCGCCCGCCTCGTCTTGCGCATGGCCGGGCGGGAATTGGAGATCCCGCAGGCGAACATCAAATCCCGCGTGAACACCCGCCGTTCCCTCATGCCCGAAGGATTTGAATCCCTCGGCGCGGAAGGCCTCCGCGACATCCTGGCCTATATTTGCGAGGGGAACACCCGCTTCCGCATCCTCGATCTCGACGGAGCGTTCACCGCCGACACGCGCCAGGGCTTGTATCAATCCCAGGAAGTCCGGGGGGACACGCTCCGTTTCCGCCAATTTGGCATCCAAACCGTCGATGGAATTCCCTTCAAAATCGTCAACCCCGCCACCAGCCCCTTGGGGGGCAACGTCATCGTCCTCCAGGGCGGCGGGCCCGGGTCGTTCGCGCGTCAATTGCCCCGCCAAGTCGAGGTCAAAGTTGGGGTCGCCGCGGCCCGCTTGCACTTTCTCGGCGGCGTGGCCGGTTGGGGCGCGAGTGGCCCCACGCCCGGTAGTCCGATCCTCCGCGTCACCGAACATTTCGCGGACGGCCAGATCGAAACCATCACCCTGCACGACGGCGTTGAATTTGCCGACTATATCGCCCCCATCGAAGTGCCCGGCTCCCGCCTTGCCGCCGACGTCGTCCGGGGCGGCCAGGTGCGCTGGTTCACCATCCCCGTGAAACGCCGGGCGGTGCTCGACACAATCGTACTTGCGAGTACCGGCGGGATCGCCGCCCCCACCACCGTGGCCATCACGGCGGATCTCAGCGACGCCCCTATCCCCGGCGCGCCGCCCGTGGGCGCGTCCGCGAAACCCGTGCCGAAACCGGAACCGGATTTGCAATGGGGTGCCGGCACCAAAATCCTCGTGGTCGGCGGAGGCAGCTCCCATGACTTCCAAAAGTGGTTTAACACGGCCGATGTGGGCTTCCTCAAGGGAGCCGGAAAATTCTCCGTGAATTACACCGAGAATCCCGTCACCGCCACCAAAGCCCTGGCCCAGGCGGACGTGTTGGTTTCCAGCACGAACCAAAAGGACTTCGACACCCCCGAACTCCGCGCCGCCCTCGGCCAATTCGCCGCCGCCGGCAAAGGCATCGTCCTCCTCCACCCCGCCGTCTGGTACAACTGGCCCTGGCCGGAGTATAACCGCAACTACGTCGGCGGCGGCTCCCGCAGTCACGACCGCTTGGGCGAATTCCAAGTGACCATCGCCAAGGAACACCCCGTGACCAAAGGCGTGTCCCCCACCTTCAAAGTCACCGATGAGCTGTATCTCATGAACCCCGATCCCCAGGGTGCGCCCATCGAAGTCCTCGCGCACACCTCCCCCGCCCTGGCCACCAAGAAGGAACACCCCAGCGTGTGGGTCGTGCAACATCCCCAGGCCCGCATCGTCGCCATCGCCCTCGGCCACGACGGCCGCGTCCACGACCTCCCCGAATACCACCAACTCCTCCTCAACGCGGTAAACTGGACCGCCAAACTCACCCCCTGAGGCCGGCAAAGGAGGATTGGGCGCTGCCTTCAACCCGGAGCACGAAGCCCCTGCGGAGGGATCGCCTCCGCAGGGGGGTAAGCGCCGGGCATCAATTGCCGGGGGCGATGCTGAAGGTCACCGCGCCGGCAGAGTCGGCGGTGAGCTGGGTGCCGGGCACCAGATTGACCTGGCGGTTGCCAACCTGGTCCAAGACGGTGCTGGCATCATACCCCGCCCCGGGCGTAAGCCCCGAGAGAAAGTGCGTCAGGGTGCTCGCGGGGACGTTGTAGCTGGTGCCGCCAAACGCGACGCCGAGGTGGCGCGCGAACAGGATGGCGGTGTGGTTGATGAGCAAGCCGTCAAAGGCGTCGCCGGCGAAGCTTTGCACCAGCACGGCCGGGTCCATGGGGGCGGCGTGGTCCGCGGCTTGCAGCACGTGGAGGAACCGAACGTCACTGGGATTCGTGGGATCTTCGATCACCACCCGTCCCACGGTGGGCTCGGTTTCGGCCAACGTCGTGACCGTGTTGCCGGGGGTCACCCAGGTGAATCCGGGGTTCGCCGGAAGCACCGATTGCACGAACAAATGCTGTCCCCCCGGCGTGGTTTCCGTGATGGTGTGGTGGACGTAGTCCAAGTAGGGTTGCGTGGTGAAGTTGAGGTTGAAATGCTTGAAGAGCCCGGCGTGCGCAGTGGTGGCGCGGTCATACACCACGACGTAATCCCGGTTCCAGTGCAGGATGGAGCGGCTGGCGTGAAGCACGTCCAGCAGCGCGTTGGTCGGCTGGTACGGACTGGGCCGGTTGTAAAGCGGCGTCAGGTCCGTTTGCAGAAACTCATATCCGTTCGTCAGGCTGCTCCACGTGACCGGATCGCCGGCGGACGCTCCGTTGTTCCACGTGCTGCCATTGGGGAAATAATTCTGCTCGAAGGGGTTGAGGTAGGGAACGCCCCCGGGGCACCAGTTCTTCAAGGCCAGCGTGTTGTGCCAAAGCGTGGACTGGCCATTACCGTAGTTGTCGTAGTTGCCGAGCTCCTTGGTCAGCCATTCGCCGTTCCGCCAGAGTTCAAACTGGCCCGCGTCGCAGTTGACGTGGTTGATGCTTTCCGGCGCGGCGCGATAGGTGAACAGGGTGTCGTTGGCGGACCAGCCGGAGCGGGCGAGCAGGCGGGCTTGCGGCGCGTCAAAGAAGGTGGTGGCGTAACCGGGGCGCGGATCCGCCGGCGGGGGCAGGGCCGGATCCATGAGCAGGAAGTAAAGGATCGACTCCGCCGTGGACCACGGCGACGCGACCCGCTGAAGGAAATTGGCCGCCCCCCCCGTGGTGGCGTTGATGGCCAGCCAGCGGGCTTCGTCGCGATGGGCGTTGCTGCCCAGGTGCTGCTGCAGCAAAGTCAGCAGCGCAAACGGTTCCGAAAGATCCGGCGTGGCATACAACCGCAGGGTGTCCCCGTAAGAGGCGAATTGGTAGATCTGCCCCAAATAGGCCACGTTGGGATCAATTTTGGGGGTGTTGACCAACTCGGAGAACAGACCGGTCACATAGCGATCCCAAACCGGGGCGTTGATCAGGGCGATCTGCGGCCCGGCGAGTGCGGGATCGTTCAATCCCGCCGTTTGCAGCGCCAATAATTCTCCCAGCACGTAGGCGTACGAATGGCCATAGAGGGTGCCTTCGACCGGCAAGCCGCCACTGGAGAGCCCCACCGCGCTGTTGGTGGACAGGCCGTACAAACTGCGCACCGCGGCCGGATCCCCGTAAATCGCGAATTGTTGGTACAGCCACGCGCCGGTTGCGTCCAAGAGGTAACTGCGCAGCGTGTTCCCGAGGAGTCCGTCCGGGGCGCCGGGATTGAGGGCCGGATCATCCGCGGGATCCAGCGCGAGCGGCATCATGGTGACGAGCCGGGCGTGGCTGCCGTAGTAATTGTTGGCGGCCACGCGCATCGCATTGCCGTGCGGGAGCAGCGCGGGGTTGTTGACCACGCCGATGGGGGAAGGATGGTCGCCCCCGGTCACGGAAGCGTTAAAGCAATCATTGGCCCACAGCATGAACATGTTGCGGATGGTGAGCTTGTCCTGGGCGGAGAGTATCGGCACCAGTTGGCCATTCGCGTCGGTCACGCCCTGGAGCCAATCCACGATCAAGGGCCACATCTCGCCCACGTTGTGGGTGCGGTTGAACAGGGCAAAAAACGGATCGCGGAAGGGCGCGCCGTTGGCATGGCCCTTGGCGGCTTCGTTCATCTCATACATCAACATCTGTTGCGCCATTTGGGCGAAATGCACCCGGTTGGAGGCGTTGTTATCTACCAGGGCGAAAAAGGCCAACGTCAGCGCATGTTCCTCACTGACCAAGTCCGAGGTGATCAGGGCGGCACTGTAGCCGTAATTGTCCCCCAAATCAGGATAGGGCGAGGCGGGTTGCACCCCGTTCGGAAAGCATTTGTGGTACGCCAGCACGGCGGTGTTCAGCACGGACTTCAGGCCTTGGGTGAAGACCGGGTTGCCGGGCCCCGCCCAGGAACGGAGCCGGGGCAGCTCGTTGGTCGTCACCCACAAGCGCGGATGCGAAGCAATGGTCTTGGCCGGCGCGGGCGGCGTGTAAAACTGCGCCGTCATTTGCACCGCTTGGGCGGGCATGGTGAACGTGGTGGCCGGGGCTTGGGAGTTCGCCACCGGGACCCCGCCGCTCCACTGGGCAAACCACTGGCCGGAAGGAGGGGTGAGCGCGGTCACGGAAACCGTGGCACCCGGTGTGAAGAGCCCGTTGGTCGCGCCGCCGGGCAGGGTCCCGTTCGCCACGGTCACGGGGTACTGATTGACGGGCGGCGGCACGGACCCGCCGGCCGGGGGCGGGGACGCCGCGTTCCCCACATGCACATTCCAGCCACGCACGGTGTTGGAGCCATTGGCGTCCGTGGCGCGCAGGAAGAGCACGAAATTGCCCGCCGCGGAAGGCGTGCCCGTCAAGGTTTCCGGCGGCGAGTGAAGGCTGAAGCCCGGCGGCAGGGAGAGGGCGCTCCACACATAGGGCGGCGCCCCGCCGGTGGCAACCAGCGGGCAGTTGAAGGACTGGCCGACGGTGAAGACCGGCAGCACGTCCGGCCCGATGGCGAGGGGCGCGGGCGTATCCGCCCGGGCGGGACCCGCCCAGGCCAGTTGGGCCAGGGCGAACAAGAGACACAGGGATTGTTTCATATTGGTTAATCGCGTTTTGCCGGTGATCTCACCGACAAGCGCAATTTAAACCGCCCCCGTGCTCGCCACCATCGGCCCTTCGGCGGAGAGCGCCTCTTTTGACCACGGCCCTCGGTCGGACCGGCCTCCGCCGATCGGCGGAGGGACCGCGCCCCGGAAACGGGATAAAGTGCTTGCATGAACGCGGGCGCCCCCTTGAAATCAATTTCGTGACCACAACCCGGACAACTTGGTGGGCGGGCCGGCGGGCGGCCTGGCTGGCCGCGGCGCTGGCGCTGGTCGCGACCTTCTTCGGCATGGCCCGCGAGCGCGAACTGGCCCGGCGCGAACAGGTGATTCGTTGGCAGGAAAGCTTCTCCCAACTGCAACCGGCGCTGCAACCCCTGCTGTTCGGACAATTTGTCGAACTGCACACGACCGCGCGCAACCTGCTGCAGCGCCGGCGGGATTATTCCGGGACCGCTTGGGAGGGGTTTCTGCAGGCGGTGGAATGGCGCGATCACTTTCCGGGCATGCTCGCACTCGGCTACGCCGAGTCTGGAGTTTGGCGGAAAGTTACGAGAGGTTACGTGGTATTTGTTGGCCTTTGCATCAATTTTCAACTTCGTTTTGCCGTCGCTTCGCCCGCCGTTGCCTGTCGGCGCAGCAACCCGACCAACTCGCGCGTTGAGGGCCG
>CAIYZC010000673.1 GCA_903930565.1 uncultured Pedosphaera sp.
CCCCGCTTACGACCTCAACTGCAACAGCCTCACGGATGAGTTTGGCAACCCCACGCACGACCTCTACGACGCCGAAAACCGCCTGATCTCCCGCGGCGCGGGCCAGATCACCATCGGCTACGACGAGGACGGCCACCGGGTATTCGAAACGTCCGGGGGCGCGACCACCGTTTATCTCGTGGATGATCGGAACCCCACCGGCTATTCACAGGTTTTGGCGGAATACCCCGGAGGCAGCGCCGGCTCCTCCGCGAACGCCCCTACGGTCACATACACCTACGGCCTGGAATTGATCGCCCAGAACCGTTCCGGGGTGGTCCGCTTCTACGGCTACGACGGCCAGGGCAGCGTCCGTCTCCTCACCGACGCCAGCACCACACCCCCCATTCAGTTGATCCCGCAGGCTCGCTTACTGACCGCGGGTTACGACGGCCTCAACGGCAGCGGGGCGCTCCCGAGTGCCAACGCACAAACCACCACCGGCCCGCCCACCGCCGTCACCGACACCTACGACTACGACGCCTACGGCCAGCTCCTGGCCCAAACCGGAGCCACCGTCAACAACTACCGCTACACCGGCCAAGCCTGGGATTCCGCCCTCGGCATGTACCACCTCCGCGGCCGCTACTATCAGCCCGGAATCGACAGGTTTTGGACGATGGATAGTTATGAAGGCAGTACGCAAGAATCCGTGTTTTTACACAAATACATTTATTCCTCAGCTAATCCAATCAACAGGCGTGATCCCACTGGTCACATGGATGATGCGATAAGCCTCCAGGCCGCCACGGCGATAGCAGGGGGCTTGGCTGTCTTTAGTGCCGCAGCCGTTGTTGAAGCCAGGACGCACATTTTCGGAAACCTTTTATTGGCTACTTCGTCCGCGGGTTCAGATGTAATAACGGCTGGGGCCATCGCAACACAAAGTCCATTTTCCTTGGCGGCCACGGCGATCGTCTCCTCCTACAGAACGATGGGTGACGCGATTACTAAGGCGAGGCAGCGTTTGAAAGATTTGGCAAAACGGTTTCAAAGAAATTTGCCTTCCAAAGTGGTTCCTATACCAGCCAGTATTATTCCTGGTGTTGCGGCGCATGTTGAATCGGCCCAGGGGTCGAATCCGACTTGGCTAGTTTTGCAGCGCGCTTCTCGTGGCCAAGCACGCATAAATCGTCGGGCCGCAATTGGGGGAATCCCTGCAGCAGGCATGAGTCCCAATGGTGTGCCGTGGAGTTTGGATGAGTATCCTTTCGCATCGTCATTGCAAGGTGGTAGATACGCAAGCGTTGCTGCGGTTCCATTGCATGAGAACCTAATTCAAGGAGGTATTATCGCAGCAAGTTATTTTTTGGAGAACATTAAAGTTGGTGAACCTTATGTAGTAGTTGTTATACCGTAATATAGTAACTTATGAATGCGAGACGACTTAAGGAGCTTGAAGCTGCAATAGCGGTCAGGAGTCCATTATTGGCTCGGAAATTGAAACCTGGACTAAGCGAGACTCGCATAAAACGGAGTTTGGCGCGTGAAAGGCTGGAGGGGGATCTAGAAGCGTTATTGCAGCTCTATTCATGGAAAAATGGCACGCTGTTGGATCGTGAACTCGAAGAGGCCAAATTGGCTTTCTTTCCAAAAGCAAACTATGATTTTATTGAGCTCGAACGTGCTGCTGCAGATGCCCGCTTTATACGCGAAGCATCCGATTTTAACCCAAAGCTCAGTGTTGGCATTGGCCGCTACGTGCCTGTATTCTGGAATGGGGGAACATCTTGGCTTACTGTGGACATCAAGATGGGTTGTCACAATCGAATTGTTCATTTGCAGAGTGACAATCCACAGCCATATAAGGAGGCCTACGGCTCATTTGATGAATTTGTTACTGATGCGATAAATGCGAATCTGAGTGATGCCGCCTTGCGATACTTTCAATAATTTTGCTTCTTTCGGGATCTTGTGAGGGAAAATGGCTGGTGATCGAGCATCGTGGACGCTCCGATCCGCGGGGACGTAGCGAATCCGTTACGCGTAGCGACTGGCGGCGACGCGCGCCGGGGGGCGCCAGACCGTTTCCGCCGCTCACCCGCCCCGCGAATCGGCTGGAGCGGCTTACCCTCGACTGGAAATTATCTCTATTGCTAACCGCGTACTGACCAGTCCGTTGGATAGTATACATTTGATTTGACTCCGTAAAGCGGCCCAGTTATTGTCGGCCCATGATAACCGTCGATGGCCGAACTTTGGATCATACAACCTTGGAGCATTTGCGAAAGCTGGCCATCCGGCGGGTCGTGGAGGGGGGCGAAGCGCCCAGTGCGGTCATGAAGTCTTTGGGCTTGTGTCGCACGACCATCTATCCCTGGCTGCGAGA
>CAIYZC010000674.1 GCA_903930565.1 uncultured Pedosphaera sp.
CCGCGGGTTTCGACCATGGTGAGAATCCAAGGCATCTCGTTCGCGTTCACATACAGGACGCCCGACCGCGGATCCACGGCCGCGCCGCCCCATTCCGCGCCGCCGTCAAAGCCGGGAAAAATAATGGTCCCCTCCCGGCTCGGGGGTTGGAAGGGCACCTGCGGCCGGATTTTCACGAAGCGGTCGAGGACCGCGCGGTGGGCTTCGGGAGTGAGGTCCGTGATTTCGGCGCCGGTGAACAACTGCCGGGTGAACGGGGCGGGGCGGGTCGGCCAGGGTTGAGTCGGCCAGGCGGATTCCCCCTGCAAATCGGAAGGCGCGGCAGGCCGCTCCTCCACGGGGAACAAGGGCTCACCCGTCTCCCGATTGAAGACAAAGACCACGCCCGCCTTGGTCACTTGCGCGACGGCGTCGATCAGGCGCCCGTCGCGCCGGACGGTGAGCAGGGTGGGGGCGGCCGGGGGATCCCGGTCGGTTAAGTCGTGGTGGACCAGTTGATAATGCCAGCGCCGCTTCCCGGTCGCGGCATCCAAGGCCACCAGGCAATTGGCGAAGAGGTTTTGGCCGATGCGGTTGCCGCCCCAAAAATCAAACGTGGCGGAGCCGAGCGGCACGAATAGCAAACCGCGGCCTTCGTCCAGCGACATTCCCGGCCAGGCATTGGCGCCGCCGATATACTGCCAAGCTTCGGGCGGCCAGGTCTCGTAACCATACTCGCCCGGATGCGGGATGGTGTGGAAGATCCACACGATGCGCCCAGTGCGGATGTCATAGGCCCGGACATGGCCGGGGGCGGCCGGTCCTGGTCCCTCGGCCACCCGGGTGCCGAGCACCAGCAAATCCTTGAACACGATTCCCGGAGAAGTGGCGCTGACCAGCAGGCGGGAGGCGTCGCGGCCCAGCCCTTCCTTGATGTCCACTCGCCCGTTCGCGCCGAATTCCGGCACCGGCCGGCCTGTGCGGGCGTTCAGTGCGTACAGAAAATGGTCCGCCACATAGAGGATGCGGGCATCCCCATCCGCCGCCCAATAGGTCACGCCCCGGTTCACGCCGAAAGCCCCGGTGTTGCCGCCTTCCGCCGGATCAAAGCGCCATAATTCCTTCCCCGTCGCGGCGTCGAGGGCGAAGGCTTTGAGGCCCGGGGAGGTGCCGTAGAGAACCCCGCCGATCATCAGGGGATTGCACTGGATTTGCGACCGATTTTCCCGGGCGTCGCCGGCGTGGTAGGTCCAGGCCGGGGTCAGTTGCGTGACGTTGGAGCGGTTGATGTCCGTGAGCGGCGAAAAATGCGTCCGGCCCGCGTCCCCCAAATAACTCGCCCACTCCTGGTCCGCGGCCGGGGCGGCGTCGGTAACGGCCGCGACGGCTGCGAACAGCCAGCACCCCAAGGCAAAGGTCAGCGCTCCACGTTGCCGCGGCAAGATCGAGGGGGATAAAGGCATGGCCAAAAACTAACCAACGCGGGGGTTCCCGGTCAACGAAATGGTGGCAACGCTTGGCTCGCGCCTGGGTGCGGAAGCACTTCGGGCCGGGGGTAATCCAAGGGAGTATGATCCAGGAACCGGCCCGCTCCGCAAGGCCGGAAAGCCGACCGACGCGTTGCTCCCCGCGGCCCACCAAAACCCGCGCGGGCGGATTTGAAAAAGTGCGCGGGGGCGGTGAAGCGCATCGTGGCGGCAAAGCCAAGGCCACCAGCGATCGAGGTCCGAAATTCAAATCAGGACACCACCGCGCCGGAGCCGAGGTGCCGGCGCGGAATCCGGCCCCGGACGGAGGCGTGCAAAGCCGGAACTACCCCATCTTCAATGGTTTACGGGCTCGACGGCGAGGGGGCGGGCGGGTAGGGTGGGGGCAAGTTTATTATGAATGATCCACGTTTTCCGAAGCTGGCGAAATTGTTGGTTGAATATTCGTGCCACCTGCAGGCGGGTGAGCGGGTGTTGTTGGATTTGATCGACACGCCCGATGAATTCGGGGTGGCGTTGATGCGCGCGGTGCGGGCGGTGGGGGCGATCCCGCTGGTGGAGGTGCGGCATTCGCGGATCATTCGCGAAGTGCAATTGGGCACGACCGAGGCGCACGCGGAGGTGGTGCGGGACGTGGAGTTGGCGCGGATGAAGTCCGTGCAAGCCTACATCGCGATCCGCGGCGCGGCGAACGCGAGCGAAAACGCCGACGTGCCGAGCGCCAATTCCGCGATGTACGCCCGGGTGTTGCGGCCCTTGCTCGACTACCGGGTGAACCAGACGCGCTGGGTGGTGCTGCGCTGGCCGACGCCGAGCATGGCGCAGGCGGCCAACATGAGCACGGAGGCGTTTGAAAACCTTTATTTCGACGTTTGCACCATGGACTACGCCAAGATGGCGACCGCGATGATCCCGCTCGAACGGCGGATGAAGAACGCGGACCGCGTCCATTTGAAGAGCCCGGGGACGGACCTGACGTTCAGCATCAAGGGCATCGGGGCGAAGTTGTGCCAAGGGGACCGGAACATCCCAGACGGCGAAGTGTTCTCGTGTCCGGTGAAGGACTCGGTGAACGGGGTGATCGCTTTCAACACGCCGACGATCTATTCGGGGACGAAGTTCGAGGGCGTGCGGTTGGTGTTCCAGGACGGGCGCATTGTGGAGGCGACGGCGAACAACACGAAGCGGTTGAATGAGATTTTGGACACGGACGCCGGGGCGCGTTACATCGGGGAGTTTTCCCTGGGATTCAACCCCTACATCCTGCACCCGATGTGCGACATTTTGTTTGATGAAAAGATCGCCGGCTCGCTGCATTTCACGCCCGGGCAGGCGTATGAAGTGTGCGACAACGGGAACCGCTCGGCGGTGCATTGGGACATGGTGCTGATCCAACGCCCCGAGTGCGGCGGCGGCGAGGTGTGGTTCGACGGCGAGTGCATCCGCCGGGATGGTCTGTTCCTGCCGGCCGATTTGCAGCCGCTCAACCCCGAGAAGCTGAAGGGCTGAGGGGCTTGGTCAGTCGGGCGCTTTTGGGGGGGAACGAGCGGCAATTCCCAGGCAAGTAATGGCGGGCCAAATGCGGCCCTCATCCACACCTGTGGCGAGGGCTGGAGCAGTCCCGGCCGAACCACGATTGGGCCGCCCATTCAGGGCTGGGTCAAAGTTCAACCCACCTTGGGCGTTGCCCAAGGCTGGGGCTGGGGCGCGCTTTCAGCGCCCGCCAATCGGAAGCCAAAACGCAGGGGGATCTACGGGCGAAACCGCGTGCTTCCCGCCTGAGGGCGGCGATGGGAAGGGGCGTGCCGACTACCGCCAGGTCTTGGAGTGCGGTGAAAGCAACGCGCAGCACCGCTTTGGGGGGGGGCGTGGATGAACCGTAGCCAAGGAACTGGTTGGCTGGCGGGCGGGAGGGGCAAGGTTTGGATTTCGTGGCTCCAGGCGCTTGGTTTCGCCCTAGGGGTGGGCCGGTTCTTGGAGTTTTCAGTGGCGGGACAAGTTCAAAAGCGGGGCAACGCTGCGCGACACCGTACTCCAAGACGC
>CAIYZC010000675.1 GCA_903930565.1 uncultured Pedosphaera sp.
GCCGGCACGCCGGTCTCCACCACCGCCCCCCGGGTAAATGCCGCCACACAGCCATTCTCATGGTTGCAATTGGTACGTCTTATGCTCTTCCCGAATTCCGTCAATCTGCCGAATCGTCCATGAACTCACTACTCATTCTTCACCCCCTCTATTATGAAACCTCCTGGCGGAAAAGTGCTAAGTCTGTGCGCCGGCCTGTTGCTGCTGGCCCCCTCACCTCACGCCCGTGCCCAAAACCTGGTGCAAAACCCGGGCTTTGAAACCGGCGATTTCACCGATTGGACCACCACGCCCGCCGCGGCGGGCAGTCTCTTCCTCGTCACCCCCACCCCGTTGGGCATCGCTTCCAGCGGCACTCATTCCGCGGGCTTCGGCGCCGTGATGGGCTTGGATGATACCATCAGCCAAACCTTGGCCACCGCCCCGGCGGAAGAATATATTTTCAGCTTCTGGGTCAAGAACACCCCCCTCTTCGGCGGCTCCTATCTCACGGCTTCTTGGAACAACCAGGCCCTCCTCACGATCACCCCCGCCACTACGGAGGCCGACTGGACCAAATATCAATTCACGGAAACCGCGACCGGCCCCGCCACCATCTCCTTCGCGGGCCACAATCTGACCGACTTCGCCTATGTGGATGATGTCCGGGTCACCGCCGCCGTCCCCGATTCGCCGTTGGGCCGGGCACTTCCGGCACTCCTGCTCTTCGGCCTGTGTGCGTTCGGCGGACGTTGGCGTCGCCACCTCCGGCCGGCCTTGGCGGGCGCCGCGTTGCTGGCCGCGGGCGCGGCCGGTCCGGCCTGGGGCCAGGCCGCGCCCGACTTCGACTTGTGTTTCCAAGGGTACAACCCAAACTTGCCCGGCTCCTCGGTGCAATTGGATTTGCAATCCGCCCACCACCTCGTGCGCTTGACCGCGTGGACGGCGGCGCCCGGGATTGAATTCCAAGACTACAATGTGGACCTGGCGCCGCAGGCCGCCACCCTGTGGCTGCAAACCCCGGCCGCCGGCGGCGGTTGGTTGCTCTCGGTCAAGTCCGTGAATGCCGCCGGCAATTTCCGTTTGGACGCCGAGATCAAACTTCCCTACGGCATCGGCACCGTGAGTCTCCAACCCCTCAACTCGGCGCTGCCCATGGCCAACGTGCCCTTTTCCGGGCCGGTGAATTGGATCGTTTTTAGCGCCCCGCAAGTCGCCGATCCCGCCCTCTCCGGAGCCGACCGCCCCATGCCCTTCGGGGTGTTCGACACGGTGACTCCCACCGTATCCGTCCCCTTGGTGATGCTCACGGAATCCCTCGGCCGGGTCTATTGGGACGATGGCTGGAGCGACGGCTCCCCGAGCCTGGACATCACCAGTATGTTCACCGCCTCCGGCTACGCGGCCGTCGCGCCCGTCCTGCCTTTCCGCTACGGTGCCAACCGGCTCACCGTGGTCTTCCCCGACGGCGGCCGATTCAGCACTTATTCGATGAACTATGATGACACGACCCTCGGTTTGGTCGAGCCGGCGATCTCCACCAACCTGGCCTATTGGGAGCTGTCCGCCACCGATGCCGGCGGCCAAAGTGAGTTGGTCCTGGCCAACGCCGCCAAAGCCTATTTTCCGGAAGGGACCACCACCGCCACCATCTCCTCCTTTTTCCGCCAGTATCGGTTGCGCCCGATCGGTTATGCGCAATCGCTGTCCATGTATCTCGCCTTTGTCGATGGCAACAACCTGACCGGCGACAAGAACGGCAACGGTCAGACGGACCTGTTCGATTATTGCGAAACCGGCGCCGCGCGACGGCAGGGTCCGGAGGGACTGTTGATCGCGGATTTCATCTATCAGCCGGGCGCTTACTCCGAAAGCATCCAAGCCTCCATCAGCGTCGCCAACGCCAACAACTACAGCGTCATGACCCGCGGCTGGGCGGGCCTGCCCGGCGCCATGGCGCCCCAGGCCAACGCCTGGGCCGGCGAGCATTTCTGGATGCAAACCTTCCCCGCGCAACGCGTGTTGTCCGCCTGGGCGGATGTCACCTTCAACGGCGCCACCCCGGCGAATCTGCCCGTCATCGGCGTGTTCGACTCGGGGCTGGGCTTCAGCGCGATGGGCCGCGGCGCCGCCTTCCCCAACAACGATTTGCCGCTGAACCTCTTCAATGACCTGTGGCTGCTCTCCGACGAGCTGAACGCCAACCCCATGCGCATCAACGCCGGCGCGGGCATGGTGGCCATCGGCAATGTGCAGGACCAACGGCTCAACGACCGCGTCATCGGCGGCGGCCATGGCACCGCCGTGGCCCACTTCGCCGGCGCCCAGGGCGCTCTGCAGAAGCAGGGCACCGGCCGCAACGTCACCTTCTCGATTATGAAAAACACCTCCGCCAACAACGGGAGCTTCACCTCCTCCGTCCTGGACACCGCCCTCTCCGTCACCGTTAACAATCCCCAGGTCCGGGTGTTGAATCTGAGCAACGGCGGCACCGTCTCCGCCGCCCCGGCCGCCGCCGCCCTAGTGGCCGACAAGCGGATTGAGGCCGAACTCCAATTCGACCAAATGTCCCGCGAAGGCGTGGCCTGCATCATGGCCGCCGGCAACGCCGCCAACGAAATCTTCCCCGCCAACGTCCCCCCGGCGGCCGGCGACCGCATCCCCACCCCGGGCCTGGTCGCCCCATTGCGCGGCCGGCGCAATGCCTCGACCGACACCGCCATGCTGGTCCCCAACATGGGTCTGCAAGGTGCGGACCGCGTCTCCCCGCTCGTCATGCGCGTGGCCGGTCTGGACTTGCCCAATATGGCGGTGAACCAGGAGGCGGGTTGGGTGAACAGCGGCAATGGCGGCAACGTCAGCGTGGCGGCCGCCGCGGATGACTTGACCGGCGTCACCCGCTTCGGCCTGGTCGATCCGCAGGAGTCCGGCACCTCCTTCGCCACGCCCATGGTGAGCGGGTTGCTCGCCGAAATCATCCGGATTCAGGACTTGCGCCAGGGGGCCGGTCCGAACCGCCTGCCCCCGGCCAACGCCGCCGCCCGCCGCGCCCGCGCCGCCTTGGTCCGCCAGGCCATCGAAATCGTCGAGGCCACCGCCGACCGCGTCCTCGGCAGCACCCCGGCCGCGAACTTCGACGCGGCCGAACAAGCGCCGAACAACCAGATGGGCTTCGGCCGCATCAATGTCTGGAAAGCCGTCCTCACCGCCATGAGCGGCGGCCTGGCCGCCGGCGGCACCGACCAAGGCGCCGCTCCGTTGGGCTTTGGCACCCTCGCCCAAGTCAACGCCGCCAACACCGTCTTTTACGGCTTCGACCTGCGCCTGCGCTCGGATATCGTCGCCAAGTCGCGGATGTTCGACGGTGCCGTGGCCTGGCTGAACGAAAACCCCTTTGACGACAACTTCGCCACCCCCGCCACCCTGGCCAACACCTTGAACGACACCTCCGCGTTGGCCAACACCGACTTCACCGGCGCCAACGGCGGTGCCGCCGTGCGCAACATCATCGCCTTCAAGCGCACCGCGACCCTCAACTCGCGCCTGCCGACGGGCTTCGACGCCACCGTTGCCTTCCCCAATGGCGTCACCGAAATGGCCTTCAGCGCCCACCGCACCAACGTCACGGCCACCGCGCCCGTGCCCTACAAGCGCTTGGAACTGCGCCGCAACGGCCAGACCGCCATGGATCAGCCCTTCTTCACCGTGCCTTTGAACATCGCCCGCCTCCGCAACAACGCCGCCGGCGCGGGCGGCAACGGCAGCAATATCCGTTTCGATGATTACGTCTTCGAAATCCTCTGCGACCACACGGTCGCCTTGAACGTCGCCGAAGTCCGCGGCATCGCCGCCTCGACCAACGCCCTCGCCGCCGCGGACGAAGTCCAATTGACCGCCACCCTGACCGACGAAGCCGGCAACAACGTCAACGGCAGCATGGTGGACTTCATCGTCTGCAGCGCCCAGACCGGCGCCGCCGACGCCACCGGTCAAATCCGCCTCCGCGCCACGCGCGGCGCCAATCCCGTCGCCACCTCCCTCAGCGTCGCCACCGCCGGGGCCGGTGCCGCGAGCGTCTTCGTCACCCGCATCGCCGGGGCCGGCGGCGCCGCCCCCGTCACCACCCGCATCCTCGTCCGCGTGAACCCAATGGCCGCCGGTGGCGCCGCCATGGGCGCCCAATTCCCCCAGGAATTCACCGTCCCCGTCCGCCCATAAACACCGCGCCAACCTCAGCGCGTCGCCTCCAACCACGGGCGCCCCGACCATCGAGTCCCGGGCGCCCCTTCGCCATCTCTTCCACCCCCAGGTTTCCCAACGGGCCGGTCACTACTTCAGTCACCTTTGTCAAAGGACGCATCCTTGCCACGACGAATCCCACGATGACGCTCACCATTTTCGCACGCGGATTCTGCGCGAAGCTGTGCGGCTATAAGGCCGCCCCGTTCTTCAGGAACCCTCCAAGCCCCCGTGTCTGCGCGTGAAATCAGCACTTTCCCCTTTCCGGATGTCTCGCTTTGCGATCTTTGCGGTTAAATAATCCCGTTTTCCAACCCCCAATTGGCCGTCACATATGGCAGCGATTCGCGCCTGGCCCGAATGCATTCCCAGCTGCGTAAATCTGCGAAATCTGCGGTCAAATAATCCCGCCTTCTCGCTTTTTACCCCCTCATCCGAGGTTCAATCACCGGCCCAGCGCCTTCTGCAACGCCACATAATCCGTGGCCACGGCCGACTCGCTCGCCACCAAATCCGCCTGCGCCGAGTAAAGTGTCCGCTGCGCGTCGAGCAATGTCAGGTAATTGCCCAGTCCGTTGGCGTAAAGCTTCTGCGCCAGCCCAACCGCCTGTTCATCGGCCGCCACGGCTTCCGCCAGCCAATGCCGGTGCTCCTGCTCCTTGGCATACGCCGTCAACGCGTTCGCCACGTCCTCCAGCGCGTTGAGCACGGCCTGCTCATAAGCCAGCCCGGCCTGGTCCGCGACCGCCCGCTGGGCCCGCACCTGTGACCGGACGCGGCCGTAATCGAAAATCCGCCACTGCACCGACGGACCGATGGACCACATGCGGCTGCCCGGTTCAAATAAATCCGTGCCGCTCACGCTCGTCAAACCGGCGGTGCCCGTGAGAAAGAATTTCGGGAACCAATCCGCCCGCGCCTGACCAATCCGCGCCGTCTCCGCCGCCAACTGCCGTTCCGCCCGCCGGAGATCCGGCCGGCGCTTCAGCAAATCCGACGGCAAGCCTGCGGGTACCACTGGCAGCTCGCCCGGCAACACCACCGGCTCGGCCAATTCCGAAGCCAGCGCCCCCGGTGACGCGTCCAGCAGGACGCCCAACCGATGGACGGCTGAATCCCGGCTGGTCTCCCACCGCGGCACCTGCCCCTTCAGCGCGGCCAACAGCGCCCGCGCGCGTTGCCAGTCCAAATCCGTGGCCGCGCCTTGGTCCACGCGCCCCTTGGTCACCGCCACCGTTTCCTCCTGCGCCCGGATTTGCTCCGCGGCGAGGAGCAATTGCCGTTGCGCGGCCCGCACCGCCACGTAATTCCGCGCCACCTCGGCCACCAAACTCACCCGCGCATCGGCGCGCCCGAGTTCCTGCGCGGCCACGCCCGCCCGCGCCGCCTCCCGCGCGCGCCGCCGGCCGCCGAACACATCGATCTCCCAACTCGCGTCAAAGCCCGCCGTGTACAAATCCGTCTCGGGGGACGCCACATACGGCGGCAACGGCGGGAAGCCGTTCCGCGCCCACCGCTCCCGCTCCGCCCCGCCCGTGGTCCGCACCACCGGCCCCAAGTCGCCCTCCGCCATCCCCGCCTGCGCCCGCGCCTGCCGCACCCGCGTCTCGGCGATCCGCAAATCCAGATTCGTGGCGAACGCCCGCGCGACCAAGGCGCTCAGCTTCGGATCCTGAAATTCCCGCCACCACTGCGCACCCGCCGCGGGCGCGTTCGTGCCCACCCCGCCCGCCAGGGGCTGTTCCCAATCCGCCGGCACCCGCGCGTTCGGCGCCGAGTGATCCGGCCCCACCATGCAACCCGCCGCGCCCAGCACCAGCGCGGCCATGCCCGCCCATTGTTTTAGCTTCGTTCTCATTGGCACCTCGATCGCATCCAATCTTCTCCCCGGTCAACCCAACCGCTTGCGGAACATCCAGTCCGCCAGCCCCAGCGTCACCGTCGCGATGACCAGCATCGGCCACAAATGCGCCCACCACGCGGCCAACCCGATGTTCTTCAGGAACACCCCCTTCACGATGATCACAAAATGCGTGAGCGGATTGGCCCAATCCAGGAACTGCAACCAACGCGGCATGTTCTCCAAGGGAGCGCTGAACCCGCTCAACAAAATCGCCGGCATCACAAAGCTGAACACCCCCAGGAACGCCTGCTGCTGCGTGGCGCACACCGACGAAATCAGCAGCCCGAAACCCGCCAGGGACAGAATGTAAAAGACCATGCTCCCATAGAGCATCAGCAGCGATCCGGTGAGCGGCACTTGGTAAACGAAGACCGCCGCCAGCAAAATAATGGTGCCCTGCCCCAGCGCCACCAGCATGGCGGGAATCGTCTTGCCCACCATGATCATCCCGGGCGTGAGCGGCGACACCAGCAGTTGATCAAAGGTGCCCTGCTCCCGCTCCCGCGCCACCGACAACGCCGTGACGATCAGCGAGCTAAGCGTCGTGATGATCGCCACCAAGCTGGGCAGGATGTGCCAGCGGTATTCCAAGTTCGGGTTGAACCAATGCCGCACCACGAGCTTGGGCTGCGCCGGCGCGGACGCCGCCGCCTCGGGCCGCGAGTCCGCTTCGTATTGATTCAAAATCTGCTGGACGTAGGCGAGCGCGATCTGCCCGCTGTTCGACCGCCGCCCGTCCATCAGGGCCTGCAGGTTGGCCGTCCGCCCCGCCACCCGGTCGCGGGAAAAATCCGGCGGCAGCCGCAGCACAATCAGCGCCTCCTGCCGGTCCAGCACCCGCCGCACGTCCGCCTCGCTGTGCACGTTGATCAACTCCGTGAACGCCTGCGCCCGCGCCAGCCGCTGGATCAATTCCACCGCCTCCCGCCCGTTGTCCTCGTTGAACACCGCCAGCGTGTTGTTCCGCACCTCCAGCGTGGCCGCGAAGGGGAAGAGCGAGAGTTGCAGAATCACCGGCATGATCAAGATTGCGCGGCTTTGCCGGTCCCGGAACAGGGCCTGCAATTCCTTGATGATGAGCGTGCGAATGCGGAACAACATGGTGGTTTACTCCAGACGCCGCCGGGTCTTCCGCGCGGTCAGCCCCAAAAAAAACACCCCGGCCGCGCCCAAAAACAGCGCGCTCGGAATCAACACCGGCCACACATCCCCCGCTTGGAACACCGTTTGCATGGCGGTCACAAAATACCGCGCGGGCACCAGCATCGTCACCGCCCGGATCACCGGTGGCATGGACCGGATTTCATACAGAAACCCGGAGAGCATCAGCGCCGGCAAAAAGGCCGCGTTGAGCGCCGCCTGCGCCGCGTTGAATTGGTTGCGCAAGGTGGTCGAGATCAACAACCCCAGCCCCAGGCTGCTCGCCAGGAAGAGCGAACCAATCCCCCACAGCACCCACCATGACCCGCGGAAGGGCACCCGCATGACCACTACCGCGACCCCAACGCAAAGGAACAGCGACACAATCCCCAGCGCGTAGTAGGGCAGCACCTTGCTCAGCAGCAGTTCCGCGCGCGTCACCGGCGACGCCAGCAGCGCCTCCATCGTGCCCCGCTCCCATTCCCGCGCCACCACCAGCGAAGTCAACAAGGCGCCAATCACCGTCATGATGATCGTGATCGCGCCCGGCACCAGATAGTTCCGGCTGGTCGCGGAGGGATTGTACCAAAACCGCGCGTCCAAGTTCAGTCCCGCCGGCGGCGGCTCGCCCCGCTCCGCCGCGCGCTGCAGTTGCCATCCGCCCCACGCCCCGGAAACATAGGCTTGCACGAAATTGGCCGTGTTCGGCTCGGCCCCGTCGCTCACCACCAGCAGCGGCGCTTCGTCCGTCGGCCGTTGCAGCCGCTCCCCGAAATCCCCCGGCACCACCACAAAACCCCGCGTCCGCCCCGCCGTCAGGTCCGCCGCCGCGTCCGCCTGCGTTGCCGCCGGCCGCACCCGCAAGTACGGGGACCGCGTCAAACTCTCCGCGAAATGCACCGCCTCGGGTCCGTGATCCTCCAGCACCAACCCCAACCGCACCGCCGACGAGTCCAAATTGATCCCGTAGCCGAAGATGAACAGCATGATCACCGGCAGCACAAACGCGATCAGGTTGCTGCTCGGATCGCGCAAAATCTGCCACGTCTCCTTGCGGCACAACGCCCGCAACCGCCGCCAGGACACCATTTGACTCACGCCGCCCCCCCGTCCGTGGAATGTTGTTGCACCAGCGCGATGAACGCATCCTCCATCGTCGGGTTGGCGTTCGCCGGCCCCGCCACCAGCGCCTTCAGCTCATCCGGCGTGCCCGCCGCGATGATCCCGCCCCGGAACACCAACGCAATCCGGTCGCAATACTCCGCCTCGTCCATGAAATGGGTCGTCACCATAACCGTCACCCCGCGCTCCACCACCCCGTTGATGTGCGTCCAAAATTCCCGGCGCGTCACGGGGTCCACGCCCGACGTCGGTTCGTCCAGAAACAAAATCGCCGGCTCATGCATCACCGCGCACGCCAGCGCCAGCCGTTGCTTGAACCCCAGCGGCAACGCTTCCGCCGAAGTGTCCAGCAGCGGTTCCAGGTGGAAGACCTCCACCATTTCCGCCACCGCCGCCTGTTGCCGTTCCCCGCTCAGCCCGTAAACCCCCGAGAAGAACCGCAGGTTCTGCCGCACACTCAAATTGCCGTAGAGGGAAAACTTTTGCGCCATGTACCCCAGGCGCTGCCGGGCCAAGCCGGCCGTCTCATGCAAGTCCATCCCCAGCACGTGCGCCGTGCCCGCGGATGGCGTCAACAGCCCGCACATCATGCGGAACGTCGTCGATTTCCCCGCCCCGTTCGGCCCCAGCAGGCCGAAGATCTCCCCGTGCTTCACCGCGAAATTGACATTGTCGGCGGCCGTGAAGGTGCCAAAGCGCTTCGTCAACCCGGCCGCTGCCACCACGACGCCCCCTTCGTTCGTGACCGGGCGCATCCGTTGCGCGAGCACCGAATCCCCGCCCGGCCCGCCGCCCAACGCCTCGATGAACGCATCCTCAAACCGCGGCGCGACCGCCGTCCACTCCGCCCCCGGCCCCGCCTCCAGTTCCCCCAAGTCCGGCCGCTCCGCACCGGCCCGCAGCACCACCCGCACCGTGTGGCCTTGGATCACCCCGTCCATGACCTCCGGCCGCCGCAGCGCCCGCGCCAGCAATTGACGCCGGTTCCCCGCCGCGCCCCGAATTTGCCAGGTGCGCTCCTTCATCCGCCCCGTCAATTCCCCCGGCTGCCCGGCGAAGAGCAACTTGCCCTCGTTCATCAACAAAACCTCGGCGCACAATTCCGCCTCGTCCAAATACGCCGTGCTCCACACCACCGCCATCCCCTGCCCCACCAACTCATGGACCATCTTCCACAATTCCCGCCGCGAAATCGGATCCACCCCCACCCCCGGTTCATCCAGCAACAACAAGCGCGGATGCCCCAGCAGCGCGCACGCCAACCCCAGCTTTTGCTTCATCCCGCCCGACAACTTCCCCGCCAGCCGGTCTGTGAAACGCGCCAAATCCGTGAAGGCCAGCAACCGCCCGAAAACCTCCGTCCGCTCCGCCCCCACCACCCCGCGCAAATCCGCATGCAGATCCAGATTCTCCTGCACCGACAAATCCTCGTACAATCCAAACTTCTGCGGCATGTAGCCGATCAACTCGCGCAGCTTCTCCGCGTCTTGGATCGGGTCCAGTCCGCCCACGCGGATCGTGCCGGAGGTCGGCACCAGCAGTCCCGCCATGAGCCGCATGAGGGTCGTCTTCCCCGCCCCGTCCGGTCCCACCAAGCCGGTGATGCACCCCGGGCGCACCACGGCCGACAAGCCTTCCAAGGCCGATTGCCGCGCCTTGGGGAACTCCTTCCGCACCGCCTCCAAAATGACCAAAGGCTCGCTCATCACGCTCCCGGTGCGACGTGCCCCCGCCCGGTGGTGCGCGTCACTTCGCCCCCTCCGCTTCCTCCACCCGCACCGTCACCGGCATCCCCTGGCGCAAACCTTCGTCCGCGTTCGTCACCACCACGCGCAACCGGTACACCAACGCCGTCCGCAAATCCCTTGTCTCCACCGTCTTGGGCGTAAACTCCGCCCGCGGCGAGATATACCCCACCGTGCCGGCATACGGCTTTCCCGGCCGCCCGTCCGACGTCACCGCCACCTTGGTCCCCGGATGAATCCGCCCCAGGTCCGGCTCCGCCACATACGCCCGCACCCACACCGGTTCCCGCAGGGACACCGTGAACACCGTCGCCCCGGGCAGCAGGATCGTCCCCACCTCCTGCGCGCGCGTCAGCACCACCCCCGCGCTCGGCGCCGTAAGCACCGTATCCTTCAGCGCCAAATCCGCCACCGCCACCGCCGCTTCCGCTTGCTGCAAATCCGCTTTCGCCTGGGCGATATCCTCCACCCGGAACCCCGCCTCCAGCAGCCCCAAATTCTCCCGCGCCGAGGTCAACCGCGCCGCCGCCTCCCGGCCGGCCGCTTCCGCGTTGTCCCGCTCCTGCCGCGACACCGCTTTGATCGCCAGCATCTCCTCGCTCCGCTGGAACAGCACCTCCGCATTCCGCGCCGTCACCTCCCGCTCCGCCACCAATGCCCGGGCCTGCGCCACCTCCTGCGGCCGGTTCCCCGCCTCGCGCAACGCCAGCCGCGCCTTCAGCGAGGCCACCTGCGCCGCCGCGCTCGCCAGTTGATTCGTGTATGGCTCCCCGTCCAACACCGCCAAAACGTCCCCCGCCTTGACCGCATCCCCCTCATCAAACGCCAACCGGGCCAGCTTCCCCCCCACCCGAAAACCCAAATTCACCTGGCGGATGTCCACATTCCCGAACAGCACCAACCCGCCCCGCGCCCCGCCCCCCGCCTGCCTCTGGTACAGCGAAACCCCGCCCGCCCCCAAGGCCAGCACCACCAACAAACCAATGATCCGCTTCTTCATAAGCATCAAATTCCGCCGTTCCGGTCAACCGAGCCGCCCCTGGGACCGCCGGCTTCCAACCGGCCGCCGCTTCCGTGTGGCAGCCCGCCTTCCAGCCACCCATGCGCCACCCACTACCCCACCATTTCGCGTGATTGCTCGTGCGCCAGTGCGTGTGAGGCACCCGTCAAGCCTCTTCAAACACATATTTAAAACAATTGTTTGAATTGTCAACAACAATTCACTTCGGCCGGTTTGCCGAACTCTTCAAATGCAAGGAATCCGCGGTCAAACCTCCGACCTCCCCTCCCCGCCTCCCGTCTTGGCGCGCCGAAGGTGCGCGAGCCCTCGGTCCAGCATAAAATCCTGGGTGCACTACCATTAAAACCAGCGGCCGGAAGGGCAGCGACAGCCGGATTCCATGATCTATGCCCCGCGACGCACGCCATCTGACGACTCGAAGCCCTCCAAACACGCCCACCCCATCGAACCACCCGGCCGCTTGCCGCCCCACCGTCTCGGCCATTCCGAATGGAGCAGAGGGCCGGGGAGAGGAGGCACGTCCTCGAATCGCCGACCAAATACGGCGACAACGCACGCCGCATGGCCGCCGGCTGTCCCAACAGCCTTGAGGAATCATCAGTTTTGGCTTTCATCATTCCAAGCCGGGCGTTTTTCCCCCACCCGCCTACAAACCGGTGCGCTTGATTACCAACGAAAACCGCGCCCCCCCGTGCCCTTCCAGGCCCTTGGTCTTCGACTGGCCGGCCGCGGCCGGTACTGCTTCCCTTTGCGCCCTGAATCGCGAACAATTTTGGCCCCTGGTGGAAGAGGCCCACGCCGCTTCCGGGGGCGACCTGGACCGGAAGTGCGAGTGCCTGTAGGCCGCACTGCTTCAGTTGCCCGGGTCGGAAGTCCGGGCTTTCGACGCCCACTTCACAGAGTGGCGCAGCGGGGGCGCCGGGTTCAAACCCGGGGCGCCGTGGTGAGCGGAGTAACCGGGGTCGCGGCGGGAACCCGTTGCTGGGCCACCGCCAGTTTGCCGGTTTTGAGCCGCGGAAGCACGAGCCGGGCGAAGTACTCGCACTCCTGTTCGTGGGGGTAGCCGGAGAAAATGAAGGCGCGGAATCCCAGGGCGATGTAACGCTCGATTTTGGCCACGATCTGGTCGGGGTCCCCCACCAGGGCGCTGCCGCAACCCGAGCGGGCGCGGCCGATGCCGGACCAGACGAGGTCCTCGATGTAATCATCCTTGGAATGCGCGCGGAGCTCGTCCTGCCGCAACACCCCGGCGGATTGGCTGTCCTGGGCCCGGGCTTTGATCTCCAGGCCCTTGGCGGCGTCCAGCCGGGAAACCAGCCGCGTGGCGTAGGCGCGGGCCTCCGCTTCGGTCTCGCGGACGATCATGTGGATGCGCAGGCCGAAGTCGATCTTACGACCATAGGCGGCGGCGCGCTGGCTTAGTTCGCGAATCGTGCCCCCCAGGCGCTCCTCAGTTTCGGGCCACATGAGGAACACATCGCAATGCCGGGCGCACAGATCCTTGGCGGGCTCGGAAATGCCGCCGAAATACAACAAAGGGCCCCCGTTTTGCTGGTAGGGTTTCACCGGATCCGTGGTCGGGATTTGCAGGCGATAGAACCGTCCGGAGAAATCGATGCGCCCGCGGGTCCACGCTTGTTTGAGGATTTGAATCACCTCGTCGGAGCGTTGGTAACGATCCTCGTTGGACTCCGTCTGGCCGGGCAGATCGGAGGAGATGACGTTGAGCGTGAGTCGCCCCTCCAGCAGGTGGTCGAGGGTGGCGATGTGCCGGGCGAGCATGGGGGGATGAATTTCCCCCATACGAATCGCCAGGAGATGATTGATCTGCTTGGTCAAAACGGCGGTGGCGCCGGCAAACACGAAGGGCTCCTGCCCCACCTGGAACGACGACGGCAGCAGGATGTTCTGGTACCCCAGACGATCGGCGGTCGTCACAATGCGCGAACAGTGGGCGAAACTGCTCCGCAAGGCGCCATCGGGGACGCCCAAATACGCGTAATCGTCACTGCAAATCGCGGAAAACCAGGCCACCTCCACCGTAGTCGAGGGGGTGCGGATCCAATCGAACGAAGCGCCATTCATTGGGGCGATGTTGCCGGCGGGCAGGTGGATTGTCCAGTTTCGGCAAAAGGTAAATCCGGGATGGCAAACCGTCCGCCATCTGGCATAATCGGCGCATGGCAAACATCATTCGACGGCCTGATTGGTTTCTCCCCGAACGTTTGGCCACCCCGGAGCGGGTGTTTATGAACCGGCGCCACTTCATGCGCGGCCTCGGCCTGGCCGGCGGCGCCGCGTTCTTGGGGGCCTCACCCTTCGCCCAGGGCGGCCCGGCCGATGCCCCGGCCGGCGGCGCCAAGTATCCCGCCGCGCGCAATCCGGAATTCAATCCCGGCTGGCCCTTGAGCAACGAGAAGGTCGCGGCCAATTACAACAATTTCTACGAATTCTCCACCAACAAAGCCAACGTGGCCAAACTGGTCGGCAAATTCGTGACCTCCCCGTGGTCGGTCAGCATCGGCGGCCTGGTGGACCAGCCCCTCACCTTGGACGCGCAGGAATGGATCGCACAAATGACCTTGGAGGAACGCGTTTACCGCTTCCGCTGCGTGGAAGCCTGGTCGATGATCGTGCCGTGGACGGGTTTTCCCCTCAGCCAATTGCTGGCCAAAGTGGCCCCGCAATCGGGGGCCAAATTTGTCCGGTTCGAGACCTTCAACCGCCCCGACCAAGCCCCGGGTTTTGAGCGGCTCTCCGACTATCCCTGGCCGTACACGGAGGGCCTCCGGTTGGACGAGGCCATGAATCCGCTGACCATGGTGGTCACCGGCGTCTACGGCAAGCCGCTGCCCAAACAGCATGGCGCGCCCCTGCGCATCATCGTGCCCTGGAAGTACGGGTACAAAAGCATCAAATCCATCGTCAAAATCGACTTGGTGGCCAAACAGCCCAAGACCCTCTGGGAAACGATCAACCCGGCCGAATACCCCTTCGAATCCAACGTGAACCCGAAGGTGCCGCATCCCCGCTGGTCCCAGGCGACCGAGCGCATGATCGACACCGACGACCGCGTGGCCACGCAGTTGTTCAACGGCTACGCCAAATACGTCGAGCCGCTGTATAAGAAGGGTTGAGGCGGCGGGGGTGGTGACCAGTCGGACGGATCGGACCGATCAGACTGATCACCGACGTAGACCTTGCGCAAACCAAGCGCGGGGGTTTGCCCCCGCGTGCTGGAGCGCTGGGGCTACGGCCCACGCCTACTACCGACTACTTTGCCGCCACGGCCGCGACCGTCCCGCCGCCCGCGCAGCGGAAACCGGAGTGGGAGAGGCCGGTGTCGGGGGTGCATTTCATCCGGGCGCCGGGGCGGTAGCCGCCGCAATAGGAGTCGTTGCACAAGTACGAGCCCCCGCGTTGCACCCGCTTTTTGGCGCCGGGTTCCTCGGGATCGAAACTTTCCTTGGGGCCCGGGGGATTGGCCGCGGGGCTTTGGGCATAGTAATCCGAGCGGTACCAGTCGGCGCACCATTGCCAGACATTGCCCGCCATGTCATAGAGGCCAAACCCGTTCGGCGGAAAGGCTTCCACCGGCGACGTGCCGGCGTAACCATCCCCGAGGGTGTTCTCCTTGGGGAAACGACCCTGCCAGATGTTGGCGCGCCATTTGCCGGCCGGCGTTTGTTCATTGCCCCAAGCGTATTCCTGTCGGTCAAGGCCGCCGCGCGCGGCGTATTCCCACTCGGCCTCCGTGGGCAACCGCTTGCCCGCCCACTTGGCGTAGGCAATGGCGTCATCCCAGGACACCTGCACCACGGGATGCTGTTCGCGACCCTTGATCGTGGAGTCCGGCCCTTCCGGATGCCGCCAACAGGCGCCCGGCACGTAGCGCCACCACGCCAGCGAGTTTTGCAGGGAAACCTCCCCTTCCGGCGCGGTGAACACCGCCGCCCCGGGAACCAGCAACTCCGGAGGCGCCCCGGGGAAATCCTTGGGATCGGGCTTGCGTTCGGCTTGGGTGACATAACCGGTGGCCTTTACAAAGCGTTCGAATTCCTCGTTCGTCACCGCCGTGGCGTCCAGCCAAAAACCGTCGATCCGCACCTGGTGCGCGGGCATCTGGTCCGGCCGCCCGTCCGTGGACCCCATCCAAAAAGTGCCGCCGGGAATCCACACCATGCCGTTGGTGGCGAAGCCCACGGCGGGTCCGGGGCGCACGGCCGCGGGCGGATTTGTGCCGACGGCGGCGGCGGCGGCGGGCGCCGGGGAAACCGGGGCCGGCGGGGCGGTCACGCGGCGGTAAAAACCATCGCGGGGCGCCTCCCGGCCGGCGGCCACTTGGGCCTGCGTTTGCCGCACGAGCCGGATCATCCAGACACCCCACAGCAGGCCTCCGAGCAGGAAGGCGCCCATAATCATGTACGGCAGCCGGGGCCGGTCGTCGACGGTTGCTTCAATCATCATACCAGTCCCGGCATACTCCCCCACCCCGCCGGGGAACACAACTGGCAATTTGCGGCCGGGGCGGCGGGGGATTTTTTCCTTTCGCCGCCGGGGCTTTGTTGTACCTTGAGGCTTGCCGTGCCCCAACCAACCTTGGCGGCCCGGCGACAATTTTTATGAAATCCAACCGCGACAATTCCTCCAATGTCCTGGTGTTGGTCTGCCTCGTGGCCATGGCGGCCGAGGGCTTCTTTCTCACCCGGCTTTACCAGGAAAACACCGAGTTGCGCGGCAAAGGCATCGGGGAGAAGCATCAGGTGGATCAAAAGGTCGCCGGCGAACTGAAAAAGCACGGCACCGAGCTCCGGGTCCTGCGCCAGCAAAACCAGGACCTCCTCCGGCTGCGGACCGAGGTGCGCCGCCTGCGTCCGCTCACCAATGAAGTGATCACCCTCCGCGCCCAGGTGCAATCGCTCAGCGCGGGGGCCACGCCCGCCGCGATCGCCGCGGCCGCGGCGTTGGCCAAAGCCCAGGTGGCGGACACCGCCCCGGACGTTTTCATCGGCCGCGAGGATTGGGCTTTTGCCGGCTTCTCCAACGCCGAAGCCGCCCTCCAGACCGTCCTTTGGGCCGGCAGCCAGGGGGATGTCGAGGCCTTCCTCGCCAGCCTCACCCCGGACGGCCGGGCCAAACTGGAAGAACAGGCGCAAAAACTCAACAAAAGCCCCGAAGAAATGGTGAACGAAGCCAAGCAGGGTTTCGCCAACGTCACCGGCTTCCGCCTTTTGGAGCAAAACCTGCTCCCCGACGACAGCGTGATGATGCGCGTGACCTTGGAAGGCCAAAACCTCACCGAACGCTTCTTCTTCAAGAAAATCGGCGACGAATGGCATCTCAGCGACACCAAGACCGACAAATAAGCCGGTCGACCCGGCCACCCACGACCCTGGGAATGCGGGCGGTGTGGGGAGCAAGTAACGCAACTTTTGTTGGATAGTTCCTTCGTGACGGAACCGTCGCATACACCGCCCCTCCAGGCTTTGGACCGCGGCCTGGTGGCCCGTGGTTATTTCGAGCATCTCCCGGCACGTCGCCCCCCCCGCAAATGGGGTGCTTCACGTTGCCCACCTCGCACTCCCAGCCGGGGTGGCGTAGTCGACAGGGTCCCGTGGCGGCCCCCCCGAGAGCGGCGTCTTCGCCTTCCTCCCCGCCGCGCTCCACCACCCGAATGGGGGTCCGCTGCCGGTTGGTCCTGGTGCAGGCCACGCGTTTACGGGGGCGGGAGGTTGGGAGCGAGCCAGGCCCCCCGTAGTCGGCGCCCGGGCGGCGGGCAATGGATTCCAACACATTCCGGGCCGCCGGTTTCCGACGATGCAGCCTTGACCCGGGGTCGGATTCGGACTACATTACAGGAAATAAGTCGATCCCGGGCAAACGCCATGAAAAAACGCCACATCAGTTCGTCGCTCGCCGCCGTCGGCCTCGTCGCCGCCACGGGCGTTCAAGCACAGGGCCGGTTCACTTTTGCCGGGGCGCATGGGTCGCTCTCCACAACGGGTGCCCCCACCAGCCCGTCGAGCGCTTACGACTACGGCCTTTACGTGGGGCCCACGATCGGCAGCATCGCCTCCACCCCGATCCTCACCTTGCAAGCGGGCGGGATCGGCATTGGTATGATTAATAGTTTGACGCTGACCATCGATTCACAACCCCCGGGCACGGCGGAATACTTCGTCATCAAAGGCTGGTCGGCCTCCCTCGGGGTCGGTTCCTACGAAGCCGCCTTGGCAGGCTCGGGCAACCCGGCGTACTCCTCCGCCTTCGCGGGGGTCAGCCCGGTTGGTTTCGTCACTTTGACCGGTGGGGCGGCCATCAATGCGCCCGGGGCGGCCCTCTTCGGCGTCCTCAATGTTCCCGGAGTGGAAGTGAATATCGCTCCCAAAAGCTTGGTGTTAAGTCCGATCACTTCTGCCGCGACCGTTGGCGTCATGCGCCCCGGCCCGATCTTCGCGCCCGAGCCGTCAACCTTCGCCCTTGGCGGATTGGGCGGCGGCGCCTGGCTGGCCGCCCGGTGGCGGCGGAAGTGAGAATTGAACGCCCGTCCATTCAAACCAAACAAGAAACCGCAAAGCAGCACTATGAAAAAACTCCTCCTCAGTTCCAGTCTGGCCGCCGCCACCCTGCTCCCCGTTAACAATGCCCGGGCGCAGGGCCAGTTCACGTTTTCTGGCGCGAGCGTGATGGTGGACGATGGCAGCGGCACCCTCGTCAAAGCCAGCCCCACCAGCGCGTACGATTACGGCCTTTACGTTTCGTCCACCCCCAAGGTGGACTTTTGGAACTCCGCCCCGATCGTCACCGTGCACGGAAGCGGAATCTTCCCCGGCTTGATTGGCGGCACTCAGACGATCCTTTCCCAACCTCCCGGCACGGCGGAATATTTTGTCGTTGCCGGATGGTCGCACACTTTGGGCGTCAACTCCTACGCGGCCGCGGAATTCAATTATGTTGATGTTGCAGGGGTCAGCCCGGTTGGCTTCGTGACCCTGAGTGCATCTCCATCACCAGCTTCGCTCTTGTTCGGCAGCGTCAACAATCCGGGCGTGGCCGTGAACATCCCCGCGGACAGTTTGGTGCTGAGTTCTACAGCGGTCCCCGAACCCTGCGCTTTCGCCCTCGCCGGGTTGGGCGGCGGCGCCTGGCTGGTGGCCCGGTGGCGGCGGAGGTGAGAATTGAACGCCCGTCCATTCAAACCAAACAAGAAACCGCAAAGCAGCACTATGAAAAAGCTCCTCCTCAGTTCCATTCTGGCCGCCGCCACCCTGCTCCCCGTTATCAACGCCCGGGCGCAGGGCCAGTTCACCTTTACTGGCGCGAGTGTGATGGTGGATAATTTCGGCATCCTCGTCAAAGCCAGCCCCGCCAGCGCCTACGATTACGGCCTTTACGTTTCGTCCACCCCCAACGTGGACGTTTTCTCCACCCCGATCCTCACCGTGCGAGGAAGCGGATTAGGAGCCGGCCAGATTGGCAACACTCAAACGATCCTTTCCCAGCCTCCCGGCACGGCGGAATATTTTGTCGTTGCCGGCTGGTCGCACTCCGCGGGAATCAACTCCTACCTGGACGCAGTTCAAAGCGCACTTCAAAGGCTGGACGGTGTCAATCTTCTTGTAGGCGTCAGCCCGGTTGGCTTCGTGACCCTGAGTGGATCTCCATCACCATCTTCACCCTTGTTCGGTACCGCCAACAATCCGGGCGTGGAAGTGAACATCCCCGCGAACAGTCTGGTGCTGGGAGCTTATCCGGTCCCCGAACCCTCCACTTTCGCCCTCGCCGGGTTGGGCGGCGCCGCCTGGCTGGTCGCCCGGCGGTGGCGGAGGTGAGAATTGGGTGGCGGGCCGGTTCGCCATCGCCCGCCACCGGAGGCGGCTCTGGGAACCCACTCGCCGCGGCCTCGGGCTAATGGCACTCGAGTGGTATCCTCCGCCACCTCCGGGGCGGTGACACACAAAACGGCTGACCCGGCGTGGTACGCCGGGCTAATCTCCAACAACCCTCCGGGTTGCCCGGAGGATCGGCGCGCCACCAAATTCCGTGGCGGTATGAAAAACGC
>CAIYZC010000676.1 GCA_903930565.1 uncultured Pedosphaera sp.
GCGGAGCGTCACCCCGCCCGCCGACACACCGCCGGCCGGGTGCGCGTTCGTGCCCGCCGCCCACGTCCACACCATCCGCGCGTGGTTCAAGCTCCCGATGACGCGACCGGCGGCACGATCGATGCGCTCGACCTCCAGACCGGACTGGCTTTGCCCCTCGCCGAGGGAGAGCAACTCCTGACGGGATCGCCAATCCGCAGGGTTGCCGCGTTCGAAACAAGCTTCCGCCTTCCCGTCCGGACCGGTGGCAACGCCAATGAACACCGTCGCCGTCGGATTCCAGGCGACTCCGTAGGGATAATCGTTGTGCGGCGGGACGATCAAGCCCACGGCCAGGAGCAGGGTTGGGTTCATGCCGCCGAATTTCCGTTGGCCCGTAAAAAAAGTCAACGCGGACAAAGAAATCTCCGAACCAAACGGAGGCGGCGGACGTTTAACCCGGTGTAAGGCGCATTTCCGCCCCGGCCGGGCCGGTGAGCGGGGTGGCGCAAACGCACGGGAAACCATGACGCGGTCGTTTTTGAATTCGTTGCCCTCGTTGTTCACCATGACGGATGAACAGGCGATGTGGCGGGTGCGCCAGTCGGATGACGCGCAGGCGTTCGCCCAACTGGTGCGGCGGTGGGAGAAGCCCATCCAAGCCCTGTGCGCGCGCATGGTCGGCGACGCCCAGGGGGCGGAGGACCTGGCGCAGGAAACCTTTGCCCGCGTGTTTGGCCGGCGGCGGGATTACGAACCGACGGGCCGGTTCTCGACTTTTTTGTGGCGGGTGGCGCTGAATTTGTGCCACGACGAACTCCGCCGGGTGAAACGCCGCCGCGAAACCTTCCTGGCGGACAACGGCACCGGGGAGGAGAACGCCGAGCCCGCCACGGACGCCCCCGCACCCGATGGTTGCCTGGTGGAACGTGAGCGCGCCGACTCCGTGCGCCGCGCCTTGTTGAATTTGGACGAAACCTACCGGTCCGTCGTGGTGCTGCGGCATTACGAGGGCCTGAAGTTCCGCGAAATCGCCGAAGTCCTGGAGATCCCGGAGGGCACCGTCAAATCGCGCATGGCGGAAGCCCTCGGCCAATTGCACCGCAGTCTGCGCGCCACGCTCCATGAAACCGAATCCCATGAACGATCCACTCCCCCGCCCCGCCGGTAAATCCCCGGCCGAGGCCGCGCACCCCGCGACGGCCGAATGGATGGACTATTTGTACGGCGAAGTGACGCCCACCGACGAAGCCCGGTTGGCGGGTCATTTGGCGGGGTGCGCGGCCTGCCGCCGGCAAGTGGGCCAGTGGCGCGGCGCCATGGCCCAATTGGACGAGGGGCGGCTGCCCTTCGCCCCCGCCGCCGCAACGCGTCCGTTTTGGCACTGGGCGGCGGCGGCCGCTTTGTTCCTCGGGCTCGGCGTCCTGATGGGCGTGGCCGCCACCCAGCCCGGGCGGACGCGCGCCACCGCGCAACTCCGCGAAGACCTCCGGCGCGAACTCGCCGGCGAACTGCGCCGGGAGTGGGCGGACGAACGGCGGCATTTGCTGGCGGAAACCAGCGGCCTGCTGGAGCGCCAACGCGCCGCCGACGGGGAGCAAATCCTCGCCGCGCTGCACGACGTCGGCGCCAGCCATCACGCGGATTACGAGTCGCTCCACCAGGAAATGGAGAACCTCGCCCTGACCACGCAGAAAACCTTGTGGCAGGCGCAGCAGCAGATTGTGAGCCTGGCCGGCGCGACCGATGTGCAGCGCGCGGTTTTCGCGCACTAAGTTTCCCGCCACCCCGGCTTTGTCCACGATTCATTCCAACCAATCCAAGTCCCAACAACTATGAAAAAGTCCCTGCTCCCCTCCTCGCTCTGCCTGTTTTTGGCGGGCGCTCCCTGGCTCTCGCCCATCCCCTTGGCGATCGCGCAATCCGTGCCCACGGCGGAAGCCCCCGCGGCTCAAGACCCGGCGGCGCCCGCGCCCCCCGCGCCCCCCGCCCCGTTTGCACCTTCCGCCTTGCCGCCGGGACCGCCCGCGCCGCCAACCCCGGCCGCCCCGGAAACCGTGGTGCGCACCATCCGGGTGGAAACCACGTCCGACGACGCCGTTGACGCGCAAAAAGCCGCCGAGGACATGGTGCACCGGCAGATGGAAAAAGCGCGGCAGCAAGTGGACGTGGCCAAGAAGCAAGCCCAGTCGGCGAAAACGGAAGCGGAAAAATGGGCGGGCAACGGCTACGAGCGGCTGAGCCGCGCCTTCAAGGCCACCGGCCCCATGGAGGCCCGCAGCCAAGTGATCCGCTACACCGACACCGACCCGAAAACGATTGCCGCGCTGGAGGAAGATTTGGCGGTCATGGCCCGCATTCTGCGCAAAGCGGCCGCCAAAAAGACCACCGACGAGCCCTATCAGGTCCTGGGCGTCACCATCTCCGGAAACGACGGGGTGAAGAACCTCGCCATCGAAGGCGTGGGGGCGCTCTTCCAACTCAAGGTCAATTTCCCGCTCGCCGGCGCGCCCGCGGGCGGCAGCCCGGATGAAAAAGGGAAGGAAAACACGAACTCCGCCTGGGACGAAGCGCGGCAGGAGCTGTACGGCGGTCCCCGCCCGGGCAGAGCGGTCGCCAAGAGCAAGAGCGAATTCAACACCAAGCGGGTGGACGAGTTGAAGACGGCGCTTTTGGAAGCCTTGAAAAACGCGGCGAATATCCGCGGGCTCAAGGACAGTGAAACCGTGACGGTCGTGGTGACCGGCGCCGAGGAGGGGAACGGGGATTTCATTTTCCACACGACCGGGACCGGCAGCAGCGGCGGGTTCGGGGGCGGGGGCGCGGGCGGCGGTTTTGGGGGCGGGGGTGGGTTTGGCGGCGGCTTCAGCTCCAGCTCCAGTTCCAGCACCACGCGCACCGTCAGTGAGGATGGCCATACCTACACCATTACCACCACCGGCGGACCCGACACCCCGGTGCCGGGTCCGGTGGTGGTGCAGTCGTCCCGTGGTGGTGGCGGTGGCGGCGGCGCGTCCGCGGGTCCGGTTACCCGGCATGTGGAAACCATTGTGAAGCTGGAGGACGCAAACGACCCGGGCAAACCCGTGCCGGCCGGCGGCTACCACGTGCAAGTGGTCACCGCCGATTCCGCCGGCGCCCGGGCGGGCGGCCATCCCGCCACCTTGACGATCCGCGCCAAGAAAGAGGACATCGACGCGTTCGCCAAGGGCAAATTGGATTTGCCGGCCTTCCGCAAACTCACGCAGATCAAGCTCTACTGACGCTACTGACCCACTGATTCAGCTCCACACCGGCGGCCGGGAGGTTCACCACCTCCCGGCCGTTTTGGTTTTCGGCTCCGCCGCCCGGCGGGAATTCGAGGCTGGAATTTGCGCGGGTTTGGCTTAGATTACCCCCATGGACAAAGTGCGCTTGGGCATCATCGGCATGGGCAATATCGGCCGGCACCACGCCGCGTATCTGCACGCGGGCAAGGTGTCCCGGTGCGAGTTGGTCGCGGTGTGCAGCACTTCGCCCACAAAACTCGAGAGCTACCTGCCGCTCAAGATTTACGACGACGGCCTCCAGCTGATCCGGGCGGGGATTTTGGACGCCGTCCTGATCGCCACGCCCCACTACCAGCACACCACGCTCGGGATCGCGGCCTTGGAGGCGGGGTTGCATGTGATGGTGGAAAAGCCCATCTCCGCGCACAAAGCCGACGCGGAGCGCCTGCTCGCGGCGCATCGCCAGCATCCCAAACTCGTCCTGGCCGGCATGTTCCAACTGCGCGTCGAGCCGCGTTACCAAAAGATCCGCAAACTGATCCAGAGCGGCGAACTGGGCGAGATCGTGCGCGTGTCGTGGATCATGACGGACTGGTACCGCACGGAGGCGTATTACGCCAGCGGAGGTTGGCGCGCCACCTGGCGGGGCGAGGGCGGCGGGGTGCTGCTCAACCAGTGCCTGCACAACCTGGACATCCTGCAATGGCTCTGCGGCATGCCCGCCAAGGTGCGCGGGTTCTGCCAATTGGGCCGGTACCACCACATCGAGGTGGAGGACAATGTCACCGCGTATCTCGAATTCCCCGGCGGGGCCACCGGCGTGTTCATCACTTCGACGGGCGAGGCGCCCGGCACGAACCGGCTGGAGATCGCGGGCACCCGCGGCAAATTGGTGTTGGAAAAGGACAAACTCCACTTCACGCGCAACGAGGTGTCGATGATCGATTTCTCCAAGACGGCCAAAGTCGGCTTCTCCAAACCCGAGGTTTGGAATGTGGAGATCCCCTTCGAGAACGCCCCCGCCCCGCACGCTGCGCTCATGCAGAATTTCGTCAACGCCATCCTGGACGGCGAAGCCCTGACCGCCCCGGGGGAGGATGGCGTGCACTCGGTGGAGCTGGCCAACGCCATGCTCTACTCGTCGCTGGTGGACAAGACGGTGCCATTGCCCCTCAACAGCGCGGCCTTCGAACGCCAGCTCAAGAAATTGATCGCGGGTTCCAAGTTGCAGAAAAAGGTGGTGCCGGTGGCCACGGATGATTTTGTCAGCTCTTTCAAACGCTAAGTCGTCCCCAATTAATCAATATGTACCTTACTGGAATCGGCGATGAAGCCGGCGCCTCGGTTGCCACTCAAATCAGCGCGCTGCGGGAACTTGGCTGGCGGCACTTGGAAGCGCGGTTCGCGCTCGTGGACGGCTTTCCGAAGGGGAATGTCCATGAAATCCCGGAGGCGGCGTTCGACCGCTTCGCCGAACAAGTCACGGCGGCGGGCATCGAAGTATCCTGTTTCGGCTCGGGCGTGATGAACTGGGCCAAGACCGTGGCCACGCCCTTTGAGGTCACGCTGGGGGAAGTGGGCCGCGCGATTCCCCGGATGCAGCGGTTGGGCACGAAATTTGTGCGCATCATGAGTTTCAAGCCGGGCGAGGACGAGGACCGCACCCCGGCGGTGGTGTTCGAACGGGTGCGGGAGGTCACGCAGCGCTTCCTCGCGGCCGGAATTCAACCGGTGCATGAGAACTGCATGAACTACGGCGGCATGAGTTGGGCGCACACGCTGGAACTGCTGGAGCAATGCCCCGGGCTCAAACTGGTGTTTGACACCGCCAACCCCGTGTTCAACCCCGACCGGCGCGGCGCCCGTCCGTGGCCCCGGCAGGACGCCTGGGAGTTTTGGACGCACGTCCGCGACCACGTCGCCCATATCCACGTCAAGGACGCCACTTGGGTGCCGGCGAAGAACGATGCGGATTATAATTGGCCCGGGGAAGGCTCGGGCCATGTCCGGGCGATCCTGCGCGACGCCCTGGCGCGCGGATACGATGGCGGCATCTCGATCGAACCCCACATGGTGGTGGTGTTCCACGCCACGACGGCCGCACCGGCGGCTTCGGAGGAAAGCACGCGGGTCAATTTCGTCGAATACGGCCGCCGCCTGGAAGCCCTGATCGGCGATATTCGGGCGGAAATCGCCGCCCCGCGCTGATTTGGCGCCCTGGCCGGGGCGTCCGGCCCGGCCGCCCCGGGCAAAAAGGAGGTCGCCCAAAAAGCGTAAAATAGTCTCAAAACAGTGCTTGCACCGGCGCCGATTGGTGTGGCAGATTAATCCCCCTCGACGGCGGGCAACCGCCGCCGGACGTGATGGCTGGATAGCTCAGTTGGTAGAGCAGAGGACTGAAAATCCTCGTGTCGCCGGTTCGATTCCGGCTCCAGCCACCACTATTTCCACCTCCCCGGCCCGATGCCTCCCCTCAAATTGCAGAGCATCCTCTTTTTCATCATTTTTCTCGTCCCCGGCCCGGGCGAGAAGGCTTGACGCCGCCGGTTCGCATCGGAGAGTTTAGGCCAAAATTCAAGTTATGGACCAGGCCATCCAAATTAAGTTCGAACGGCGGGCAAAACTGCGCGGCCGCGGGAATCCCGCGTCCGCTATCGGCGCTTGAACCGTATGGAAAACGACCGCCCCGCCCCCGCGAATCCAGCACCGCCGTCGCCACCTTTGTTGCGCTTGGTTTACGACGGGGCCATCAATTTTGCGTTTCAGCAAAACGCGATTCCCGTGGTCAAGGAATTGATCTTCATCAACGATGCCACCCCGCGGCGCAATCTCAGCGTCCGGCTGGCCACGGAACCCGCCTTCGCCGAACCGGTCGAATTCCGCTTGGAAAGCCTGGCGGCGGGGGCGGAGTTTCGTGCCTCCCCGGTGGATTTGAAGCTCAGCCCCGATTACCTGGCCGGTTTGCGGGAGAAGGTGACGGGCTGGTTGAAAATCGAGGTGGATGAAGACGGGCGGAGTTTGACGACCCAAAAGGAACCCGTGGCCCTGCTGGCGCCCAATGAATGGTGCGGTTTGGTCTGCCTGCCGGAAATTCTGGCGGCCTTCATCCTGCCGAACGATCCGGTCATCACGGGCATTTTGGGCCGGGCGTCCGATTTGCTGCGCGAACACACCGGCCGGGCGGCGCTGAACGGCTACGGCGACAAGAGCCGCATCCGGGCTTGGGAGCAGGTGGCGGCGATTTACAAGGCGGTGGCGGAGCTGGGGTTGCGGTATATCGTGCCGCCGGCGAGTTTTGAATCCACCGGGCAAAAGGTCCGCGGTCCGGGGGAGATTCTGACGGGCCGACTGGCCACCTGCCTGGACCTGGCATTGTTGTTCGCCGCCAGTTGCGAGCAGGCCGGGTTGCATCCCTTGGTGCTGGTGCACGAAGGGCACGCGTACGCCGGTTGCTGGCTGGAGGAGCGCACCCTGGCGGAAGCCGCGGGCGATGATCTGCAACAAATCCGGAAGTTGGCCACCGAGGATTTGATCATCGTGTGGGAAACCACCGCGGTCACCCACGAAGTCCCCGGCACGCTGAAGGACGCGGAATTGCTCGCCCAGGCGCACCTCACGACCGAGCGGCCCTTCCGCCTGGCGTTGGACGTGCGCCGGGCGCGGCTGGCGCGGATTCATCCCCTCCCCTCGCCCGCCGGCCCGGGCGCGGCCCCTGCGGGCGCCACGGCTTCCGCGGCCCCACCGCCCGCCGGGGAAGCGGGCCTGGGCCGGCGCGATTTGCGCGCCGAGCCGGTGGTCGGCCCGAAAACCACCGCGCCGGCGGCCACGCGGATCGATCAATGGAAAAGCCGGCTGCTGGACCTCAGCCTCCGCAACCGCCTATTGAACTTCAAGGAGACCCGGGCCGCCATCCGCATCCTGTGCGCCGAGCCGGAGCGGGTCGAGGACGCCCTCGCGGCGGAACGCGTCCTCTTTCTGCGGCCCCGGCCAAAGGCGCTGGGCGAGGAGGATCCGCGCACGGCGGAAACTTACCTCCTGCAGCAACGGCTCGACGGCCTGGCCGAGCACTTGGCGGGGGAATTGGAGCAGGGCCGACTCTATACCCCATTGCCCGAAGCGGAACATGTGGCGCGCGTCACGGAACTCTACCGCGCGGCGCGCAACGCGATTGAGGAAAATGGGGCGAACACGCTGTTCGCGGCCGTGGGTCTGCTGGAGTGGCGGGAGGCGGAGCACAGCGACCGCGTGCTGCGCGCGCCGCTGTTGCTGGTGCCGGTGCAGCTGAAGCGCAAATCCGTCCTGGAAGGCTTCACGCTGCGGCGCTACGACGAAGAGGCGCGGGTGAACATCACGCTCCTGGAAATGCTGCGCCAGCATTTCCAAAAGGAAATCGCGGGCTTGGACCCGTTGCCCGAGGATGCGAGCGGGGTGGATGTCGGCCGGGTGCTGGGGATTTTCCGGGATGCGGTGCGCGACCTGCCGGGCTGGGAGGTGAAACCCGAAGTCTGGCTGGCGCAATTCTCCTTTACCAAATTCCTGCTGTGGAAAGATTTGGCCGACCGCTTGGATCTGCTCACGCGCAACCGGGTGGTACGCCATTTGGTCCAGGCGGAAGGCGCCCAATTTCCGAACCCGGCGGCGGATGTGGTGCCGGAACAATTGGACCGGGACTATCATCCGGGGGAAATTTTCTGTCCGCGGAGCGCCGACTCCTCGCAACTGGCGGCCGTACTCGCCGCCGCCGCCGGCCATGACTTTGTGTTGGAGGGCCCGCCGGGAACCGGCAAATCCCAAACCATCACCAACATCATCGCGCACTGCCTGGCGCACGGCAAACGGGTGCTCTTCGTGGCGGAAAAGCGCGCGGCCCTCGAAGTCGTGTTCCGCCGTTTGCGCGAGGAGGGCCTGGAGCCGTTCTGCCTTGAATTGCATTCCAACAAGACTGGCAATGCCGATGTGGTCGCCCAGTTGGCCGGCAGCCTAAAACTGGCCGCGGCCGCCCCGGTGGACGAATGGAGCGAGCGGGCGGCGGAATTAGGGCGCCGACGCGACGCCTTGAACGCGTATGCCGAAACCCTCCATCGCCGGCGCCCATGCGGGCTCAGCGCCCATGACTGTCTGGACCACCTGCTGCCCCGGCAGACGGAAGCCTGCGTCCCGCTCCCGGAATGGGCGGACATGGCTGCAACGCCGGCGGCGCGCCTGGAGGCGGGCCGGGAACTGGCCCACCGCTTGCAGCAACGTTCGCTCCCGCTCCTGCCGCTCGCGGGCCACGCGCTGACCTGGCTGGGCGCGGAGGAGTGGTCACCGCAATGGGCGGAGCGCACGGCGGGCCAATGGCGGGAGTTTGCGGACCGCACCCGCGCGGCCGCGGAGTCCGGCGCCGAGGTGGCCGCGGCGCTGGAATTGCCGGCGCGCGCCCGTCCGCTGGCGGAATGGAGCGCCCTCGGCGCCTTGACGCGGTGCCTGCCCGCGCCGGCGCCCGTGGGGGAAGCCTTCGCGCTGCGGTCCTGGGGGGAGCTGGGCGCGGACTTGGAGCGCTGGATCGCCTGGGTGGAGGAACGGGCGGCGTTGCGGCACGAATTGGCGGCTTGTCAGCCCGCCCCGTCCGGTCCGCCCGGTTCCCTCATGGAAACTTGGTCGCCCGGTGAAATCGAAACCGTCCTGACCGCGGGCCGGGGCCTGCTCCCCCGGCTGCGGCTGGCGGCGGAAGCGGTCCGGGACTGGCAGGCGGAGATTCAATTTCCCCGCCCCGGCGCGACGCACGCGGATCTTGAACGCTGGGACGCGCTGGTCGCGGCCTTGCTCACGCCGCACCCGGTGGGGGCGGAGTTTGCGCGGACAGTCTGGGGCGATTGGGTCGCGGACTTGGACCGTTGGCTCAAATTGGTGCAGGAACGCGCCGGGTTGCGCGCCGGGTTGACGGGCTATGACGAAACCCGCTTGCCGGCCTTGGACTTGGACGGCCTGGCCGACGCGTGGCAAACCGCGACCGGCACTTGGTGGCTGCCGCGGTGGTGGGGCACGACCACGGTCCGGCGGCGGTTGCAAAGCGCCCGGCCGGACCGCCGCCGCCCGGAGGCGGCGGACGTGGTCACCACCTTGCAAGCCGCCCGGCGCCTGCTGGTGATCAACACCGAGCTGCGGGGGGCGGGGGGCAAAGCCGAACCCTGGCTGGGGGAGGTGTGGCAGGGCGGCGAACCGGACCCGGCCGGGCTGGCGGCCGTGCGGGCCTGGGGCGCGGGCTTGCACGCGGCCCTGGCCGCGCTGGAGGCGGCTGATCCGGCTTGGCGTCCCGCCCTGCGGGAGTGGCTGGCGGAGTGGTTGCAACCAGGTCCGGCCGCTTCCGCACCCGAAACGACGCGCGGCAGCCGGCTGCGGCGCTACCACACGACCCGCACCGAATTGGCCGCCGCATATGCGCCGTTCGCGGCGGCGGCGGGCTGGGATCGCGCCCGTTTGGATCACGCGCCCGACCATCTGGCGGCCATCCAGGAAGCGGTGACCGGCCTCCTCCGCGGTGTCCCACGTGTTGCCCTCCTCAACGCGGAACTGCGGGCCGCGGCCCCGGCGGCGCGGGCGGTGCTGGGAGCGGTTTGGGCGCACGGGGAACCCACGGCCGCCGCGCTCGCCGGCGTGCGCGATTGGGGGCGGGAACTCCACGCGCAGATGGCGGCCTGCGCGGGAGCCGACCCCGCGGTGCTCGCCCGGCTGCGCCGGCGCATCGCGGGCCTGCTGGCAGCCGGCCCGGCCGCGGGCGGGGAAGCCACGCCCCTCGGCCGGCAACTGCGGCGGCACGAGGCCCGCTGGGGCGAATGCGCCGCCACGCTGGAACAATTGACCACGGGTGCGGCGCTGCGTCGGGAACTCCTCGCGGCGGCGCCCGATTTTCCCGCCGCCGTCCAAACCGGCGTGCCGGCCACCCTGGGCGCGTGGCGCCAAATCCGGGAATGGTGCGCCTGGCAGAAAGTCCGCGCGGAGGCCCGCGCCGCGGGCCTGGCCCCCTTGATCGCCGCGCGCGAAGCCGCCGGGGGCGAAAACGTCGATTTGCCGGCGCTGTTCGAGCGCAGTTTCCGCCGGGCCTTGTGGTTGGCGCTGGTCGAAGGCGAACCGGGATTGCGGGATTTCCTGGGCGCCGAGCACGCGGAACGCATCGCGGGCTTCCGCCGGGCGGACGAAAAAATCGCCCGCCTCACCCGGGACCTGATCCGCAGCCGCCTGGCCGCCGCCCTGCCGGCGGACACCGTGTCCCCCGCGGAAGCCGGCCCGAAGACCGAGCTCGGCCTGCTCCGCAAGGAAATCGCCAAAAAACGCCGACACCTGCCGGTCCGCCAACTGCTCGGCCGGCTGCCCAACCTGCTCCCCCGGTTGAAGCCCTGCCTGCTCATGAGCCCGCTCTCGGTCGCCCAGTACCTCGACCCGGCGCATGCGATTTTTGACGTCGTCATTTTTGACGAGGCCTCGCAAATCCCGGTTTGGGACGCCGTCGGCGCCATCGCCCGCGGGCAACAAGTGATCGTGGTCGGCGACCCCAAACAACTGCCGCCCACGAACTTTTTCGCCACGGCGGAAGATGACGAGGAAAGCCGGGCGCCCGGGGAGATCCAGGATTTGGAAAGCATCCTCGACGAACTGATCAGCAACGGCCTCCGGTGCAAGCGGTTGCGCTGGCATTACCGCAGCCGCCATGAGGGCCTGATCACGTTCAGCAACCGCCGTTATTACGACAACGATCTGCTCACTTTCCCGTCCGTGGAACCCGCGCTCGGGGGCGTTCAATTCCGGCCCCTGCCCAAGGCGCGCTATGACAAGGGCAAATCCCGGACGAACCCCGGGGAGGCGCGGGCGTTGGTGGCCGAATTGGTGGACCGTTTGCGGAACCCCGGGTCCGCGGCGTTTTCCTATGGCATCGTCACCTTCAGCCTCGCCCAACAACAACTCGTGGAAGACCTGCTGGACGAGGCCCGCCGGACGCATCCCGAAATCGAGCCCCATTTCGGCGACGAACCGCCGGTGGAAGGCGAACCCGTCTTCGTGAAGAATCTGGAAAACGTGCAGGGCGACGAGCGGGATGTCATTTTCTTTTCGATTTGTTACGGCCCGGATGACGCCGGCCGGGTCTCCATGAACTTCGGTCCGCTCAACCGGGAGGGCGGGGAACGGCGGCTTAATGTGGCCATTACCCGGGCGAAGCATGAACTGGTGGTTTTCAGCGGCCTCCGCGCGGAGCAAATCGACCTGACGCGCACCCGCGCCCGCGGCGTGCGCGACCTCAAACACTTCCTCGACTACGCCGAACGGGGGCCGGTGGCCCTGCCGGCCGCCGCGGAAGCGTCGGCCCAAAGCACTCACGAGTCGGAATTCGAGCGCCTCGTCGCCGCACGGCTGCGGGCCGCCGGTTTCGCGGTGCACCACCAAGTCGGTTGCTCCGGCTACCGGATTGATTTGGGCATCCTGGATCCCGCCGCCCCCGGCCGCTATTTGCTCGGCGTGGAATGCGATGGCGCCACCTATCACCGGGCCGCCACGGCAAGGGACCGCGACAAACTACGGCAGGGCATTTTGGAAGACTTGGGCTGGGAACTCTATCGCATCTGGTCCACCGATTGGTGGCACGACACCGAGGCCGAAATGGGAAAGCTCCTAGCGCACTTGGCGTCGCTGCGGTCCGCCGCC
>CAIYZC010000677.1 GCA_903930565.1 uncultured Pedosphaera sp.
CCCACCCAATTCAAGGTGGTGATGGCGCCATTGTGGGTAATGCCGGTGATCGTCGGCGCGTAGGGTGCGATGCTCCCGAACAAACCGTCGGCCTCTTGATTGATGCCGGCGGTGAAGTAGAGCGTGTGCGCATCGCCGCCATTGGCGCCGTTGCCGAAAGCCAGCGCCCAAAGGCCGGGCACGGTCAGCGCCTGGCCATTGGCCTGGTTCACGAGCGCCCCCAGCCAGCCGCCGGTGACCGTGTTGAACACGTTGATCCGGCCGTCCCCGAAATTTCCCACGAGCAGGCAGCCGCCGTAGGCGCCAAAACCGGCCGGTGCCAGCGCCAAGCCCCAAGGGGAATTAAGCGGCGATTGGGCGATCAACCGTTGGAGGAGCAGTCCGCTGGTGTCAAACACATCGACGTACCCGTTGCCCGGGCCGGCGACGTCGTCGTGTTGGTCGGCATCCTGCAAAGCATAGGTGACGTAAAGTCGGCCATTGAGATTCTGAATGCCGAACGGGGCGTAGCCCGGGGGTAGATTGGGATCGGAAAAGCTCCCCGCCAGGGTGACGGCCCCGTAATTGGTGTCAAACACGGCGATGCGGGCGTTGTGAAAATCCGTGGCGTAGAGGAAATTGCTCCCCCCGCTCGCCCCGGCCGCCAAACCTTTAAACACGGCGTTGGCGGCTGACGAGTCCACCTTGAGCACCGCGGCGCTGCCGCTGCTCCAAGCGGAAATGGTGCCATCCTCCGTCGAGAAAATAAATCGCGCGGTCGCGGTCCCCGTGCCCCGGAAGCCCGGCAGGGAATTGGCGATCATGCCGCTGGGGGCCGACGGCCCGGTTTGACCGGCCGGGGGCGGGATGGTGACGACCAGTGACTGGACCGCGCCAGCGCCATTGTACAGCGTGGAAAGGCCCGTGCCGGCGTCGGCGATCCAAAACGGACTGGTGGCGGTGAAGGCGAGGCCCCAGGGATTCACCAGATTCGTGTCCGTGACGGCCGCAAACCCCGGGAGGTTGGAAACCAAGTTGCTCTGAACAAAGGTGGTCCCGAGGGTGGCGCCCGGGTGGATGGGGGTCAGGCTGCCAAACAAACCATCGGCTTCGTGGTTGATTCCCGCGGTGAAATAAAGCGTCCCGGTGCCGCCCCCGTTTTGCCCATTGCCGAAGGCCAGCCCCCAAAGACCAGGCTGGGAAAAAGTACCCCCGTTGCCGTCCTGCAAGGCCCCCTGCCATTCACCGGATTGCGAATCGAACGCGTTGATTCGCCCGTCGCCAAAATTTCCGATCAGCAAATCACCGGCGAAGGGGCCGAACCCCAAAGGGGCTTGGGCGATACCCCAGGGGGAATTCAGGACGGATTGGGTGACGAGTCGTTGGAGCAGCCGCCCGGCGGTGTCGAAAACATCGACGTAACCATGGCCCGGGCCGGGGACGTCGTCGTGCTGATCGGCATCTTGCAGGGCGTAGGCGACGTAGAGTTTGCCATTGAGGTTTTGAATCCCGAAGGGGGCGTAGCCCGGGGGGAGATTCGGATCGGAAAAAGTCCCCGCCAAGGTGACGGCCGCGTAATTGGTGTCAAACACGGCGATGCGGGCGTTGTGAAAATCCGCGGCGTAGAGGAAGTTGCTCCCCCCGCTTGCGCCGGCCGCCAAACCTTTGAACACGGCGTTCTGGGCCGACCAGTCCACCTTGAGCTCGGCGGCCGTGCCCGCGCTCCAGGCGGAGATGGTGCCATCCTCCGTCGAGAAGATAAACCGCGCCGCGGCGGAACCCGTGCCGAGGAATCCCGGAGCGGCATTGGCGATCATGCCCGTGGGGGCCGCCGGCCCGCTTTGACCGGCGGGGGGCGGGATGGTGACGACCAGCGATTGCACTGCGCCGGTACTCTTATACGCCGTGGAAA
>CAIYZC010000678.1 GCA_903930565.1 uncultured Pedosphaera sp.
CAAGGTCCGCATGGCTTCCGCCGCGGCGGCCGCTTTGGCGAAACTCCCTTGGGCGCCCAAGGTCTCCGCCAAGCCCTCCCACCAAACCAAGGTGCGGTGGCGCCCGCCGTCGGGGGATCCGCCCGGCCGCTGCGCCAGGTCCAGGGCCCGCCGGAAATGGCGGTCCGCGGCGGCGTGGGCGAAGCCGGCCTTGGCCAGTTCCCCGGCGCGGCCGTGCCAGTCCGCGGCCTCCGCGGTGCGGTCCGCGAGCTCGCAGTGGGTGGCGGCCTGCCCGGCCAGTTCGTGGCTCCGCTCGGCGCCCTGACCGCGCAACCACTCGGCCATGCGGCCGTGATATTCCCGGCGGCGGCCGCGGAGCAGGTTTTCGTAAGCGACCTGGCGCATCAATTCATGTTTGAAGCGGTATTCGACCGTGGCGGCGAACGCTGAGACCCGGCGGCGAAAGATGAAATCCTTGCGCTCCAGGGCGGCGAACACCCGGGCCAGTTCGTCCGGCGACGGCTCCTCGCCCGGGGCCAGGCGCGCCACGGCCCCGGCCCAGAAATCCCGGCCGACCACCGCCGCCCGCTGGAGCACGCGCCGCTCGGGCCGGGGGAGGCCGTCCAGGCGGGCTTGGAGCACGCCATGAATCGTCCCGGGCACTTGCAGTCCGGTGAGGCGGCCGGTGTCCACGCCGCTTTGCGCCGGATCGCGGGCCAGGACGCGCAAATCTCGGAGCATGTTGATCATCTCCCGGATGAAATAGGGATTGCCCTCGGCGGGTTCCAGGACGTATTCGCGCAACGGGGCGGGCACGGCGGCGGCGCGGCCGAGGATTTCCCGCACCAGGGTCTCGCTCTGGGATGGGGTGAGGGGCGCCAAGGGCAGGACTTCCGCCCCGGCCAGCGGACGCCCGCCCGCCTCGCCGCGTTCGAAGAAATCCGGCCGGGCGGAGCCCACGATGAGCAACGGCACGCCCGCACACCGGGTCGCCAGGTGCTCGAGCAACTCCAGCGAGCCCGCGTCCGCCCAGTGCAGATCCTCCACGAGCATAACGACGGCCGCCACCCCGGGGTAGGGCGGCGGCACCGGCCCGCGCGCCAGCGCCGCGAGCAGGCGGGGGAAGGCCGCGAACGCCCGCCGCTGGACTTGGGCGGGGTCGCGCGCCAGTTCGCGCAGCAGCGGGTCGGCGGAATAATCAAAGCCCAGCAATTGGCCCGCGAACTGGATATCCGCGGCGGTTTCACCCCCGGCCGCCGGCCCCAGGAGCGCGGCCAGGCCCTGTTCGAATTTGTCACGGGCGGCCGCGGGCGGATCGTTCTCGTGGATCTCCAGGCGCGCGGTGAACAGGTTGCGCACGAGCGCGAAAGGGGCGTCCCGGAGTTCCGCCACGGCGCGGCCGCGGAAGAGCCGGTAGAACTCGGGGCGGGGCTCGAGCCACTCCCGGAATTCGTGCAGCAGCCGGGACTTGCCCAGACCCGCTTCGCCGGTCACCAGACAGGCATGGGGCTCGCGGTGCGTCACCACCATCCCCAAGGCGGCTTGGAGCCGGGTCAACTCCAACTCCCGGCCCACCATGGGCGTGTCCTCAATTCCCTCGCCGGGGCCCACGGCGTCGCGCGGCTTCTCCGAATGGACCAAGTAAGTCGCTTGGAGGTCCGCCAAGCCGCGCACCGGCTGGTCCGGCTGTGCCGCGACATTAAAGTGGTTCAGGACCTGCCGGTACGTTTCGTGGGCGATCAGAACGCCCCCGGGTGGCGCTAGTGCCTGGAGTCGGCTGGCCAGACCGGCGGTCTCGCCCGTCGCCAGGAATTCGCCCGCCCGCAGGGAAGGCCGCACCAGCATCAGGCCGGAGGCGATGCCGATGCGGTTGGCCGGCGGGACGCCGCCGGGCTCGCCTGCGCGCGCCCGGAGCCAGCGCTGCATGGCCAGCCCGGCGCGCACCGCCGCCACCGCCACCTCCTCCCGCGCCCCCACGCGGCCGAAGACCGCCATGACCGCGTCGCCCGCGTGTTTTTCCGGCACCCCGCCGTGCTCGCGGATGATGCGATCCAGCCCCGTCCACAAGCCGTGCATGACGGAGTCCAATTCCTCTTCGTTAAACCCCCGCGACCAGTCCAAATAGCCGACAAAATCCGAGAAGAGCACGGTGATCAGCCGCCGCTCGGCGGTTTCCAATTCCTCCGCCGGCGGGAGCAGCGGCGGCCCCTCGGCGGCGGTGAGTTTGTGCCCGCAGACGGAGCAGAAATTGGCGCCCGCCGCGCCGGGTGAGTGGCAGCCGGGGCAGTTCATTGCGGGCGCCGGAAAGCACGGCCGGCACCGGTATTGATCATGCCGCAAAGTAAGCCGGGCCCGGCGGACTGGCAAGCGCGGTTCAAGGCGCCGTGCCGACCAGTGGCCAGGGGGCGGCTAATTGTTGTAACAAGGCCTTGGCGGTCAAAGGGCTGAGGCCGGGGAACACGGACAGGAGTCGCGCCAGGAGGGCCGCGGCGTGCGGGGCGGCATAACTGCTGCCGGTGACCTGCTTCAACCCGCCGCCCAGCCAGGCCACCTCGACATCCTCCCCCCGCGCGGCGAATTCGACCAAGCTCCCGGGCCGCCAAAAGAGCGCCGCCGGATCCGCGCAGCGCGTGAAACTGACGGTGAGGACCGTCGGGAAATGACCGGGCCATTCCCGCGCGTTGAAGTCCTGGTTGTTGGCGGCCGCCACGATGTGCCGACCGCGGATGTACGCCTCATCGATCCAATCCTTGTAACTCAGCACCTGCTCCTCGCGGCGGCAGCCGAAGCTGCAATTCAGGATGTCGTACCCCCGCTCCAACGCCAGGCGCGCCGCCTCGCGGATCACGAGGGTGCGCGAGCGCAATTGTTCCCCCAAAACCCGGAAGCTCCCGATTTCCGCCTCCGGGGCCAGCTCGCGCAGAAGTCCGGCAATCGCCGTTCCATGGCCGAAGAAATCCCGGCCTTCGCCCGGCGCGGGGCTGAGGCGTCCGTCCACTAATTCCACCACGGCGATATCGTCGGCGAGGCGCAACCCGCTCAAGCGCGGGTGGGCGCAGTCGATGCCCGAATCGAGCACCGCGATTTTGACGCCCCGGCCCCGGCCGTGGGCCAGGGCGGAACGTGCTTCCGTCAGAGATGGCCAAGGGTTCACACAGTTAGCCGCCGCGCCAGCCCACCACCCGGCTGAGGACTTCCAAATCCAGCAAGTTGGTCAAAAGGCCGGCGGTGCGTTGCAACGTTGCCAAATCCCGGCCTTGAAATCCCGGCGGGCGGGTGGGTGGCATTTGGTGGCCGGCCAATTGGACGCCGGAGATCACCCCGCGGCAGCCGCCCAGGAAATAGAAGGGCACCACGAGCATGCTTTTGGTCGCCACCTGCAACTTTTGGTCCACCAGCTTGCTATGGCCCGGGTGTTGGTCCACCGCGTTTTCCAGCACCGGTTGCTCGCTGGCGAAGACCAATGAAACCAGCCCTTCGCGGAGCGACTGCCGGTGGCCGAGGAATTTCCCCGCGTGTGGGCCGTTGTTCCAGGTGGCCACGAGGGCCTGCCCGGGCTCGTCCACCAGCCAGATTGTGCCTTCGTCGGCGCCCGCTTCGGCCAACCCCAGGGTGAGCACCTCCCGCATGAGGGGCGTGAGCCAGGCGGGCAATTCGCCGGCCTGCAACTCGTCGCCGAAGCGCCCGAGCCGTTCCAGCAATGCGGGCCGGGCCGCCGCCCACGCCGGGTCCGGTACGATTGCCCGCCGCGGCGGGTGCCCCGGGGGCGCGCCCGGGAGCGGGTGCGGGGCGGTGGACGGGAGGGAAGTCATAACGTGGCGTCCGGGTAAAAGGTTGGTTCAAAAGCCTTGGTCCGTCAACACACAGAGGCCCAGCAGATCCTCCCACGACCAGCTCAAGTGGGGCTCCCGGCGGTGGATTTCCGTCAGGCAACGGTCGCGAATCTCCGTCATGGCCCGGGCAAGCGCGCGGCTGGCTTTGGTTTCGTGCCAGCCATACATCCGGGCGACTTCACGCTGGGTCAGTCCGTGCCGGTACACGAGGCGCAGCAACAGGAGGTCCTCCGCGGGGCAGCCCATGAACGCCTGGCGCACGCAGGCGCGCAGGAGATTTTGGAGATCATCCTCGGCGGCGGGGAGGGCCGGGGCGGGCAGGTCCGCGAGGTCATCGGCGGCCGACTGCCGGCTTTCCCGACGGATTTCATCGCGCCAACGATTGATGGCCACCCGGGCGAGCCAGGCGCGGAGGGAGCCCGCGCCGTGGCATTTGGCGAGGAGTCCGGGCTGCCCATCGCCGCCCGGCACGCAGTCGCCCCACAAATTGGCGGCCACGGCTTCCGCATGGCTTTCCCGCGCCCCCGCCCGGCGCAGGAGGTTCACCACGAAGGCGTGGTTCAAGCGGCGGAATTCCGCGAGCGCCGCCGGCTCGCCGGCGCGCGCGCGGGATTCCAATTCGTCGGCGGCCGCTGCGGGGGCGGAGGGCGCGGTTCCGTGCGCCGCGTCCGCGGTCTCCCGGTCCTGGTCGTCCTCCGCCCGGGAAGCGGCGACCGGATAATGGCTTTCGACCCACGAGCTCATAGCCCGGAGCGGTCGGACCGACCACCACGGAAGCCGGTCCCCGGCGCGCGCAGGCTGCGCACCTGCTCGGCGATGTCCGCCACCCAATCGGGATGGTGCGCCAACTCGGCGAGCAACCGGTCGCGCTCGGCGGCCGGCAATTGCCCGCCCGCCAGTTGCCGGAATTGCTGCCGCAAATTTTCCGTAGGCGCGTCGGCGCCCCGCCCCTCCACCTCGCCCTCGGTGTGATCCAAAAAGTCCGCCAGAATGCCAAATTCGTTGTTCATATCGTTCGTCCATGAGTGAACGAATGGGGAAGCGGAACTTGCAAAATTATTTGCGGGCGCGCCATGGGGGCCTTTTTGCCGGCAAACCGGGGCGGCGTCAACTTGGTTCCCCCGCGAGGGGAAAGGCCCAAGGCAGGGCTGGGTAAGCGCTCATTGGGAACAAAGGAGTATTTCCGATTCCTGCGGCCAGAGCGGCGGCGTGCCAGGGGGCGGTTGGTGTGAGGATTCGTCGTAATTTGATTCAAAAAGGTGGTGAAACAGTCATAAAACGATGAAAGATATCGTTGCAGTAGTGCTAAATTAGTGACTATTCGGTTAAAGTGCTTGCCCAATTTTGCCCCGGGATTTCGTGGGCTGTCCTTTCCCAGAACCCCGCTCGCTTGTGGGTCGGCCGCGCGGCTTTCCGTACCGACGCGGGGCTTGCAGTGGCGGGGGGGTGGCTTATGCTGGCAGGGCACTGCACCATGGCACAGGGTTTTATTAGCATCGGGGGCGCGCGCGAGCACAACCTCAAGAATCTCACGCTCAATATTCCACGCGATCAATTGGTCGTGATCACGGGATTGAGCGGGTCGGGGAAGTCGTCGCTGGCCTTTGACACGATCTACGCCGAAGGGCAGCGCAAGTACGTGGAATCGCTGTCGGCTTATGCCCGCCAGTTTTTGGACCAGTTGCAGAAGCCGGACGTGGATTTCATCGAGGGGCTGTCGCCGGCCATCGCGATTGAG
>CAIYZC010000679.1 GCA_903930565.1 uncultured Pedosphaera sp.
ATGCCGTCACGCTCAAGGAATATCTGGAGCAAGTATGGGCTGCCTTCGCAAAGGAAGCACTGGCCTTGGTCTTCAAAGACGCGGACGTCACTGGATTCGAGGCCGATGCCCGGCTCACCGCTATGTGGCTCTGGACATTAAACGCCAGCAACGCCGACAGCGCCAACGGCGACAGCGCCGAGGATGATGACACGGACGATGAATCCGAAGGTGGCTCGAAAAAAGCCAAAGCCACCGGTTTCGTCCTCGAATATGACGCTGCCCGCAAGATTGCCCAGGGACTCGGCGCAAACTTAGAAAATTTGGGCAGCCTCGTCGAAGTGTCCGGCGAAACCGCACGGTTACTCCCGGTCGGCGAACGTGCCCGCACCTTGTTCGGCAAGGACGAAGGCCAGGTCACGCCTGCCCGGAAAAAGAAATTGCCGCAACTCGACCTGTTCAAGGTGCTTGAACAGACCGACGACGGCGGCACGAACTTTGGTGAAACCAAAGTAGAACGCCATGGCGAGACCGTCCTCGACCGCATCCACCAGAGCATGATTTTATTCGCCGCCGGTCGCAGTGAAGCCATGAAACGATTCCTCGTCGAGGACGGCGCAGGTCGTGACCCGCGCTTCTGGCGACTGGCGCAGGCTTTGTCTGCTTTATATCCTTCCTCCACCGAAGAAAAGCGCTGGGTTGACGGCGTGCTGGCGCGGAAGAAGGGACTTGGATTTTAATTATGATCACTGTGACCATCACTCCCAAGAATGGAGAGAACATTTACAGCCTTTTGAAAAAAAAGGAGCTGGCTTTGCGCCGAAAAAATCAAGGCACGCTTCACGCCAGCGGCACCCGTCGCGTTGGTAAAGAGAAATGGTCGCATTCAACTTACAAAGGATGGGTGCAATTTCAACAGTGCTTGGGTGGCGTTTTGGTGGCCCAAGTGCAGTCGCGCGATCCTGACTCCGAATGGCAGTTGCTAACTTCATTCGTTGGTTTTTTGGACCGCCATTTTCGGAAAAGTATTTCGAGTATCTCTCTCAATTACGCTAACGAGTAAAATATGGCTCTCAAACCTTGGTATAAAGTTGTCACCCCGCGCGAGGATTTGCGCGAGGGCAAACCGCTCGACGCATCGGAGTTCGCCGTCCATCTGGATCAGGTGCGCGAAGGTCTCGCGCCCGCCGACTACCAGAAACCAGAGCGCTTTTTTGAGCGCACCTATCTCACCAAAAATCTCGCCAGTCTCGCGTCTGAAGTCATCCGCCGGTTGTCCGGCGAAAAAACGGAAACCAACGCCATCTTCAATCTCGCCACCCAATTCGGCGGCGGCAAGACCCACGCGCTGACGCTGCTTTACCATCTGGCCCGGCAAGGCCCGGCTGCAAATAAATTCGCAGGCGTATCCACCTTGCTCGCCAAAGCTGGCATCGCGGGAGTTCCTAAGGCCGAGGCCGCAGTGTTCGTCGGCACGGAGTTTGATTCCATCAGCGGTCGCGGCGGCAAGGACGGCACGCCGTTGCGCAAGACGCCGTGGGGCGAAATCGCTTGGCAGCTTGGCGGCGCGAAAGCGTTCGCTATTGTC
>CAIYZC010000680.1 GCA_903930565.1 uncultured Pedosphaera sp.
CCCTGGTGGGGCATCGGGTTTTCGATTGTGGCGGCGGAAACGAGCGCCGTGACGATCATCGGCGTGCCGGCGATGGCGTTCGGCGGCGATCTGGCGTTTCTGCAGATGATCGTCGGCTACGTGATCGCGCGGGTGATTTTGGCGGTCGTGATGGTGCCGCATTATTTCAAGGGCGAGATTTATTCGCCTTATGAACTGTTTCAAAACGCATTCGGGGTGCCCGCGCGGCAGACCGCGGCGGTCTTTTTCCTCCTGAGCGAGACGCTGGCCGCCGGCGTGCGGGTGTATGTGGCAAGCATCCCCGTGAAGCTCATGCTTGGGGACCGGGTGCTGGGCTGGGGCACGGGGGATCCGATTCTCGGCGCCATTCTGCTCTTCATCGGTTTGTCGCTGTTGTACACCTGTGTGGGCGGCGTGAAGGCGGTGATTTGGACGGACGCGGTGCAGTTTGGTTTGTTCCTGGCGGGCGGGCTGTTCACCCTGGCCTATATTCCCAGCTTTTTTCCCGGCGGAGTGGGTGAAGTGCTGCGCGAAGCGGGCGCGGCGGGGAAACTGCACTGGCTCAACACCGGGTTTCAACTGGGGGCGCCGATCAATATTTGGATGGGGATCCTGGGCGGCACGGTCATGGTCATGTCCTCGCACGGCGCGGAGCAACTGATCGTGCAACGCGTCCTGGCGTGCCGGGATGTGGCCGACGGACGCAAGGCGCTGACCCTGAGCGCCGTGGTTATTTTCCCCCTCTTCCTGATTTTTCTCCTGGCGGGCGCCATGCTGTGGGTGTTCTACCAGCATCATGGTTTCCAAATCCCGCTGCCCACACCCCGGCCCGGCTCGGGCATCAAGGCGAACGATTTTGTCTTCCCCATTTTTATGATGACGGAAGTGCCGCACGTGCTGCGGGGGTGTTTGATCGTGGCGATTTTGGCGGCGGCGATGTCCTCGGTCAGTTCGGCCCTCACCTCGCTGGCGTCGGTTTCGACGATGGATTTGGCCAAAGCGTGGCTGGGAGGGCGCGGCGGGGAGCGCTTTTACCTGCGGCTCAGCCAGGGCTCGACGGCGGGCTGGGCGGTGGTGCTGGTGCTGGTGGCCTACTGGAGCCGCCGCGTGGAATTTGTGCTCAATGCGGCGTTTAGCCTGCGCGGCTTGACGAGCGGGGCGTTGCTGGGGGGTTTGCTGCTCGCCGTGTTCTGGCGGCGGGGCCGGGCGCGACCGGTCCTGTGCGGCATGGTGGTTTCGTTGCTGGTCATGACGGCGGTGCAAGTATTGCCACAGTATTTCCCGAAGCGCGTGCCACCGGTGTTCTGGCCGTGGTACGCGCTGCTCGGGACGACGGTTACCCTCGTGGTGGCCACCCTGGTGCGGGCCATCTGGCCGGAGCCGCCCCGGGGAGGGCGCTAGTCGGCGGGACGGCCAGGCGAAACGCTCTTGGCACCGCCGAGAAGGCACGGATTCTGCTCTTCGCACAAACTCAGTTTTTCACCGTTTTGAAGGGGCCAGTTGGTTGCGCCAGCCGCGCGGATGAATTAGCTTGAGGCTTGGTTCCCTAAAAAGTCCGCCGGCGGGGTTGACGGCATGCGCCGCCAAGGGTTGACCGGCGGGGCGGTGAACTTCCGTCCAAATTGCATGAATCAGTTGAACGACCGTTTGCGGCAGTCGCCCGCGCTCGCGCGGGTGTTGCCGTTTCTCATTTTTGTCGTGGGCACCGCCCTGCAGGACAGTTTTGGTCCGGCGGGCCGGTATTGGATTTATCTGGGGAAATCCCTCGCGGGAGTGTGGCTGGTGTGGGGGTTGCTCCGGCCCTGGGTGGCGGAAGCGCGGTGGGCGTTCAGTTGGGAAGCGGTGGTGGTGGGGGTGGGCGTACTGGTGATTTGGGTCGGGCTGGATCCTTATTACCCCGCGGTGGACCAATTGTTCGCGGGATTGACGCAGCATTGCTGGAATCCGCTGGTGCGCGCGGTGGGTTTGGGTGGTTGGGCGCAGACGGCCACCGGAGCCGCCCCGGTGCCGTGGAATCCGCACGCGCAATTCGGGGAGGGGAGTTTCCTGGCCTGGATGTTTGTGGTGGGGCGGATTCTGGGTTCCAGTATCGTGGTGCCCCCGCTGGAGGAGGTGTTTTACCGGTCCTTTTTATACCGCTACTTCGTGCGGGCGGATTTCGAGAAGGACCCGTTGGGGACCTGGCATTGGCGTGCGTTTTGGATTACCGCCCTCATTTTTGGTTTCAGCCATCATGAATGGCTGGCGGGCATCCTGTGTGCCGCCGCCTAC
>CAIYZC010000681.1 GCA_903930565.1 uncultured Pedosphaera sp.
CCCCCATTTATTTCGCCGCCCCGGAGGGTGCGGGGGAAATCTTGTTGGCGTGGTGCGTTTCGACTTGGGGTGGGGGGTAGCGGAACATAATTGGTCTCACCCCGCCATCTGGTACGGCGATGCCCCCGCCTCCGGATACAATTCATAAAAATGCTCAAACTGGGCGACGCATTTCTAGTCGTGGAGGTCCTGGGTGAAGGCCGGGGGCAGGGACTCGTCCAAGGTGTCCTGGATGGCGAGTTGGAGCTTGGAGCGGGCGGACGGCTTTTGGCGCCAGTTCAGGACCAGGAGCTTTTTGATCTTGGCGAGGAGGTCGCGGGTGATCTTTTTGAGTTCGGCGCGCACGGCAAAGGAAAGCGCGGCCACGAACGCCAACGGAGGGTGGGGGAAGTTGAATTTTTTCACCCCAATTCTGCTTGCCGGACCAGCCCGGTGACTCCAAAATTCCCGGGATGGGAACCGGGTGTAAAAACAGCAGATCACTCCTATGAGCACCATTTCCGAGTCCGACGAATCGGCGGTTATGCCGCCGCCACCCATTCCCTACACCCTCCGGATCGGCGTGACCGGGCACCGCACTTTGCCGGACCCCGGGGTTACCGCCGTGTCCGTGCGGGCCGCGCTGGTTGAACTGCGGCAAATTCTCGAACGGGTGAGCGAAGACCCGCACCATCCCCCGGGCGCGGGCGAAACCCCCTTGACCCGCTGGGAGGGCCGGTGCGCCCGCCGCCTCAAGCAACTCCTGACGTTGGCGGAAATCCTGCCCGCCGAAACTCCCTCCCCCCGGCGCACCGAGCTCCGTTGGCGCGTCATTTCTCCGTTGGCCCGGGGCGCGGATCGAATTGTGGCCCGGGTGGCCCAGGAGCATTTTGGAGCCAAACTCGACGTCATCCTCCCGTTTTCCAAAACCGAGTACGAGCGGGATTTCGCAACCGCCGACGATCTGGCGGAATTTCAAACTTTGCTCGCGGGGGCGGCTAGGCGGCGGGAACCCGACCCTGAATTGGTCGCCATTTCCCCGGAGATGCGCGCGGCTGGTTACCAGCGGGTCGGGGAGCAAGTCGTGGCCGCGTGCGAAATTCTCCTGGCCGTTTGGGATGGTCGTCCCGCCCGCGGGCCGGGCGGGACCGCTGAGATCATTCAGTACGCGCTCTCGGTGAATTGCCCCGTGGTCTGGGTCCATGCCCATGATCCCACCCGGCCGGCTTGCCTGCTCATTGGTCTCGTTGGGGAAGGCGACAAGGCTTTTGCGAAAAGGGAAACCCGGCCGTTGGCGGAAATCATGGATGAATTCTGCCGCCCGTTCGCGCAATTGGCCGAGTACAACCGGGACCGCGCGTACAACCCCGCTGAATTCCAACAGATTTACCGGCGCAACCAGCACCGCTTGGAGCGCGCCCGGGACCAGGCCGGGTTGGCCTCCGGCATGATCCAACCCCGGATCGAAATCCTCCTGGCGCACTATGCCTGGAGCGATCAATTGGCGATCCACTACCAACAGCTTCATCTTCGTGCGGGCACCGGCATTTACCGTCTCTCGGCCGTGGCCGTGGGGGTGGCGGTGGCCCAGCAGTTGTTCTTCCCGGAGCACACGGGCTGGATCGCCTTGGAAATCGCTTCCCTGTTGTGTGCGGTGGGGTGGTTCCGGGTCGGCGCCTGCGAGAACTGGCACCGGAAATGGCTGAATTACCGCCATCTGGCGGAGCGGCTGCGCACGCGGCTGTTCACCTCGCTCGTGCCTCCGAAGCCAAATAAGGATTCGCCCAACCCGGTTCCAAGTCTGGAGTTTTATCCCGGACCGGGGCGCTGGGTGGAAGCGGCGTTTGGCGAGCTCGAAGCCGAGTTGCCTCCGCCGCCGGATCTCACCGCGAATTTTGCCGCCATCAAAGGCTTTGTCCGGCACGGTTGGATCCTCGATCAGATCGATTTTCACGCGGGGAGCTCCGACCGGAAAGCTCATTTGGCCCACTCGGCCCACCAACGGATTGCGTTCATGTTGATCGTTACCTTGATTGCCGGCGGACTTCATTGGCTGGAGGCAGTGGAGCTGCCGCTCGGTGTGCTGGTGATCGCGGCGGTGGCCATCATCCTACCCGCCATTGCTTCCGCGGAGCACGCCATCGGCGGCCTCCACGATTACGAGCGAATCGCCACCCGCTCCGCGGGCATGGCCGGCCTTCTGCGCCGGATCGATCGCGCCATGGCAGAGGCCGCCACCGAGGCGGACCTGCAAGACGTGATCGAACGGGC
>CAIYZC010000682.1 GCA_903930565.1 uncultured Pedosphaera sp.
CAATACAAGATCGCGGTCTTGCTGGTGGAGCACGACATGCAGGTGGTCATGGGCATCTGCCAACGGATTGTGGTGTTGGATTACGGCGTCAAAATCGCCGAAGGCACCCCGGCGGAAGTGCGCCGCAACCCCAAGGTTATCGAGGCCTACCTCGGCGAGGAACATCCCGCCTGACCCCAACCCCGCCTTCCCCGTGCTCGAAGTCAAAAATTTAAAGGTCAATTACGGCGCGATCAACGCGCTGAGCGGCATTTCCCTGCGGGTGGAGGCCGGCGCGATCGTCACCCTGATCGGCGGCAACGGCGCGGGCAAAACGACCACTCTCCGCGCCATCTCGGGCCTGATCGGCTCCCAAGGCGGGGAAATCCTTTACGAGGGCGAAAACATCGCCAACCGCCCCGCCCACGAAATCGTCAAACTCGGCCTCGCGCATGTGCCCGAGGGCCGCCTGGTTTTCGCCAACCTGACCATTTTGGAAAACCTCCAAATGGGCGCCTACCTGCGCCGCGACAAGCCGGGGATCCAGTCGGACATGGATTACGTTTTCACGATCTTCCCCCGCTTGAAGGAGCGCATCCGGCAAACCGCGGGCACGATGTCCGGCGGCGAGCAACAGATGCTGGCCATCGGCCGCGCCCTCATGTGCCGCCCCAAGTTCCTGATGCTCGACGAACCTTCGCTGGGGATCGCGCCCCTGTTGGTGAAAACGATCTTCGAGAAGATCGTCGAGATCAACCGCGAGCGGGGGCTCTCCATCCTCTTGGTGGAACAGAACGCGAATTTGGCTTTGGAGATTTCCCAGTACGGCTACGTGTTGGAAACCGGCCGGATCATTCTCCAAGACCGCTCCGCCGCGCTGCGCCAGAATCCGCAGGTCAAGAGCGCCTACCTCGGCGGCGCCTGAGCCGCCCCTCCGCGGGCGGCCGCCTTATTTCGCGGCCTTTTTCAGCGTGGCGAGGTACTCCACCAAATCCACCAAATCCTGCGTGGTCATCGCTTGTTGCAAGCCGTTGGGCATGAGGGACAACTTCATCTGTTGCCGTTTGGCGATGTCACTCTTCTTGATTCGCGTGGGAATGCCCTTCACGTTCTTCATCGTGATTTCCTCCGCCGTCTCGCTCACGATCAGGCCGTAGGCTTCGTCGCCCGAATTCATTTCGATGGTCCACGCCTCGAACCCGAACGCGATGCCCGCGCTGGGGTCCAGGATGGCCTCATACAACGCATCCTTGCCGAGTTTGGTGCCGATCTCCGACAAGGCCGGGCCGAGATCCGTGCCCCGGTCGTTGACGCGGTGGCAGTTGATGCACGCCACGTCCGCCCGGGCGAAGACCAGCGCGCCGCGCGCCGGATCGCCCGTGCGCTTCAGCAATTCCGGGACCGGCGGCAGGGCCTCGGTGTTCCGCCCCTGCGGCCGCGGCAGCACCTTCGCGGCCTCCGCGAGCAACTCCGGCCAGCGGACTTGGTTTAGCTCCGTCATCGCGGTGAACCGCAATTCCCCGGGCAATTGATCCTTCGCCGCGAGCGCCAGCAGTTCGCCCGCGCCGGCTTGGATCTGCGCCAGCGAACGCACCGCCTGCTTGCGGCCCCCCAAGTCCGCCTTGGCATCCGTCACCAAGGGCAGGAGCAACGGCACCGCCGTCTTGTCACCGGTGTTGCCCAACACCTCGGCCGCGCGCGCCGCGGTGTTCGTCGCGGTGAGCGCCGCCTTGAGCACGCTTTGGTCGGGACCGGTCACGATCATGCGCACCGCCTCCACGCCCGTGCCCTCGGACGGATGCTGCAGCGCGTAGTCCAGCAGACCCGCCTCCTGGCCGGGCAATTGGAAATCCCGGACGATATGAACGAAATCCGCGGTTCCACGCGTCGTGGCCAGCACTTTCAGCACCTTGGCTTGCAACGCGGGATTGGCGCCCAAATCCATGCCCTTGAGCCGCTCCAGCGCCTCGATCGCCAGGGTGTTCCGCGGCGCGGCGGGGGGCTCGGCCGGGGCGGGTGTTTGCGCTCCGCCCGGGGCGGTCGTGAAACAAGCCGCCAGCAACACAGCGGCGGGCAATATGCGGTTGGTCATGGGTGCAAGGTAAGGGAAGGGCCGCGCGATTTCCAGCCCCGCGGCGGCCCCGGGCTCAACGGTGGGGCATCATCGCGTAAATTCCCCAAAGCATCAGCAGGAGGAACAAGGCGAGCAGCAACAAGCGGCTCCGGGCCACCCGCGTCTCGTAGCGCATGGGGCGCAGCCCTTCGAGGCTGCCGGCGGCGAGAAAGTTCACCAGCTTGGGATTCCCCGTGGACGGACCGCGAAAGTGATTCCGCACCCGCCGCCAGAGGGCGGCCAAGTCGTACTTCCGAACTCCCAAATCATTGAAATGCTCCGGCGTATCGGCGCCGCCGTCGGGGGCACTCAACGCCCGGTGGTCCACGGCCTCGAATATGCTCTCCGGAGCGGGCCGGGGCGTGGCCCCTTTGGGCAAGGTGGTGGAGCGGACCCGGGGGCCGGCCGCGCGGGGCGGCGCCGGGACCGGTTGGGCGGCCGGCGGAGGGGTGGCGGCTTTATTCGCGGGCGGCGGGGCGGCCGGCGCCGGCGCGGGGATGGGGTCGGCAGCGACGGGAATGGCCACCGGCAAGGGAGCAGCGGGGGCGGGCGGCGGCGGCGGGGGTGGCTCCTTGAGCCGGGTGTCCAACTCGCGGATTTGGGCCTCCAACGCCGCGATCTCCGCGTTCAACACCCGGGCCCGGTCCGCCAAAGGATCCGCTTTTTTCTTGAACCAACCCATGCGGTCAGGCCCTTTCACCGGCGGCCCGTCAAGACCGCCATGACGATGGCAAAGGCCAACAGCGCCACGACCACCAACGGCCCGTTCAAGGCCAGGCCGAGCTTGCACCAATCCCAAAAGCTCCGGTCGGCGAACAAATCCCGCGGCGGCGGGGGCGCCGGGTTGGCCAGGGCGCCGGGCAGGTTCCCGGAAAGCAGAGCAAATTTCTGCCGCGCGGAGTTCCATTCCATCCGCGCCGCTTCCACGGCGGTCAGGCCGCGGGTCAATTCGGCGTTGAAATTCTCCCGCGTCCAATTATCCGCCCGGGTGGCCTGGACTTTGTCCAGCGCGTGCTGCAAATCCCCCAAGGATTTGGCCATCTGCTCGGCGTCGCGGCGCGCGGCCACTTCGGCCTCCTGCAACAGCCCGACGGCGCGGACAATCTGGCTGATGACCTCTTCGCGCCCGGTTTGAAATTCGATTTGGCGGCGGCGGGTCTCCTCCAAGCTCGCGCGCTCACGCTCCAGTTCTTCCTGGGCGCGTTTCAATTCGGCGATTTTCTGCTGCGCCTCCCCCACCCGCGCATCCACTTCGGCGCGCGTGGGCGCCCGGTTCAACCCCGCCCCCGCGGCGGCGGCGGCGGAGCCGCCCGGTTTGGGCGGAAAATCACCATCCACAAAATCAGCCGCGTCATAGTCCGAGGACATGGCCTCAAACTAACGCTGATCCCGCCCCCTGTAAAGCTGGGTCTGAGCCATCGCGCGCGTCGCGTCGGGGGAATTGCCGGGCGGACGATTCTGTGCGAAACTGCCCCCGCCCGGTGACGTGAACCCGCGTTCCGTGACCGGCATTAACGTGATCGCCACTCTTTCGCCAGCCTTTCCCCGCCGCTTGCTCCCGGCGCTCGGCGCCCTGCTCGCGCTCCTCCTCAACCTCGGCCCAGTGTCCGCCGCGCCCGTCCGCACCGTGGGCGTTGCCCGCGTGGACATCACGCCCGCGTTCCCCATCCGCCTGAACGGGTACTTCGGCCGCGAGGTGGAGGCCACGAACGCCGCGCAGCATCTGTTTGCCAAGGCGCTGGCCTTTGGCGGCGACCCCGGCGGCCCGGCGGTGCTGATCGTGCTGGACAACGGCATCCTGCCCCACAGCCTGCGGGAGCGCGTGGTGGAAAAACTGCGACGCCAGGAACACTTGGACCCGGCCCGGATCGTGCTGTGCGCCACGCACACCCACTGCGCCCCCTGCCTGACGGGCGCGGCCCCGAACCTCTTCGGCCACGAAATCCCCGCCGCCGACCAAGCCCATATCGACCGTTACACGCGCGAATTGATCGACCAACTGGTCCAAGTCGCGACCGCCGCGCTCCGCGATCGCCGCCCCGCCAGACTCGGCTGGGGCCGGGACGCGGCCACCTTCGCCGCGAACCGCCGCACCCAGGGCGGCCCGGTCGATACCGCCGTGCCCTTCCTGACCATCACCGACACGAACGGAGCCTTGCGCGCCATTTTCACCGCCTACGCGTGCCACTGCACCACCCTGGGGCGCGACCAAACAAACTTCCACGGCGATTGGGCCGGTTGCGCCCAGGAATTCTTGGAAAAGGAGCATCCGGGCGCGCTGGTGCTCACCGCCATCGGCTGCGGGGCGGACGCCAACCCGGAGCCGCGGGGCACCCTGGCGCTGGTCCGCCAACACGGCCGCTCCCTGGCGGACTCCGTCAATCGCGGCTTGGAACGGCCACGGCTCCCGCTGGCCGGTGGGTTGGAGTGCCGGCTCAAGGAAATCTCCCTCCCCTTCGACCCCCCGCCCACGCGCGAAGAATGGCAGGCACTCGCCCAACAAGCCGGCGCCCCCGGCTACCACGCCCGCAAGAACCTGGCGCGGATGGAGCGGGGTGAACCCTTGGAACGTCGCCTCCCCTACTGGGTGCAGGAGTGGAATTTTGGCGACGATCTGGCCCTCGTGTTCCTCGCCGGCGAGGTGGTGGTGGATTACGCCCTCCGCCTGCGGACCGAATTCGCCACCGACCGCCTCTGGCTCAACGCCTACGCCAACGACATCCCCGCCTACATCCCCTCCCGCCGCATCCTGCGCGAAGGCGGCTACGAGGGCGGCGGCGCCATGGTTTATTACGACCACCCCACCCCCTTCACGCCCGCCGTGGAAGACCTGATCATCGGCGCCGTGCGCGATTTGGTGCCCGCCGCGTTCCGCTCCCGGTAACCCGAAAACGCGCCAAGTTTTTGCTGCTATTTGCCGCGCCTTGGGGCATCTTGCCACCAGCATGAAACTGATTCGCGACATCCATCAGGCCAAACTCGCCGCCCAAAAGCCGGTGCTTTCGTTCGAGTTCTTTCCGCCGAAAACGGAGGAAGGGGACCGGACCCTGCTGGACCGCACGATTCCCGCGCTGCTGGCGCTGCAGCCCGACTTTTGCTCCGTCACCTACGGGGCGGGCGGCAGCACGCGCGACAAGACGCTCATGATCGTGGACCGCATCCAACGGGAGCACCAACTCACCGCCATGATGCACCTCACCTGCGTGAACGCCACGCGCGAGCAGATCGGCGAAGTGGTCGCGGCCGCCAAAGCCAAGGGTATCAACAACATCCTGGCCCTGCGCGGCGATCCCGTCGCCGGGAGCAACGCCACCTTCACCCCCACCGAGGGCGGGTTCGAGTATTCTTATCAACTCGTCAACTACCTCCGGGAGCTCGGCGGCTTTTCCGTGGGCACCGCGGGCTTCCCCGAAGGCCATGTGGCCTGCCACGAAGGCAAATATGTCGACTGGGACCGGCTCCGCGCCAAGATCGATTGCGGCGCCGATTTCGTCATCACCCAGCTCTTTTTCAACAACGCGGATTACTTCGAGTTCCGCGATTACCTGACCCAACGCGGGGTGACCGTGCCCTTGGTCCCCGGCATCCTGCCCATTCTGAACGCCGGGCAAGTCAAACGCTTCACCGCCCTGTGCGGCGCCCAACTGCCCGCCTCCCTGCTCGCCGCCTTGGACAAGATCGGGGATGACGAAGCGGCCGCGACCCAGTTCGGCATCGATTACGCCACCCAACAGTGCCTGGAACTGCTCCGCGCGGGCGTGCCGGGCCTCCACTTTTACACCCTGAACAAGGTGCATTCCACCACCCAGGTCGTCCGCAACCTCCATCTCGAACTCTGAGCCCCGTCCCGCGGGCGCGTCCCTGGACGCTCCCGCCGTCCCTGACTAATTTTTTATCATGCCAACGTACGAATACGAATGCTCCAAATGCGGACTCCACTTTGAGCAAGTGCAGCCCATGAGCGCCGCCGCCCTGACCATCTGCCCCAAGGAAGTGTGCGGTCAGAAGCGCTGGGGCAAAGGCAAGGTCAAGCGCGCCATCGGCGCCGGCGCCGGCCTGATCTTCAAAGGCAGCGGCTTCTACATCACCGACTACCGCAGCGAGAATTACAAATCGGGGGCCAAGAAGGACGCCACCGCCGGCGAAAGCAAACCGGCCGCGGAAGCCAAGCCCGCCGCCACGCCTGCGCCCGCGCCCGCACCGGCCGCGAAAAAGGAAAGCAAACCCGCCGCCAAAAAAGCCGCGGCGGATTGACCGCGGCCGGACGGTTGGCGGAAGTTTCGTCTCCGATGAGCCGGAACCGGGTCCGCCAACGGGAGCGCGCCGGCGTCACCCGTTGGCCGGGTCGGTCTCCGTGAACGGCAACGCCGGCGGGGGAAAACCGGCCCGGCGCGCCGCTTCAAACTCGGCCAACCACGGCGGCAGTTCCGGGGGCTCCGGATCGAACGGGTTGGGCAAATTCAGCGGGTTGATGCCGTCCACGCCGATCATTTCCCAGTCGATGGAATAAGGCGGGTTGAACTCCCGCAGCAGGCGCATGACGCGCGAGCGCGCGTGCGCCCGCGAATCCGCCGGCGGTTCGCGCAGCGCCCGTTCGACCACATCCTCCGGGATTTCCCACGCGGGGTCCGTGCGCGCCAGCGCCCGGCCCAAACTCCGGTCCGGCTCGGTGTGGTGAAACTCCAAGTCCTGCGCCTTCAGCCACGGGGCGTCCCAAGTCAAGTTCTCCTGCGCCCGGAACTGCTCCAGCAACCAGTGTTTGGTGATCCAATCCACTTGGCCCACCAAGCGTTCCGGGGCGGTCGCCAGGGCGTCCAAGGTGGCATCCCAAATCCGCAACAGCGTGTCGGTCTCCGCGTCCCGGCCGGCCAATTCCGCGCGGGCCGCCGCGGCGAACCGGTGCAGCACCTCCAAGGCGTCCGTCTCCTTGCCGCCCGCCAGCGGCACGCGCCAGGGACCGGTCGGTTGGCGGGAGAGTTCGCGGAAGGAACGGACCGCATCGGCCAGTTCCACCGCCGGCAACTGGTCGATCTCCAACAAATCCAGCATCAAGGCCGTGGTGCCCACCTTGAGCAACAGCGTGTGCGGCAGCACGCTGGTGTCGCCGTGGAGCAGGTGCAGGCGCCGGTACTTCCGCGCGTCCCCCAGCGGCTCGTCCCGGGTGTTGATGATCGCCCGGTTGAACTGCACCCATTCGTAGAGATCGTTATTGATGTAGTCAGCCCGCTGGCTCAGTTGAAAGGCCGCGCCCTCCCCGGGCCGGGGCGCCTCGCCGCGCGCCTCGCCCGCCCGCGTGCTCCCCACCCGGCCGGCCCCCGTGTACAGCACCCGCAGGGTGAGAAACGTGAGCAGGGACAAAATGTTCGCCTCGCTCAACGGCGCGGACCGCCGCACGAGGTAATTTTCATGGCAACCAAAGGTCGCGCCCGTGTAGTGGTCGATGTTGTTGCGGATGAAGCCCGTGCCCGCGTCCAACTCCAATGCACGCAGTGCGCGCACTGCCAGGGCGTCGCCCGCGCGGTCGTATTTCAGCAAATCCGTGAGCGTCACGCATTCCGGGGTGCAATACTCCAAGTGCCCCATGTCGATGTACACCCGGCCGCCATTGAACAAAAAGCCGCCGTTGCCGGGCGGTTCGTCCCAATCCCGGTGGTGCACGTCGATCAGTCCGAATTCCGGTTGGCCGAAAATCCAGTCCCGCACCTGTTCCACGGCCGCAAAGGATCCGGCCGGCGAGTGCGTCAGGCACCCGTATTCGGTTTCGAGGCCGGCGACGCGGTTCATAATCCGAGTTCCGCCCGCGTGGGCGCGGTGTAGCGCGCGGCCCGCGGCCCCCGCCGGGCCAGCCAGCCCAGCTCCACCCCCCGCTCACCCCCGGGCGCGAGCGCCGCGCGCCAGCCCGCCCGCCGCTCCGCCTCCGCCGGCAGGCCCTCGCCAAAGGGCCGGTTCGCCCCCAGCACCCACCACGCCTGCAACAACCACTCCGCGGCCGCCGCCCGCTCCGTCACCCCGGCCAGGACCCCTTGCAACCACGCCTGCGCCGCCGCCTCGGGCTCCGGCAGGCTCGCCGCCACCATCACGCCCCCGGGCTGCGCCCGAAAACCGCCGTCAAAGTGCAACCGCACCAGCACGTCGGCGGCCGGTTCCGCGCCCACTTCGGCGAGGAGCAATTCCACCAGGAACGGTGCCGTGAAAATCTGCTCGAAATTCGCCTTCAACAGCGGGCTCAAGCCGTAGCCGACCAGGCGCCGCAAACTCACATCCTCGGGCGCGCGCGTGAAGGCCTCGGTGTGCGCCGCGTCGATGGCCGCCTGCCGCAGCCGCTCCAAGTCCGCCGGATGCCCCAGCCCCGCGAGCGCCTGCCGGTCGAAAAGCTCAAACACCTTCGCCTGCCCGGGGCCCGCGCCCACCAGCAGAATGCCGTCCGGCAGGCTCGCCGCCAGCACGGGCGTGCCCCCGCGCAATTGGTCCCGCACGTATTCCCGGCGGTTCGCCACCGCCTCCAACCATCGGTAGGGTTCCTCGGTCATTGGTTCATCCTTCCGCCAGCCACGCCGCCTGCTGTTCCTCCGTCACCGTCCCGACCCCGTCCGGCCCCAGCACCCGCAGGGTGGCAAAGCCGCCGGTGGCCGGATTTACTCCGCCGGTGGCCGAGTCAAACTCGGACGCCACAATGAGCAACCGCAACGCCAGCCGCACCGCCTCCGGCAAGCTCATTTGCGACGGCTTGGGCCGGCCGTAGCGCTCCTGAAAACTGAGAATGCTGCGGATCGAGCCCGAGCCCGAGCCGGAGGCCACGTAGCCCGCGGATTGAAATTGGGCGCCCAGCGGATCGTAAAAAAACAACGCGGGCCGGGCCGGTTGCACCGAGTGGTCCAATGCCGCGAACAAGGGCGCCACCACCCCCACCCCCTGCATCGTGAGCGGCAGATTATCGCGCAGCAACCGCGCGATCGCCCGCACCTTCGCCGGCAGGCTGAGCGGCTGCAATTGACTGCGCCGGTAATACTCGAAGGAGGTGCTCAACACCCGCGCCATCTCGAACGCCATCGCCGGCACCCCCGCGATCGCCAGCAGCGAGGTGGCGTCGATCTCCAAGACCTTGTCCACCTTGTCGGTCACGATCTGGTTGCCCGCCGTGGCGCGACGGTCCCCCGCCATCAGGACGCCCGCGGCGAAATGGAACGCGAACACGGTCGTGGCCTGCGTTTGGGCGGGCGCGTTGGCCGCGGGCGCGCCGAACGGGGCGAGTTTTTGCGCGGCCAGCAGGGACAAAAAATCCCCGGCCATCGGCGGGCTGGCGTTCATTCGCCGGTGCGCTGCCGGTAGCGCTTGGCTTGGTCGGGATCGACCTGCCGCATCCGTTTGAGCAATTCCTCCGTGTTCGGTTTGTCCACCGCCGGAGCGGTCGGGCCGGTCCCGCCGCCGCCGCCCGGTCCCGCCGGCGCCGCCGGCCGCGTCTTCTGTGCTTGGTCTGGCATAAACATGGTTTAATTATGACACTGAACTCAGCATCCGCAAATCGTCGGGGGTCCGCGCCCGTTCGATGGCCTCACCATACCGCAAAATCTCCCCCGGCGCGAACAAATCCAGCAACGAAATCCGCACCGGCCCCGACGCCCCCCGCAGCGTGACGTGATCCCACTGCGCCGACTCCACGAGTCCCCGGAATTTTTGCACGCACTTCCCCCGCACCCAGGCCCGCGTCGTTGCCGGCGGTTCGTTCACCGCCCGGCGCACCACCGCCTCCGCGGGCACGCCGCGGATTCCGCCCCCCTGCTCCAGCGCGTAATAAAGGCCCGCCCCGGGATCCAAGCGGTGGTATTCCAAATCCAGGCTCTGCAACCACGGGTCCCCGGCGTCCAAGCCCTGGGCCGCTTGGAATTCCCCGATCATCGCCCGCTTCGCCACCCAGTCCAGGCGGTCCCCGCACCGCCGAAAATCCGCGGCCAAATCGTCGAGCACCCCCGCCCAATCCGCCACCAATTCCGCCCCTTCGTCGTCCCCGGCCGCGCCCGCCGCCCGCACCGCCGTCAGGTATTCGCGCTGGACCGCCACCGCCGTGCTCCAGGTTCCGTCCGCCATCTGCACTTCCCACCGGAATTCCGGATCCCGCGAGATGGCGCGCAACGCCCCCAGCGGATCCGCCAACCGCGGCCAGGCGCGACCCGGTTCCCGCGCGAGGGCGGCCAGCACCCGCGCCGTCGTGCCCACCTTCAACCGCGTGGCAAAGGGCGACATATTCGCGTCCCCAATGATCACGTGAAACCGGCGGTACCAGGCCGGGTTGGCATGGGGTTCATCCCGGGTGTTGACCAGCGGACGCCGTTGCATGGTGTCCACGCTCTGCAATTCACTGAAAAAATCGCTCCGTTGCGCCAATTGGAAAGCCGGTTCCAAAAACTTGTCCTCGGCCTCCACCCCGAACTTGCCCGCCCCCGCGAAAATCTGCCGCGTCACCAAAAACGCCTGCACCCCCGCCGCCAGCGCCCCCCACGGCAAGGCCCGCGGCACCAGGTAATTCTCATGGCAGCCGTAGCTGTGACCGCGGAAATCCGTGTTGTTCTTGTACAGCCGCACCGTCCGCCCCCGCTCCGCCGACAACCGCTCGGCGCAGGCGGTCACGATCAGCTCCCCCGCCCGCTCGTGCGCGACCAATTCCGCCAGCGTGGAGCATTCCGGCGTGCAGTATTCCGGGTGCGCGTGGTCGTTGTAAAAGCGCGCGCCGTTCGTCAGCACCAAGTCGCTCTTGATCTCCGCATGGCTCAACTCCCGTTGGGCGTCCTGGGCGAAATAATGTGCTTCGTCCGTGTCCTGGCGCAATTCCTCCACGTGAAAACCCCGCATGTCCGCGTGGGGATCCTCCGCGCTGTAATCCCAGCGCATTTGCACCCCCGGCCCGCTGGCGCTGCGCACCAGCGCGATGGACTCCGCCACCACGTCCAAGTGTTCGTCGCCGTCCCGGGCGATCCCCAGTTCCGTCTCCAAGCCAAACAACACCGGCGGTGGCGATGGATTCACACCCACCCCCCGCCCCGCGCCACCCCGGGATCAAAAGCGCCAAACATCACGCCCCCAAAGTGCCCCCATCCCCCACCCCGCGCAACCGCGAATTGACGCAATTTGATGCGCGCCCAAATGCAGGCGGGAATCCGCCATTCCAGAGGCGATGCGTATTGGCAACGCACGGATGCTCCGGACAGCCCGGAGGGTTGCGGGAATTTAGCGCGGCGTACCACGCCGGGTATCACGCCATTTTATCGACACCGCCCCGGAGGCGGCGGCGGAACCCCGGCCAATAACCATCCAAACCCGCCCACCGCCCCCGCCCTCAACATCAACTTGTAGAAGACGACGTAAGGAGACTCTAATTTGGCCCCATCCCACACCCTCGCCCCACCGGCGGCA
>CAIYZC010000683.1 GCA_903930565.1 uncultured Pedosphaera sp.
CGACGGCGCGCACATAGGACAGGCGATCGTCGGAAGTGAGGGTGAGGACGTCCAGTTCCCCGGCGGAGAGCTTGGTGGCGATGGTTTCCGCCTCGATCAGGGCGCGGTCCAGCTCGGCGAAGGTCTTCCGCTGCCGCTGGGTGCCGAGGTAAGAAACGACCGTGTAGGAGGGGGAGCCATGCGAGGGCGTCAGGTAGATTTTGACCACCGTATGGCCCCGCTTGACCTTGATCGGGAACTTGTTTTTGCTCACGACCCGATTCTGTCAGGAATCTGTCAGGAAAGCAACCAAATTCACTAAAACACCAACAAAAAGTGGTGGAGGCGGCGGGAGTTGAACCCGCGTCCCTGCAAAACAAACCAGCCGCGACTACATGCTTATCCGAAGCAAATTTTCTGCTATGCGATGACGCTCCGGCTCGAATCGCACTGCCTAGTCCGCATGGAATTTTTCTCGAACCTTCGCGCGCGGTCCCCGCGTCGGCTCATACCTGCTGTAGCGTTCATCCCCCGTAGCAGATGTCCAAGGGCGAACGTCGTGGCCTTAGGCCGCGAGGGCTAATTCAGTGTTAGCTTTCAATTTTTGGTCCGATGATTAACGAGGCCCACGTACCATCCTCGGCATGCCGCCTCTGGCGTATCTTCCAGGTCGAAACCAGTACGCCCCCGAGTCGACTCTCAGAATATCGCACACTGCCACCGCAGGGTCAAGGGCGGCGCGGCGAAATCGAAAAAGGCAAAGGCCATGGTCTGAGACCGGGCGGAGGGAGGGTTTCACGCGGGGCGGGGCCAGAGGAGGGCAGGAGCGGGCCGCGCCCCCTACTGCGCCATCAACCGCGCCACTTTTTGCGCCAGGGCGGGGTCAGTGAACACCTTTTGCCGGGCCAGTTGCTGGCGGCGCCGCAGGCCCTGGTTCAGCTCGCTCAATTCCGCTTCCTTTTCGGGGACGGCCAGTAAACTAATGCTCCCCATTTCATCCTTGGTCGCCTCCCCCCACTCCACAGCGACCGGCGGGTTCGACGGGTTGCGCGGGTTGCCCGCCGAGTTGTCCCAGTGCAGCTCGACCTGCAACTCCGTGCCCGCGGGCAGCACCTGGAATTCCTTGAAGAAATAGCGGTCCTGCCAGGCGAAGTCCCAGTCTTGGATGTTCAACAAGGTCTTCTCCTCCCCGCCGGGGAACTTGGCGGTCATTTTCATGATGGTGGCCAAATAGTGGGCGTGCGCCCCCACCCCCACGGCGGCCACCGCCCGGGGCAATTTGAAGGTGTCCCGGATCACGAAATCCTTTTGGCCCGCCGGGATATTCAGGTCGGAGAATAACGAGTAATCCGGGGGCATTTGGATGCGTGTCAGCGTGCGCGCAGGCGGTTGCTTGGCGAAATACAAGCCCACGAGGGACTTTTCCGCCTCAGGTTTGCCGCTGGGATGAAAATGGTATTGGATCACCAAATCCGAACCCTTGGGCACGTTGAGCGCGAGGCCCTCAGGGAAAAAATGCGGCTGCGCGCCCACCGCCCAACCGCCCAACGGCACCACCTTGCCGCCCGGCCGCATCCCGCTGAACCCCGGTTCCTCGCCGGGTTTGCCCCGCTGGTGTGCGGCACCACTGGGATCCGCAAAGTAAAGCACATGATGCACCACCCCGCGCGCCGTGGGCCGCATGTCGATGGCCGTGAGCCATTTCTCCTCCGACAAGCCCAGCGGGACGGCCAGATTCCGGTAAATGTCCGGACCGTCGGCGGGCACATGGTAAGCCTTCGGCAACTCCACGACCAGATCCGGTTCCCCCAACCGCCAGCC
>CAIYZC010000684.1 GCA_903930565.1 uncultured Pedosphaera sp.
ACCCCGGGGGCCAAAGTCAGGCGGAATCCGGCGACGGCGAGGAACGCCGCCAACAAAGTGAGCGAACGGAGAGGCTTCATGCAGTGCGGGGACTGAACCATGGTCCCGCCGGGGGGTCAATGCGGATTTGACGGCCACCCTCGCGGGCGGGCGGAGGCGGCGCCGGGGCTCAGGCGGCGGGGGCGGGGAAGGCGGCCAGGAGTTGGTCGGTGCGGGCGACTTCGCCGGGCGTGTCGAGTTGGGCGAAGAGTTCGCGGGCGGCGCGCAGGCGGTCCCGCCCGGCGGGGGATTCGCCCGCGGCGAGCTCGGCCTCGCCCCAGTCGCGGAGCGTGCGGGCGCGCTCCACGCCCGCCTCCATGAGGGTGAAGAGCCGGAGGCTTTCCGCGAAGCAATACGGGCCGTTCATCAGGCGGCCGCTGTCCGTGGTCGTGGCGGGGTGGAGGAGCGCGCGGGCGGCGATCCGCCCGCAGAGGCGCAGCGCGCCGGCGAGGTGCAACAGGTTCTCCGCGGCGCGGGCCAGGGTGACGGATTGGAGCCCGGCGTCCGTGGCCGCCTCCAGTTGGCCGAGTTCGAGCCGGGCCTCGCCCAGCACGGTGTAGGCCTCGGCGAGGATGCAGGAATTGGCGGAATGGGTGGCGGTGATGACGGCCTGCATTTCGGCGGCGACGGCGGCGAAATCACCGGCCCCCAGGCGGGCGGCGCCGCGGTTGGTGCGGTAGATCAATTCGCTCTCTTGGTTGCCGGTCCGGCGGGCGAGGGCCAGGGCGTGGTCGTAATAGCGCTCGGCGGCCTCCCGGTCGCCGCGGGCGCGCGCCACTTCGCCCCGGTTGCTCCACATCGCCGCCGTGTTGCGGAGGTCCGCCTGCTCGGCGAAGATCACCCGGCCGCGTTCAAAATAGTCATCGGCCTCGGCGAAGCGGCTTTGCTGGAGCCGGGCCACGCCCAGGAGTTTGCAGGCCAGGGCTTCCCCCCGCCGGTTCCCATCCTCGCCGCACAGGGTGCGCAGTTGTTCGCCGAAGGCGAGCACGGCGGCGACCTCGGTGAGGCGGTAGTGCGCCCAGCCCTGCAGATACCAGGCCCGGGCGAGCTCCCCGCGGCCGGGCACGCCGGCGCGGGCGGCCAGCCCCTCGGCTTCCCGGGCGCAGGCGATGGAGGCTCGGTTGTCCCCGCCCCGTTCGTGCAGGAAGGCGAGCAGGTTCGCGGCCCGGGCCTGCGCCAGAGGGGCGTCCAAATCCCGCGCCAAGGTCTGCATGGCTTCGGCTGCCGCCGCCGCTTTGGCGAAACTTCCTTGGGCGCCCAAGGTCTCCGCCAACCCCTCCCACCAAACCAAGGTGCGGTGGCGCCCGCTGTCGGGGGATCCGCCTGGCCGCTGCGCCAGGTCCAGGGCCCGCCGGAAATGGCGGTCCGCGGCGGCGTGGGCAAAGCCGGCCTTGGCCAGTTCCCCGGCGCGACCGTGCCAGTCCGCGGCCTCCGCGGTGCGGTCCGCGAGCTCGCAGTGGGTGGCGGCCTGCCCGGCCAGTTCGTGGCTCCGCTCGGCGCCCTGACCGCGCAACCACTCGGCCATGCGGCCGTGATA
>CAIYZC010000685.1 GCA_903930565.1 uncultured Pedosphaera sp.
GGCCACGCTGGTTTCAAAACCCACGTTGGCATTCGCATTCCCGAAGGCAAAAAGTTCCGCGCGGAGACGGACCGGGCTGCCTCCCACGGTGGCGTGAAGGGTGGTGGTGACGGCGTCGCCGGCGGCCAGGTTGGTGTTGAGATCGTCCACCATGGCGCGCGTGGCATCGATGCTGTACGCCTTCAGATTCAGGTGCGTGTCCAAATGCTGATACAAAAACCCGGAGTAAGTGAACTGGTCGCTCAGGGCGGCGGCATACGTGGCGGTCACCTGCACGTCCACCGGCGTTCCGGAGGGCAGGGAAGCGGAGGTGATGGTGAGGTTATCGCCGAACAGGACCGCCGAGGCTCCCCCATAATAGCTGCCAAATTGGGCGCCGGACCCCTCGCCGACGTTGCTTTTGGCCGCCGCGCTCGCCGTGACCTCCAACTGGCCGTAGACCGCCCGGACCGCCATGCTCGCCATGGCATAGGGGTGCCCCGGCTGATTCTCGTCGGTCACGGTGATCGCCACCAAATTGGTGGACTGGTTGATCCCGCTGTCGCGGCCCACGCCGTGACCCGCCTGACACTCGGGTTGCGCTTGCAGAAAGAAATCCTGCGCCGGAGCCGTCCGGGATACCGCCAACAATAAGGCCAGGCCGACCACCTGGCGGGTGCGGGGCGAAAGGGAGAGCCAGCGGTTGAACCCGATGGGAGTGGTGCGGGGACTTGGTTGGCGGGCGCCGCGGTCCAGGATTTGCCCGGGCCCCGGACAACCCGGGCGGGCCGGAACAACGATTTTGCCAATGACTTTCATCACCGGGTAGTTCGTTGGCTCGGCAGCGATTCTTACAAAAATTTTATCGGTGGATCAGCCGGAAAAAGTGATTGGTATCGCCGGGGCTGAGGGTCACTTGGAAATTCTGGCCCACCGGAGTGACGGAATTGGGGCAGTCGGTCCAGGCGGCCGCGTCCGCCATCGGCTGTTCCTGCAAGGTGTAGCCGGCGGCCTCCAATGGCCAGGAAAGTACCGGGATATGGTCAATGAACTGAAACGTCAAAGCCGGGCGGGCGGGATAGATGGCACCGCTTTCCGCGCTGTAACCAGCACCGGCGGTAAGCACATTTATATAGGTGGTCGCTTTGCCTGTCAGGCTGGCCGCGACACTGGTGTCCTGCAGCACATTGGCGCTTGCATAACCGGAGGCATAGATCTGCGTCTGGATGGGAATGGAATCGCCACCCACTGTCGTATGCAGGGTAAACGAAAATGAATGGTTGGCGGGCAGATTGGTGTTGATTTGATCGTAAAGCAAGTGGTTGCCGTACAAGCTGAACGCATACAAATTTACATAGGTGTCCACGCGTTGATACAAGGAACCGGAAATCATGAAAGCCGGACTTAGGGTGGCCTCGTACAATTCGGTCAACAACACCTCCACGGGTGTTCCGAAAGGCAGCGTGGCGGAAGTGATGGACAAACTGTCCCGAAAGAGCACGACGGGGCCGCCGCCATAATAGCCGCCAAAGAACGCGCCAGCGCCTTCGCCAACGGTCGCCGTGGCGCTGGCGCTGGCGGTGACCTGCAACACGCCATAAGTCGCGCGCACATCGATGCTCGTAAGTTCAGGGGGCCGGCCAGCCTGGTTGACATCGGACAGCGCCACTTCCAGAAAGTTGGTGGTCCGGTTCATGCCGCTGTCCTGGCCAAAGCCACGACCCGCCACGCAATAAGGTTCAGTCTCCAACCAATGGTCTTGCGCGGGAACGGTCACGTTCAGCCCAAAAATTAGACCAAGGAGGGCGATGGCGCGGAACGCACCGCCCGCACGCGCTTGGTGGGAGCTAACGGTTTCGGCGACTGGCGACAATTCCCGGGCACCAAGCAGCAGGATTGGGTTGGCGCAGGAATTTGCTTTTATCCGGCTGTTCGATGGTAATGATAGTGGTTGCATCACCACTGAGTTCGCTGGCGAGGCCGACTCCTTTACAAAAATTATGGGAAATTCGTCGCGGGCCCGACTTTTTGGGGCGGATCGGTGTCGCCAAGCCCTACCACCCGAGACCGAGACCCTCCAGTTGCCGGCGAAGTTCCCGGATGTCCCACAGGTGCAAAACATGCTTGCTCGAAGTTTCCGCCAGCCAGCGCCCATCCGGACTGAAGGCCAGACCGGTGATAAAACGGCGGGTGGGATAATCCAAGGTCAACACTTCACTCCCATCCGCGGCGTTGACTATTTGCACCTGCCAGGTTTTCGGCGTCCAGGCCAGGAAGGCGCCATCCGGGGAAAAGGCCGTTTCCCAGAACACGGTTTCCCCCGCCGACTGCGGCCCGCGGCTCCAGCGCGGTTTCCCGGAAGCGGCCGCGAAGACATGGCACCCGTGGTCCGTTCCCAACGCCAACCATTGACTGTCGGCGCTGAAGCTCGGATGGGTGCCTTTCCCAAGGTCCGTCTGCCAGAGCAGGCGCCCGGCGATCGTCTCAAAAACGCGCGCGCCCGTGCGGTTGCGCGTCCCCACCGCCACCAGGGTGCCGTCCGGACTCACGGCGATCATTTCCGCCGCTTCCTGCGCGTGCAACCATGATTTTGACGTGCCGTGATCCAGGAGCCGCACTTCTGATCCCGTGAGCCAGCCGATCACGGTTCCATCCGCACTCACTGCCAGCTTGTCGCCCACCTCCGCCGCCGCCACCCGTTCGCTTTCCACCGCCGCCAGTTTATGGTCAGAGGTTGGACTCAACCGCCAGCGGCGGATGGCTCCCCGGGTGTTTACCAAGAGATCCGTGCCGGCGGGGTTGATCCAGGCCGCTTGAGCGGCTCCGGGGAGAAACAGTGCCGGGTTACCGCCGGCCATGTCCCACACCCGGACGCCCTCGTCGTCCGGCGTCACCACCCACCGGCTGTCCCCGGAAAAACCCGCCATGAAGGGCCCGCCCGGGGCCAGGGGATCGCCTTGAAAAAACTGGCGCCAGACTTCACCCCCGGTCACCCGCCAGGCGGTGGGGGCCGCTTCCGCCCCCAGCTTCCAGTGCAAAATTCGTTTGGTGGCGTCGTAATCCATGTCGTAGCCCGTCGCCTCCAATCGCCCCAGTTCCTGGCCGGCCTGCCAGTCCCACAGTTTCGAAGTGCCGTCCCAACTGGCGGTCACCAGCCAGGGGAACGGGGGCAAGAAAGCCGCCGCGACGATTTGTGACTCATGCCGCGTCAGGACCGCGTATTCCGGCCAGGAATCGATGTCCTGCACGCGCACATACCCTTCCCCGGTCAGGATGGCCAGATGCCGGCCGTCGGGATGCCAGAGCGCCCGATTGACCGCCGATTTGATTTCCCCCAACACCTTCACCCCACCCGTTTGGGGGTCCAGCAGGCGCACCCGCCGATCCGCGCCGATGACCAGCAACCGGCTGCCATCGGCATTCCACTGCAGCACTTCGCCCGCCGTGCCGGCCCACAAGCGATTGGTTTCCCAACCGGGCAGGCGATGGGTGATCACCTCGCCGTTGCCATAGGCCACCGCCACTTCCTCCCGCCCGGGCCGAAAGTCCAGGTGGAAATAATTGGTATCCAACCGGGCGACCTCCCGCCCATCGGTCAAATCCCAAATCCGTTCGATATTGGGTTCGTAGCCGGCATAGAGAAAACGGCCCGCCCCGGCCAGTTCCAAAATCTCGCGTACCCGCTCGCGCTGGGGCGGAATGGTCCGCGGCTTCCCCCCCGGTTCCCGGGTCTGGATACTGCCATCCGCCTGCGGCCGGGCGGGGGGGGACTTTGGGGACGCAACCGTGGTCATTTCCGGCAGCCGGACCAAATCCGGCAACGCCAAAGCGGTGGCCGCCAGGCTGCGGGCCGCCACGCGATCCCGCCCGCTGATTTGGTTGGTCAGCAAATCCAGGGCCACCGCGCGCCGGCCGATCTGCTGGCTCTGCAACACCGCCCGGATTTGCGCCACGCGGGCGTCACTCAACCGCGTTTTGGCCACGCCCTCCGCCTGCATCGCGCGCCGCTGCAGACCGGCCGCGATCAGTCGGGCCGCGCGTTCGCTTTCCGTCTGGCGTTCCGCCACCCCCCAGCCAATGGCGATCACGAGGGCCAGCACCCCGAGCACCGCCGCGAACCGGCGGGCCTGTCCCAGGCGGCTCTCCACCAGGCGCAGGCGCTTCACGGAACGCCCCGCCCGCAACAGGGCCAGGTCCGCCGCCAATTCGTCCGTGTTGCGATACCGGTCCGCCGGCGCCGTCGCGCAGGCTTTCAACCAAACGGCGTTGAGCTCCATGAGTCCGCCGCTGGCGGCCAAATCCGCCGCCTCCGCCGGCAGCGCCGGGAAATGCGCCCGATCCTTGCCGGTGCCCGCCTCGTAGAGCACTTTCCCCAGGCTGTAAATGTCCGCCCCAAACGTGCCCGCCCCCTCGGGCGGAATGTAACCTTCCGTCCCCACATAACTGCCGCCTTCCGCCGCCGCCGCGACGAGCCCAATGTCCGCCAGCTTCGCCACCCCGCCTACGAAAATGATGTTGGAGGGTTTGATGTCCCGGTGGACGAGACGGGCGCGATGCAGATGCCCCAAGGCCAGCGCCAGCCCGTGAAACAGATCGATGCATTCGGCCACGGAAAGACGCCCCCGGTCCGCCAGATCGGAGCCGAGGGATCGCGGGCGGTAGGGGCCGCCGGGAATTGTGCCCGGCGCCTGCTCCCGGGCGGCCACCGGGTCGGCGAGTTCCATGACATAATAAAAATACTCGTCGTGCTCCGCCCGCCCCACCTGGAGAATGTCCACGAGTCCCTCATGGCCGCGCGAGAGCGGCTCCATCAATTGAATCCCCGCGAATTCGCGCTCAAAAGGGCGGGGATTGGCAAAGGAATCCCGCCGGATGATCTTCACCGCGCGCCAAGTGCCCAGGATATTGCGCGCCAGCCAAACCTCACCGTAACTGCCGCGCCCGATCGGGTGCAGCAATTCATGGTCCGGGACCGCTGGTGGTGCTGTGGGGGGTTTGTCCAATTGCGCGGCGATTGCACCAAAATCTCCCGTGCTGGACCAGCCCAATTCCGCCCCTTGCCCGCCCTCATCCCGTCTCCTTTTCCAGGCTGCGCAATTCCTTCTTGAGCAGCGTGCCGATGCGATGGCGCGTCACATAAATCAGCGATACGCCCACCCCCAACGCCTTCGCCACCTTGGTCACGGGCCAGCCTTGCGCGGTGCACAAGTCAAAAATCTGATAATGATCCGCCCGCACGCGCCGTTTCACCCGCTCCATGGCGAGTTGCATCAAGCGCTTGTTCCATTCCCGCTCCCAGATGCCGTCCAGATCGGCGGTGGCGGGGTCCGGAATGGCGAGCCAATCCACTTCCGGCGCGGCCCCCGCTGCCACCTCCGCCGTGGACCGCGGCGCGCCGCCCGGCTCGCGGTAGTCTTTCCGCAGTTGATCCGCGATGCGTCGGCGCGTGATCAGCCGCAGCCAGTTTTTGAATCGCCCCTTGCCCGGATCATACCGGAATTCCCCGATGTTTTTCGCCACCGCCACCACCGTGTCCTGCACTATATCCTGCGCGGCGGCATCGTTGAATCCGGCTTGCCGCGCAACCCCGTAGATCAACCGCCAATAAGTGTCAAAAAAATCCCGCCACGAATCATTGTCCTCCCAATTCTTGAGCCGGCTTAACAAGCTTTGGCGCGTGGGCAGAAACGCTTCTTTTTCGTCATCGGACATCATTGCATCAAGAGATTCGCACGCCGCGGCTGATTCTTACATTAATCTGACGGTCCGGTGACAATCTATTCGCCGGGTATTCCTGCCGCTCGGAGCATCGACCCCGCCGCGGTCGCCCGGTTCGCCCGCTCCCTCCGCACCTTCGCCGGCGGGTTCTCACCCGCGAATGGCCGGGGTGGCGCGCGCGCCGCGAAGCATCCCCGATAGTTGGCGCCGTGCGCGCTGGATCATCCTGGGCGATCCGTCACGGCCCGGCGGGCAGCGGGCGTGCGGCCCACGAGAAGCGAAAGCGCGCTCACCCGACCGGGGAGGCCCGCGCGTGCGGGCGGATCCCACCCGATTTCCAAGGGATCAGGAAAATGCCGGCTCAAAACTGGCTTTCCTTGTCCTTGAACAGGATGTTGAACGTCGTCAACGACCCGTAACAGCGGGTGATGTACTGCTGCATCTCGACCTTTTCCCCGTCGGAGAGCTTTTCGTGCGCGTTGATCTTCTGCTCCAGCACGCGCAGGTTGTTCCGGACCATGACGATCTTGTGGAAGAACACATCCAAGGGCACTTCCTTGGTTTGCAGGGTCGGATCGGCCGGGTGCATCACCAGTTTGCCGTTGTGCCAACGGTAACCCAGCTCGGTGATCGTGCCCTCGGGCTTTTCCAAGCCCAGTTCCGCCACCGCCGCCGCGACCGTCTGCTCAATGAACAGCTTTAGCGGTCCCTCCAGCCCCGTCACCGCCACCTGCGGCTCCGCCGGCTCCACCCCGCTGACGTCCGGGTCGATGGTCCGCTTGCCGTCCTCGAACAAAATCTCCGCGGTGTGCTCCGCGATGGCCTTCACCACCCCCGCGCCATATTGCGGGTGCCGTACTTTCATGCCCCAATGGAGGGCGGATATTTTCATGCCCGCCATTTTACCGCCCGCCCGCCCCGTCGCAATCCTGAATCGCGATCCGGGGCGTGCGCCTTCCCATCCGTCCCATCCGTTCGATCGGTCAGATCCGTCCGATCCGCCGGATCAGTCCACCGCGCAGGCCGCGCCCGCAAGCGTGCCGCTTACGGCGACTTGATCCGGTAAAACCGCCCCGGATGCAGCGCGGCTTGGGGGTCCGTGAACACCACGGCCAAGGTGACCGGCCGGCCCCCGCCCGGCCGCCTGCATGGTTGACGGGCGCGGACCAATGTGCGATGGGTGGAATGAACCGAACACCGCTGCCCATGAACCACCCCGCCCCTCTCACCCGTCGCCGTTTCCCCGCCCGGGCGGCCGGGTTGGCTCCCGCCCTCGCCGCCCTCCTCGCCCTCCTCCTGGGATGGGTCGTGCCCGGCGCGCGTGCCAACATGGTCACCAACGCCTGGCAGCCCCAGTTCAAGGGCATCGACCATATGGTGGGTACGAACTATCCCGACACCGCCCTCCCCCGCCGCCAGGTGATGCATTGCCTGCGCATCGATTTGACCGATCCCGACATTCAATTGCTCACCACCCCGCCCGCCTCCGCGCTGGTGAATGATGCGCGCGAAACCTTGGCGCTCACGGTGACAAATTTTCTCCTGCGCTACGGCGTGCAGGCGGTCATCAACGGCAACTACTACAGTCCGGGCGATCCGGCAAGCGAGGGTTCCCCCGTGGACGTGCTGGGCTTCAACCTATCGCGTGGCGCGGTGGTTTCCCAGCCCGATACCGGCCACACCACGACGCTCTTCTTCACCAGCAACAATGTTCCCGGCATCGTCTGGAGCAACGCGCCGCCGGGCACCAACACCGCCGGCATGTACACCGCCGTCACCGGCTTCTACCCGCTGGTGTCCAACGGCGTGAACATCGCGGCGGCCGCGGTGATCGCCTACCCGGACACCCAGGATGGCGGGGACGTGCATCTGGCCAAGCAGCCGCGGAGCGTTTACGGCCTTTCCGCCGACCGCCATTACCTGTACCTGCTGACCATCGACGGCGGACCGCAGACGGGCTACAGCGAGGGGGCCTTGGATGTGGAATCGGCCGCCTGGATGCTTTTGGTGGGAGGCTGGGATGCCATCAACCTCGACGGCGGACACTCCACCGCGATGTACCGGGCCGACCCCTTCGGCAAACCGGTGGCGTACAACCATTCGAACGCGCTGGTGGATTACGGGCGCGAGCGCTACATCGGCAGCCATTTCGGCATCTACGCCGCGCCCTACCTGGGCGCGATCAGTTGGACCACGGGCTACAGCTCCGCCACCGTGGCCTACTCCACCGTGACTAACGCCACGGTCCGGATCGTCTACGGTCCCACGACCAATTACGGCCTGTCCTTGCCGCCCGACACCACCGGCGCGGTGCGCCGCAGCGCCACCCTCACCGGGTTGGGGGCGGGGGCGACCAATTACTATCTGATCACCGCGACCGTGGGGACGAACCAGTGGACTGCGGCGGGGGCGCTGCAATCCTTGCCCTTCTTGAATTCCGTGACCGCCGTTCCCGGTCAGTTCACGGCGGCGCTCGGTTGGGCCACCGCCGCGGGGGCGGCTGCGCAGGTCCAATACGGCTTGACCACCAATTACGACTTCACCACCCCCTTGGACCCGCGGTTGACGACGAACCACAGCGTTGCCTTGGGCGGTTTGCAGGCCGGGGCGACCTACTACTACCGGGTGCTGTCCGCGGTCGGCACCAACGTCTTTGCCGCGACCGGACTCTTCACCACCACCATCAGCACCTGGACGGGGGTCTTCGGGGTGACCAACTCCTGGCGGTACTATTACACCACCCTGGACGGCGTGAACTGGACCAGCCCCAAATACAGCGACCTGGGCTGGAGCGGGCCCGGCCCGGGGCTGCTCTGGGTGGATACCCGGGGCGCCGCGTACGTGCCCGAAATCGCGCCCAAAAACACGGGCATGCCCTCCAGCGCCGCCACCGGCCAGCCTTACCCGACCTACTACCTGCGCACGCACTTCAATTTCCCGGGACCGGTGGCCGGGGCTTCGCTGATGCTCTCCAATTTTGTGGACGACGGCGCCATCTTCTATCTCAACGGCGGCATCGTGTACAATCTGCGCCTCGGCGCCCCGCCCCAATCCTACACCAACAAGGCCACCGGCTACGCCTGCGCCTCCCTGGCCTCCAGCGATCCCTGCAACGGCAACGCCTGCACCAATTGCGCCGACGTCTTCACCCTCCCCCCCGCGCTCCTGACCAACTTGGTGGTCGGCGACAACGTGCTCGCCGTGGAAATCCACAACTACACCGCCGCCAGCCCGGACATCACCTTCGGGACCGCCCTGTTCATGAGCCTGGGTGCGCCCGCCCCCACCCCGCCCGCAGTCACCCTCTCCCCGGCGGGCCAATGGATCGCCCCCGGGGGCGCCGCCACGTTGTTCGCCCTGGCGTCCGGTGATTTGCCCCTGGCCTTCCAATGGCGCCTCAATGGCACCCCGCTGGCGGGCGCGACGAACAATGTGCTCAATTTGACCAATCTCTCCGCCGCGGGCCTCGGATCGTATGACGTCGTCGTCACCAACGCCGTCGGCCAGGCGGTGAGCGCCGCCGCCGTCCTCCAAACCCCCGCCGCGCCCCAAATCAGCCAGGTGACCCTCGCCGCGGGTGGTGGCCTGAATCTGGCGGTCGCGAGCCAGGCCGGGGTGGGTTATGTGGTGGAATTCACCGCGGCCTTGGCGCCCGCCGCCTGGGCGCCGGTCGCCACCAACGCGGCGACCGGTTCCACTTTGAACTTCGCCCTGCCCGCCGCCGGCCCCTGGAGCGGTTTCTACCGCGTCCGGGTGCAATAGCCGCCGCCGTGGTTCCATCCTGACTTCAATGCGCGCAACCGCCGGCGGCCAACTTGGGCGCCGCGGGGAAGTCCACGACCGTCCCGGCGATATGGTTGAAGTAGTTCGTGAAGATGTTCAGGGCGGTGTTGGCCACGATTTCCGCGATGTCCCCGTTGGTGTAGCCGTGGGCGCGCAAACCTTCCACATCCTCGTCCCGCACGATGCCGCGGTCCGCCACGATGCGTTGCGCGAATTCCAGGGCGGCGGTGGTCTTGGGGTCCGTCGCTTCGGCCGACCGGGCCGCGAGGGTTTCGGCCGGGGTCAGCCCGGCTTTGCCGCCGAGGAGCGTGTGTGCCGCCACGCAGTAATCGCAGGCGTTGGTTTCACCAACGACCAGCGAGATTTGTTCGCGGAGTTTCGCGGGCAGCGAGCCTTTGGCCAGCGCGCCGCTGAACGCCAGGTACGCGTGCGCCGCCGCCGGCGATTGCGCCAGCGTGGCGACCAGGTTGGGCACGAGGCCCAGGCCTTTTTGGACTTGGGCGAGGATCTGTTGTTGTTCCGCCGAGGCGGTGGCGATTTGGATGGTGGGAATACGGGGCATAATATGAATCAGGTTATTCGGTTGTTCGGTTGTTTCGTCGCCGGTTTCCCGGCTCAAGGTTTGGATGCGGCCGGGAGGGGAATTCATACCCCGGGCATGAAAGGATTTTTTTTGCGACGGTGATGGAGAGTGTTTACAATCGGTAATCCAAAAACGGCGGATCGTAATTGAAGCGGTCTCGAAAGACGGCCTCCCGATGCGATGGAAGTGGTACCCGGGCAAGGGGTTGTGAACGAAGGCCTCGTCTGCGGATCCCGGGCTGCCGGTCCACCCAATGGGTGAACCAAACACGCCCTTTTTCCCCTGCGCCAAAGGTGCGGAATTCTTCAGCCCAGGCTACCAGCCTGGGGCGGCAAATTACGATTCCCAGCGGCCTGTAGGGTCGCGCCACCCGGGGAACGTGTCCCATCATGTCGCTGGGCTATGATCGACGCCTCCCCCGCCGCAGGCTCATGCTACTGGAGCGCGCCTCCTTCAGGGCGCGGGAATGAAAACGGAAACCACCCAGCCGGTTAGGCCACTGCCATTGACTTAAGCTTTCGCAAGCGCCGGCTTCGCCCGTCCCTGCATCCCGGAGGGAGGATCGCCATTATTCTACCGCGCATTCAATTTGAGTCGAATGATCCATGGCCAAGAATGGACACCTGGGCCACTCATCCCGCGCCTTGAATGCTTGACGACGTGGCGCCTGAGTGCGCCCGAAAAGTGGCCCAAGGGCGCCGCCTGCGGAGCGCTGAAAGCGCGGCCAAGCTCCAGCCCTGGGCAATGCCCAGGGGCTGAACGACGCGGGGGTTACAAGCCCTGCAAGGGCGGCCTAATCCGAGGGGCCTGACGGTGACTTGAAAATCGTTGTGGCTACGGAAACCGACCGCTGCTGGCCGTGCCCCCGCCATTCGGAAGTGGTTTGGTCAGTCCCACCGAATTTTTAAACAGTGCCCCCAATTTCCACGGGTTCGATAGGTCTCCGGCTGCGCACTCGTTCAAACCAATTAGACTCATCTAGAAAACGCCTTGGAATTAGACAGTGGTTGGGGAGCAGCGCGACGATACCACCGGTATTCCGCCACGAAATCGGCGACCCCAGCGGGGTCGCAGCGGCCTCCGTTTTCCAGCAAATCCATCATCCCGCCAAGCCGACGAAGCGTCAAAGTTCCTTAACTCAATGGCAGTGGCCGGTTAGACTGGGCTGAAGAATTTCGGGCCTTTGGGCCTTCCCAAAAGGTTCCTGAGTCCGCGTGCCCGCCCGTCACGCCCCGCGCTGGGCGGGCAAATCCTGGTTTGAAACGCCTTTTTTAGGGTAATCGTTCCGAGCACTTCCGGTTTGCGAACACCGCCCTTCCTGATTAGCCTCTCCGCAATGTTGTTGTTCCGGGAAAAGTTTGGGGCGGATTGGCTGCCGAAGGTGGTGGGGGACCTGCCGGCGGTGCTGGTGGACCACGCCCATTTGGAGCGCAAGGCGGCCACCACGGCCTTAAACCTGGAGAAATACCGCGACTTGTACCCCCGCGTGGAGGAACTCAACGCCATCGCCATCGAGGAATTGCAGCATTTCCAATTGGTCCTGGCGTTGCTCAAGCGCCGCGGCATTCCCTTCGGCCAACCGCATCCCAGTCCGTGGATCACCGGCCTGATGCGCTCCATCCGCAACGGTCAGCGGCATCAGGTGATCGATCATTTGATCTGCTGCGCGTTCATCGAAGGGCGCAGTTGCGAAAAGTTCCAATTCTTGGCGGCGGCCCTGGCCGGGATCGATGACGAACTCGCCACGTTTTACGGCAGTCTGGTCGAGTCCGAGGGCAACCACTACGCCACCTACCTCCTCATGGCGCGGGATGTGGATGAAGCCGAGACCGCCCGGCGCATGGATTTCTATCTGGACCTCGACGCTGAATTGATCCGTGTGCCCAATCCGCTGGCCATGCTGCACTGAGCGCCGCCACTCCGTTCCCGCCGCCTGCTTTTTATCATCATGATTTCCGCTGTCATCGTCGCCGCCGGCCGGGGCACCCGCATGGGGCCCAATATCGACAAATTGTTCCTCGACGTCGCCGGGCGCCCGGTGGTGGCGCACACCTGGCGGCGGTTCGCGGCCGCCCGGGAAGTGGATGAGGTGATCCTCGTCGTCCGCGCCGGCATGGAGGACGCTTTTCACGAATTGGCGCCGGCGAACGCCGGGGGCAAACCCTACCGTCTGGTGCCGGGCGGGGCGGAACGGCAGGACTCCGTGTGGAACGGTGTGCAGGCGGTGGCGCCGGGCACGGAAATCGTCCTGATCCAGGACGGCGCCCGGCCCTGCACCAGCGAAGCGCTGATTTCCGCCACCATCGCCGCCGCCCGGGAAACCGGCGCGGCCGTCGCCGCGCAACGGGTCACCGACACCATCAAGGAAAGCGCCGACGGCCAGGTGGTGGCGCGCACCTTGGAGCGCGCCCGGCTCTGGGCGGTGCAAACCCCGCAAACCTTCCAACTGCCGGTGATCCGCCGCGCCCTCGCCGCCGTGCGGGAGCAGGGGTTGAACGTCACCGACGACACCGCCGCCTGCGAATTGATCGGCCAATCCGTGCGCCTCGTGCCCGGCGCGACGCCGAACCCCAAAGTCACCCTGCCCGCGGACCTCCCCTACATCGATTTGCTCCTCCGCGCCGGCTGCTAAACGGTGCAATCAACGACCACCGTATTATGAACGTCGAACTCCGCGGCTTGGTGAAAACTTGGGGGCGCACCCGGGCTTTGGACAACGTTTCCCTGACGCTCGCCCCCGGGCAGATCGTTTGCCTGCTGGGCGCGAACGGGGCGGGCAAAACCACCCTCCTCTGCACTATCCACGGCCTCATCGCCCCGGATGCCGGCGGCGTCTGGCTGGACGGCCGGCCGTTCCGGCGCAGCGATCTGGAATTGCGCCGACGGATGTTTTTCCTCGCCGACGCATCCGGCCTTTTCGCCGACCAAAGCGTGCTGCGCAATCTGGCGGTTATCCTGCGTTTGTATGACGCGGATCGACCGGAAAATGAGGCGCGGGTGTTGTCCATCATGGGCGAATTGGACCTGCTGCCCCTGGCGCGCGAACCGGTGGGCACCCTTTCGCGCGGGCAGGCCTACAAAGTGGGGTTGGCGGCCCTGTTGGCGGCGGACCCGGAATTGTGGCTGCTGGACGAGCCCTTCGCGGCGGGCCTGGACCCGGCGGGGATCGACGCCTTGAAGCGCCACGCCCGCGCGGCGGCGGCCCGCGGTCGGACCATTATTTATTCCACCCAGTTGTTGGAGGTGGCGGAACGCTTCGCCGACCGTGCCTGTGTGCTGCACCAAGGGCGGGTGCATGCCTGCGACACCCTGGCCGTGCTACGGGAACGGGCGGCGGACCAGGACAACCCCTTGCAGGAGATGTTCCGCAAACTTCGCGAGTCCGCAGGATGAAGAACCATTCCCCCGCCTTCGAACGTTCGCTCCGCCGCCAAGTGGATGCGGCGGTGCAAGGTTCCCCGGCCTTGCGGAAGGAATTCGCCCGCCGGTCCCACCTGGGGCGGTGGCGCCGGGTGGCGGCGGCGGTCGGCTGGGTGTTCGTGGTGGGCCCGTGCTGGGGGCTGCCCGCCCTCCTCGCGTTGGAAATGCCGTTCCGGCCGGCCGGGCCGGCCACGCTGGCGGTTTGTTTGCTCTGGCTCGGCGGCTGGTTCGCCGCCATTTGGGCCGAGGCGGGGGAGTGGGAGACCGCCCGCTTGCCCCTCTGGCCGGAGTCGCCGGGCGGCTTGTTGACCCGCCATTGGGCGCGGTTGCGCGGCCTGGCCGCCTACTGGGGCCTCGCCGCCGGTGGCGGCCTGCTGGGCTTGGGCGGGGCGGGGGGCTGGACGCTCCCGGCCTGGTTGGCCTGGGCGTTGTCTGTCCTGCTCGCCACGCTTTTCTTCGCCGCCGCCTGCGTCTGGCTGGCGCTTTCCTTCCCCCCGCGCCTGCGGTCGCGATTGACGACCGGCATCATTTACGGGAGCGGGCTGCTGTTTTTCTTGGAATACCAAGCGGCGAATTTGCTGCATCAACCGGATCCGCCGGCCTGGCTCTCGCCGGTCCTCACCCAGGGCCTGCGGATTTTGCACTGGCTGTTGCCAACGGCTTGGCCCTGGGCCTGGTTGGGCGGGATCAAGGACGGGGCCTGGCAGCCCGCCGTTTGGCTGCTGTTGCCCACCCTCGGGGTCATCGCCACCTTGCCGTGCGCCCGGAGGCGCTTGGAACGGGCGGTGGGCCGGGCGGTGGAACACGACCCCATCACCCCGCCGTCAGCCGCGGTGGCCGCTTCCTCGGCCGCAACCCCGCCCCGGAACGCCGCCGGGGAAATTTCGGTCCCCGATATTTGGTTTGCCGGCCGGTCGGTCCCGGCGGGCTGGTGGGACCGGCGACTGAGGCACTGGTTCACGGCACGCGAACAAGCACTGGCGGATTTTGCCTTTCCGCCGGGAACCCGTTTGGGCGGCGCTTGGCGGCGGATCTTCACTCATGCCGGCCTGACTTTGCTTTTGGGGTTGGCGATGAACCACGTAAGCCCCGCCGGCCGGGATTGGGTGTTGGTGACCGGCGGCGCCTTGGTCGGGGCTGAGGCCCTGGTTTCGGTCTGGTCCACCGGCCGGGCGTTTGAACGGGGGCTGCGCGGTCCGCTCGGACTCCCCGCCACCGCGTGCTTCCCGCGGTATGCGGTCCTCGGCATCGGTTACCGCGAGCTCTCCCGGATGCTGTTTAAACATTCGGTTATCCAACTCCCGGCTTTGGTGTTTTTGGGCGCGGCGGGGGCGGGCTTGGGTTTTGCGTTGGGTTACGGGGATGGGTGGACGGCGGCCGGTTGGGGTGCGCGGATCAGCCTCCTGTGTTTTGGGTTGGGTTGGGGGCAGCGGCCCCTGCAATTCGCCGAGAGCAACCAAATCTGGCCCCCTTTGTTCGCGCCGTCCGTTTTGGTGGCGCTGGCGTTCGTGCTCGGTTATTGCGTTCTGGCCTGCTTTGCCGTCATCACCGGGGACGCCACTTCCGGGCGTTGGCTCACGGCGGCACTGGCCGAAGCTTGGCTGGCCGACCGCGCTTATGGCCGGCTTTACAACCGCGGGTTCTTCGATCTCACCCGCCCGGCGCCGGGCGGCTACTGAGCCGGGCCTTTTCCGCCCCCGGAGAATGAACTTGATATACGGGGGCGGTTCTGGCGAAATGACCCTAGTTTTAAGCTATGAACCTTGGCGACATCCTGGGCCCCGATAACATTTTGCCGGCGTTGAACGCCGCCGACCGCTGGCAGGCGATTGACGAGCTAATCGACAATCTGGTCGCCACCAACAAGATCAAACCCGAAAATCGCGAGGCCATCGCCGCGGTGGTCAAGAAACGGGAAACCTCGATGAGCACGGGCATCGGCTTCGGCATCGCCATCCCCCACGCGCTCAGCGATTTGATTTACGAGGTCGTCGGTTCCTTTGGCCGCTCCGCCAAGGGCGTCAACTTCGAGGCGCTCGACAACCAGCCGGTGAGCTTGGTGATGCTCTTTCTGGTGCCCCAGGGCCAGTTGCAGAAGCATCTCCACACCCTGGCCAACATCGCCAAGCTGTTGCACAAGCGCGAATTCCGCCAGGCGTTGGAGGAAGCCCCCACCGCCGACGCCATGTACCACATCATCAAGGAATACGGCGGCTCCTGAGCACCCGGATGCCCCGCCCGCCCGCCGCGCCGGTAACGCCCGCCCCACCGGCCCCCGGCATGTACCTCCCGCCCTTTTTCTCTTCCTGTGTTACCCCATAAATTCATCGAAGCCCGCCTGCAAGCCGCGGTGGCCGCCGTCCTGCCCGGGGCCAATTTGGCGACGGTGCTCGTGCGACCCTGTCCGGACGCCCAGTTCGGCGATTACCAAGCCAACGCCTTGATGGCCCTGGCCAAGGAGCGCAAACTCAATCCCCGCCAGTTGGCGACCGAAGTGCTCGCCCGTTTGGACGTGGCCGGGGTGTGCGCACCGGTGACGGTGGCCGGCGCGGGGTTCCTGAATTTCCGCCTCCTCCCGGAAGCGCTCAACGCCGCCTTGCGCGCCGCCGCCCGGGGGGAACACCATTTCTTCCAACCCACGGCCCAACCGCGGACCTACGTGGTGGATTTCAGTTCCCCCAACGTCGCCAAGCCGATGCACATCGGCCACATCCGCTCGACCATTTTGGGCGACGCCCTCGCCCGCTTGCTCCGCCTGCTGGGCCACCGCGTGGTGACGGACAACCATATCGGCGACTGGGGCACCCAATTCGGCAAATTGTTGGTCGGCTGGAAAACCCGGCTCGACGCCGCCGCCTTGGCGGCCGATCCCATCCAGGAAATGGAGCGGCTCTACAAGACCGTCCATGCCGCCGGCGAAGCCGACCCCGCCGTGCTCGAGCAAGCCCGCCGCGAGTTGGTCCAACTGCAGGAGGGCGACGCCGAAAACCTGGCCATTTGGCGCCGGATGATCGAACTCTCCCAAGTGCAGTTCGATGACATTTACTCCCGGCTCGGGGTGACCTTCGACCACACCTACGGCGAGAGCTTTTACAACTCCCGGCTCAAGAGCGTGGTCACGGAATTGCGCGACCGCGGCATCGCCGTGGAGAGCGAAGGCGCGATGGTCGTCTTTTCCGACGGCACCCGGCCGCCCAAGGAAGATCCCTTCCTCAAGCAGGAAGCGGGCGAGTGGAAGCCCAATCCCGCCCTGGTGCAAAAGAGCGACGGCGCCGCCAATTACACGACCACGGACCTGGCTACGCTGGCCTTCCGCTGGGAAACCTGGCGGCCGGACGTTGTACTGTACGTCACCGACGGCCGCCAACAACTGCACTTCCAGCAACTCTTCGCCATCCACCGCCGCTGGCGGCCGGAGGCGGCCATGCAGCTCGAACACGTCTGGTTTGGTTCGATTTTGGGCGACGACGGCAAGCCGTACAAGACCCGCTCGGGCGAGGTCGTGCGCTTGAGCGATCTGTTGGACGAGGCGGCGGAACGGGCCTTCCAGGTGGTGCGGGAGAAGAATCCCGAACTGCCCGAGGCCGAGTGCCGCCGCATCGGGCGCGTCGTGGGTTTGGGGGCGGTGAAATACGCCGACCTGCTGCCGAACCGCCAGAGCGATTACGTTTTCAGTTGGGACAAAATGCTGGCCTTTAACGGCAACACCATCCCCTACTTGCTGTACGCGTACGCGCGCATCCGCAGCATCTTCCGCAAGGCCGCCGCGGAAGCGCCCGTCGCCGCGGCCGCCGAGCCCGCCGCCGTCGCGGCGGTCACGCCCGAGGAAGTGGCGCTGGCGAAGCATCTCCTGCGCCTGGATTTCGTGCTCGCGGCCGTGGCCGATGATTACCGCCCGAATTTCCTGTGCGCCTACCTCTACGAGCTGGCCGGCCATTTCGCCCGGTTCTTTGAGAATTGTCCGGTGCTCAAGGCGTCCCCGGCCGAGCGCGCCAGCCGCCTCGTCCTCTGTGACCTCACCGCGGGCGTCCTGAAACAGGGCTTGGAAATCTTGGGCATCGAAGTGTTGGAGCAAATGTGAGCCCGCCGCGGCGGAAAAATCCCGTCCCAAACTCCGGGCTTGCATCCGCTCCCGGATTTGCGCATCCTTTCCTCTTGCCGAGCAAAATCGCCGGCAGAAACCATTTCTAATTTTATTTTATGGCCGTAACAGCAAACGATCTCCGCAAGGGAATGGCGATTCTTTATAATACCGACATCGCCGTGGTGCTGGAGACCCAACACCGCACCCCGGGGAATCTCCGCGCTTTTGTCCAAGCCACCATCCGCAGCATCAAGACGGGCAAGTCCTCCGACGTCCGCTTCGGCTCGACCGAAAAGGTCGAAATCATCCCGATGATGACGCGCAAGATGGAGTACAGCTACAAGGACGGCGGCGACTTCGTTTTCTCCGATCCCGAAACCTACGAAACCATCACCCTGCCCCCGGAAATTGTCGGGGATTCGATGAACTACCTCGTCGAAAACGCCACGGTGACGGTCACCTTGGTGCAGGAAAAAGCGGTCTCCATCGAACTGCCCTCGAGCGTGATTTTGACCGTCAAGGACGCACCCGAAGGCGTCCGCGGCGATTCCGCCAACAACGTCCAGAAGGCCGTCGAGATGGAAACCGGCATCATCGTCCAAGCCCCCTTGTTCATCAAGACGGGCGAAAAACTCAAGATCGACACCCGCACCGGCAAGTACATGGAACGCGCCTAAGGCGTTCCCTTTCCGTTAGGTTTTGCTCCGGCCGCCGTCTTCCGACGGCGGCCGTTTTGCTTTCGGCGGGGCCGCCGCCGTCGCGTCGGCTCAATGCCGGCGCAATTGCAGGCGGTGATCGACCCGCTTGGTCTGATGGTATTCCAAGGGGGGCAGATTCGTAAGGGTGGGGGATTCGGTTTCGTTCAGCATCCCCTTGGCCATTTGCTGCAAGGCCCGCCAGCGGTCCCACTCCAAGTCGGGGGCGTGGGCGATCTGGCGCAGCAGGCTGCGCCATTCGATGATGATGCGGTCGATGTCCCCCGGCCCGACCAAGTCGGTGATCCAGGCGTGTTTGTTCAGCGGGTTTTGGTGAACGGCGGCCACGACGTGTTCCGCCCCCGAGCCGTATTTGGGCGGCACGCCGTTCTCCAGATAGCCCGGAATCGATTGGAGGCCGAACAGCTGATGGCAGGCCACGGCCAGTCGCCCCGCCCACCGGTTGTCGTCGCCGCAAAACCGAAAGCCGGCATCGAGGTTGGCCAAATCGTACCGCAAATCCGCCAACGGATACCGGGCATCCTCCAGGGCCGCGGCAATGGCCAACCCATCCCCATGGGAGAAGAAACTGACCACCTGCCCGCGCCGGGTGGGCGCGCCGGCGGCGTCGACCAGGCCGAGGCGACGCCAGAGCAGCGCCGTGCCGGTGCTCGTGGGCAACTCCCGGCAAGTGGCCACCAACTCGCACCGCGCGCAGTCCTGCTGCAAAACCTCGCGGGTGGGCGGCCGCCAGAGGGCGATGCCGTGGCGGTCCACCGGCACCCGTTGCGTCAGGTCGGCCAGACTCACTTCCGCCAGAATGCGGTTCGGCTCCTCCACCCAGCGCACCACGGGCGTCCGCAGTTGCGCCAGCCCGGCCGCCGCCAAGGGGGCGATTTCCGCCCGCCACACTTCCAACGGCGCCTGGCGGCCGTGCCAGTTGGTCATCCGCCGAATCCACTTCGCGATCAGCACTTCGCCGTTGGCCAGGCGGTCGGCCACCGCAAAACTGCGCCCGTAAACCACCGCGGTTTCCCCGCCCGCCGCGGCCAGGGGCACCAGGGTGCCGGTGCCCATTTTCTCCAAGGCGACGGGGTCTCCCAGCATCGGGCGCAGGGACGCCGGATCAGGGGCGGAGGGCGGGGGCGTTTCGGGGGCGACGGACCCTGCGGTTGCCGCCGCGGTCGGCGGGTGGAGAAAAATCTCCTTGAGCGGGCGCTCCACCAAGGGACCGAACCGCTCCCATTCCCCCCGGCTGTTGCGCAACTCGCAGTCGAATTGCCGCACGTGGCGGGCGCGTTCGGCGTCGGTCTTCAAGCCGCAGGGCGTGTCCGGATGCTGCAGCGAAGCCTCGACCCCGAGGACAATGGGCTTGGTGGTGAACAAGCGCTCCTGCACGCGCACCGCTTCCCGGAACGGATCGCGGCCGTTCTGCGCCGCCAGCGTCATCAAGCCCAGCAAAGCGCTCCAATCCACCGCCGTGCTCCGCGCCAGGTGGCCCGCGTGGGCGTCCAGCAGGCGGAGTTCGTTGGCGGTGATCAGGACGTAGCCCGTTTCATCCAATCCCCGCCGGCCCGCGCGGCCGAACATTTGCAAAATTTCATCGGACTTCAGCGGCTGCTCAATTTGGTCGCGCCGGTAGGAAGCCCCGGCGAGGGCCACGCTGCGCAGCGAGAAATTGATGCCCGCCGCCAGCCCCATGGTGGCCACCACCACCCGGAGTTGTCCGGCCTTGGCCAACGGCTCAATGACGCCCGCGCGTGCGCCGTAGCTCAACCCGCTGTGATGGAACGCGATCCGGGATTTGAGCAGCTTCGCGAGGTGTTCGCCCACCAGGAGCTTTTGCTCCATGCTCAGTTGCAGGGGGTTGGGAATGGGCAGGTTGCGGGCGAGTTCGGCCGCCATGGCTTCGGCCGCCTGCCGGCGCGGGGCGAAAATCAACACCGGCCCCAAATCCTCCGCCAACACCTTCGCCGCCAGCCGCGGCCAATAACCGCGAATCTCGGCCGGCACATGGAAGCTGAGGTTGTTCGCGTGCACCTCTTCCAACGGCACGGGCCGGTGGTCGTGCCGGATCAACACCGCGTCGCGGCCCAGGCGGCGCAGCCATTTGACCACGTCCTGCGGGTTGGCCACGCTGCCGCTCAGGAGCAGGAACTGGGTTTGCGGCGGCGCCAGCGCCAGCGCCAGCTCGTAATTCAAACCGCGATCGGCGTCCCCGATCATCTGATACTCATCCACCACCAGCAGGGAGGGGCCGAAACCTTGCACCAGGCGGTTCTTCTGGGTTTCGAGGGTGGCGACCAAAATGGGGGCCCCCAGATTGTCCGCAATGTCCCCGGTGGCGATGCCCACATCCCAGCCGCGGGCGCGCCATTCGGCCAATTTGTCGTTGGCCAGCGCGCGGGTCGGCACGGTGTAAATCGCCTGCCCCCGGTTCTTGCCGCTCTTGGACCACAACTCGAAAATGAGCGTCTTGCCCGACCCGGTCGGGGCTTGGACCACGACATCCTGCCCCGCGCGCAAGGCCGCCACGGCCTGCTGTTGCCAGAGGTCGGGGACGGTGACCCGGTTCAGGACCGGGAGCTCGGCCAGTTGGTCGGCGATGGTCTGCACGCCCCCACGATACGGTCCCCGCCCGGAATCGCAACTGGCGATTCGGCCCCCTGCGCCGCTTAATTCGGCGCGGCTTCGCGCACCGGCAAATCCAAGTGCGAGGCGTGGTCGCGATTGCGAAAAATCCGGTGCGTGGCGCTCTGAAAATCCTCCGCCCGCGCTTGGAAGATATTCGGCACATAGCGCTGGGGATTGCGGTCGATGAGCGGAAACCACGTGCTCTGCACTTGCACCATGATCCGGTGGCCGCGGCGGAAGCAGTGGTTCATGCCGTGCAGGCTGAAGTGCCACGGCAACACCCGGTTCGCCGGAATCGGCGCGGGGTGTTCAAAACCCCCGCGGAACCGGCCGCGAAAAACCTCGTTCGCCACCATCAACTGGTAGCCGCCCAGCGCCGGGTTCCCGGGATAGTCCTGCGGGTAAACATCAATCAGTTTCACGACCCAATCCGCATCCGTGCCGGTGGTGGCCGCGAACAGATCGGCGAACACTTCCCCGGTCACCACCAGATCCTCGGTCAATTCCTCGGTCGCGTAGCTCAGCACGTCGGGCCGCCCGTGCGCATGACGTTGGTCCTCCACCAACCACGGCCCCCAATGCGACCCGTCCGCGTACGTGACCTCGATCGGGCGCTTGCGGTAGGGTACCGGATGGGCGGGGTCGGAAACAAAGCTGTCCGCCGCCCGCGCCGAGGGGTCCGTGGGCGGGGCGAAGGCGAGACCGCCCGCGGGTTGAAAATAGAGGGATCGCCGGGTCACCCCGGCCTTCGGCGGCCAGCTCGCATGGCTTTCCCAGCGGTTCGCGCCGGTTTGGAAGGTCATGGCTTCCGGAAAATTCGTGGGATTCCGGTCGTGCAGGTGCATCGCGAACCACCGGGCGCGGATTTGTTCCCGGTAGTACTGGCCGGTCGCACTCCCGAAATCAACCGCCCCCAACCGCCGGCCTTCGCCCGCATTCCAACCGCCATGATTCCACGGGCCCGCCACGAAGAAATTCCGGCCCGCGCGATCGTGCTTTTCCAACGCGGCGTAAGCCGCCTGCGGACCGTAAAAATCCTCCTGATCCCACCACCCCGCCACGTGCAGCATCGGCACCGCCGCGTTGGTCAGGTACCCCGCGAGGGCCTGCCGTTGCCAGAACGCATCGTAATTTGGATGCGCGACAAAGTCGTCCCACGAAGGCAGGCGCAACTGCTTCAGCCACCGCGGTTGCACCGCGCTCAACGGCCCCAAACCGAGATACGCCTCGAACGCGTCGTAGTGGTCCAAATGCGCGGTCACGTTCGTCCTGGTGGATTCCATTTCATACGCGTACTCGTAGCCGTAGCTCAGGCGGAAGGCGCCGTTGTGGTGGAAATCATCCCCCAAAAACATGTCCGCCGGACTGGCCTCCTCGCACGCGGCCCGCAACGCCGGGTGGGGCCGCAAGGTGGCCATAATTGTCGTCCAACCGAGGTAGGAGGTGCCGTAAATCCCCGCGCGCCCGTTGTTGCCGGGCACGTGTTCCAACAGCCAGGCGAGCGTGTCGTAGGTATCGGTAGCCTCATCCACCCCGGCCGCCCCGGGCGCGAGCAGGGGGCGCAACATCACAAAGCTGCCTTCGGACTGAAAGCGCCCGCGCAAATCCTGGTTCACCAAGAGGTAACCATCCGCCGCCAATTCCTTCAACGCGTTGGTCAAACTACCCACAAATCGATCGGCGCGCAGCGCGGCGCCGTACGGCGTTCGCTTCAGCAGGAAGGGCAACGGCCCGGTCGGATGCAGCGGACGGAACACTTCGGTGTACAGGCGCACCCCGTCGCGCATCGGCACCAGGAAAGCCAGTTTCTCCCAACCTGCCGCCTGCAAAGTCGCGGTCTCCGCCGCGGCCGGGGGCGGCTCCGCGCGGCCGGCGGTCAAC
>CAIYZC010000686.1 GCA_903930565.1 uncultured Pedosphaera sp.
CCTTACGTCGTCTTCCTACAAGGTGAGGTTGGGTGGTGATTGTTTGGTGGGTGTTGTCGGATGTGGTTATTAGGGTGCCGCCGGAGGGGCGAGGGTGTGGGAAGGGGCCAAATTAGAGTCTCCTTACGTCGTCTCCTACAAGGTGATGTTGGGGGCGGGGGCCGGGGCGGGCTCAGGGCTCGGCGTCGGCGGTTTCGAGGGCTTGGAGGATGAGGCTGAAGGAGTTGAGGATGGAGCCGTTGGCCAGGACGTTCACGGTGAAGCGGCCGTCGCCATTGGGGCGGTTCACGGTGTGGCCGTCGGCAAAGAGGATGTTCACGGATTTTTGCTGGTGGTGGGTGGCGGTCTTGACGCCATACACGGCCAGGGCGGCGGGGGCGAGGTATTCGGTGTCCAGGGCGAGGGCGCGGATGGGCTGCCCATGGGTGTTCAAGCCCAGGTGGTCCAGGGACAGGTTCGCGGGGGGAAGCGCGCCCGGGAGGTCGTGCAGGTTGGTGTAGCCCGCGTGGCGGTAGTAGTAGCCGGACTGTGCCTGGGTGACGCCCACTTTGGCGAGCTCGGCGTCGGTGTCCACGACTTGGTCGGCCGCGGGGCAAAAGAGCACTTTGGGTTGGGCGGCGAGGCTGCCGGCCAGCATCAGACCCAGGCCAACGGGCGAGCCGTCCTGCAAGCCAATCAGGCTCGTGACGTCGCCGGTGCCCGGATAGAAGTCGGACGGATTACTGAACGGCGGCGCGGTGGGGCCGTAGGGGATTTTGCCATCGCCATCGGACGCGTAGTTGTGGATGGCGATGCCCACTTGGCGCAGGTTGCTCAGGCAGGCGGTCCGGCGCGCCCGGGCCTGCGCGGCGGCGAGCGTCGGCAGGAGGAGCGCGGCGAGCACCGCAATGATCGCGATGACCACCAACAACTCAATGAGCGTGAAGCCCGAGGGTGGGCGCGGGGCGGTCATCGGCGAGTCCGGGGCGGCCTAGCGGCCACCCAATCCGCCACCGCCACCCCCCACCGCGAACACCGGCGGCAATTGCCGCAAAGTGTAAAACTGACGGGCGCCCACGGTGCCCGGGTCGGTGAAGGTGGTGGTGCCCGTCGTATTGACCACGATGCCCAAGGGCGTCCACAGGGCGAGCGGCAGGGATAGATCGGGGCTGGACAGGATTTGGAAGGAGGCCCCGAGCTCGCCCTGAATCGTCGCTTGGAAATGGCCCGCCACGATCCCCGCGTTCAGGAGCGAGGGCGCCACGGCGGTGGTCAGGCGGACGTTGTCGAGGTCCCACACGCCGCCAATTTGGTTCGGATTGGCCGTTGAAAGGAATTCGATGCCGATGGGCCGCCCAACCCAAGGGGCGCCAACGGGGCCCGCGCCGGCGAGGGTGCAACTGAAATCCCGCGTTTGGAGCAGGTTCGTGAACACCGCGGGGTCGAAGGTCACATTGGTGGAGGCGGTATAAACGAGGTTGCTTTGGGCGTCCCGGTAATACAACGCCACCAACAAGGGGGCGCCGGTGGCGAGGGGCTCGACGGTGCTGGAGGTCAGCCCGACGGTGAGGGTGTAGGCGGTGTTCGGCTGGTATTGCGCCGGCAAATCTTGGGTCAAACCGGTTCCCGGAAAGGAGAAGAGGAAGCCCAATTGGCTGCCGGGCGCGTTGGGAATGGTATAAGGGGTGCCGGGGTAGTTGACGAATTCGCCGGTGAGGTTCGACCAAGGGCCGAAAACGGAGGGGTCGAAATAGCCGGGTTGCGGCGTCTTGACCCAGGCGTCGAGGTCGGGCCCGAATTGGGGCGCCACGGGGGATTCGAAGGAAAAATTGGGCACGTTTACGGCTTGGGTCAACCGCACGTTGTCCACGTCCCACACGCCCCCGAGGTGCGCGGGATCGACGATGGATGAGATTTGGATACCGATGGGTTTTCCGGCCCAAGCGTCCGTCGGGTTCACATTGGTGAGGGTGACCTGGTAGTCGAGCAAATGGGTGACGTTGGCGAAGACGTTGGTGTCGAAAGTCACGGTGGTGGCGGCGACGGTCACGGCGTTGCCGGCGGCGTCGCGGTAATACAGGCTCAGGAGGAGCTGCGCGCCTTGGGGCAACGGTTCCGCAATGCTGGTGGTGAGGCCGACGGTGAGGGTGTAAATCGAGTTGGGCTGAAAGGTGGCGGCCAAGTCCTGACCGAAGCCGGCTTGGGGGTAGTTAAAGCAAAAGGCCAACTGACCGCCGGGGGAGTTGTCGATCCAGTAGGGGGTGCCGGGGTAATTGACGAATGCGCCGGTGAGGTCCGCCCAGGGGCCGAAGAGGTTGGGATCGAAGGTGCCGGGCTGCGGGGTCTTGACCCAGGCATCCAAATCGGGGCCGAACTGGGGCGCCACCGGGGATTCAAACGAAGCATTCGGAACATAAACCGAGCCGGCTTGGCTGCCGGACGGGGTGGCGGCGCAAGCCAAGCCCAGGAGCACGGCGGCGAACCAAGGGGTGGCGGGACGGGCTAGGGGGGAGGGAGCAGGGGACGGAATCATGGTCGGATGCATGCGGTGTTCAATATAAGACAATTCGGGCGGGCGGCTACTGGTTCCTGTTCTGCAAAGGAACGGTCACTTTGCAGCCAGATTGCCATTCCGGCAAGCGCCTTCGCGCCGGTCGGCTCGAGGTTGACATATGCGCCAAGATGCATACGAAAGCACCCCGGAGCAAGCTTTTCCCACGGGAAGGCCGGCCAGGGCAGTGGAGCGCGGGGTTCGTCGGGCGGGGAAAGGTGGCTTGGTTGGTTTGCCGGGCGGAAGGCGGAGGGAAAGGGAGGAGCGTTGCCGGGGCGGCGGGGTTTGGGGTAAAGCAAAGGGGATGCATAGGGCAACCAAGCCAAGACCCGTCCGGGGGGCGCGATGACGTCCCGCGGCGGGGATTTTTTTGCGGCCCGGTTGGACGCCGCCCGGCGGCGGGCGGGCGACGAATTGCGCCGGGCGGCGGGTCCGGCGGGGCATTGGGAAGGGTGTTTGGCCGCGAGCGCGTTGTCCACGGCCACGGCGGTGTGCGCCTTAAGTTTGTTGGACCGGCACGCGCCCGGGGATGGGGGCGGGGCGGGGCACGCGGCGTTGGTGCAGCGGGGTTTGGAATGGCTGGCCGGGCACGCCAATCCCGATGGCGGCTGGGGCGACACGGTGCGGAGTCACAGCAACCTGAGCACCACGACCTTGGTCTGGGCGGCGCTGGGCGCGGTGCCGGGGGCGGGCGCGGACTATGCTCCCTTGGTAGCCCGGGCTGAAGCATGGATTACGGCGCGGGCGGGCGGGTTGGCGCCGGCGGTGCTGGCGCCCGCGATTGCGGCGGTATACGGCCGGGACCGGACGTTTTCGGTGCCGATCTTGACGATGTGCGCGCTGGCGGGGCGGTTGGGGCCGACCCCGGGGGCGTGGGAGTGGGTGGCGCCGCTGCCGTTTGAGCTGGCCGCGCTGCCGCACCAATGGTACGCGGCGGTGCGCTTGCCGGTGGTGAGCTACGCTTTACCGGCGTTGATCGCGATCGGCCAGGCGCGGCATCACCACCGGCCGCCGGGGCCCGGGCCGCGGCGCTGGCTGCGGAACGCGGTGCGGCGGCGCACGCTCGATTTGCTGGGGGAGATGCAGCCCGCGAGCGGCGGTTTTTTGGAAGCCACGCCGCTGACCAGCTTTGTGTTGATGAGCCTGGCCTCCATGGGGGCGGGCGGGCATCCGGCGGCCCGGCGGTGCGCGGAGTTTTTGGTGGCGGCGGCGCGGCCGGACGGCAGTTGGCCGATCGACTCCAATTTGAGCCTGTGGTTGACCACGCTGGCGGTCAACGCGCTGCCGGCGGGCGGCGACGAGGATTTCCGGGCGCCGGTGCGGGCGTGGTTGCGGGCGAACCAATCCCGCGCGGAGCATCCCTACACCCACGCCGCGCCGGGCGCCTGGGCGTGGACGGACCTGCCCGGGGGCGTGCCGGACGCGGACGACACGGCGGGGGCGCTGCTGGCGTTGCACCGCCTCGGACCGGTGGATGACGACGCGCTGCGGCAAGCGGCGGCGGCCGGGGTGGCGTGGTTGCTGAACTTGCAGAACCGCGACGGGGGGATGCCCACGTTTTGCCGGGGGTGGGGGACGTTGCCGTTCGACCGGAGCGGGGCGGATTTGACCGCCCACGCCCTGCGGGCCTGGGCGGTGTGGCGCCCGGAATTGCCGGCGAAACTCCGAGCGCGGGTGCGGGGGGCGGCGGCCAGCGCGGTCACGTACCTGGCGCGGACCCAACGGGCGGACGGTTCCTGGGTGCCGCTGTGGTTCGGCAACCAGCATCACGCGGCGGAGGAAAATCCCACGTACGGCACCGCAAAAGTATTGCCGGCGTTGGTGGCGGCGCAGGGGTGGGGGGACGAGTTGGCCGGGGAACTGCTGGAGCGGGGGTGTCGCTGGTTGTTGGCGGCACAGCACCCGGACGGAGCGTGGGGTGGGGGACCGGGCTTGCCGGCCTCCGTGGAAGAAACGGCCTTGGCAGTGGAAGCGTTGGCAGGGGTGGCGGAGGCGCGGCCGGAAGTCCTGGCGGCCGTGGCGGCGGGGGCGGCGTGGTTGGTGGAGCGGGTGGAGCGCGGGGAGTGGCGGACGCCGGCGCCGATCGGGTTTTACTTCGCGCGCTTGTGGTACTTCGAGGAGCTTTACCCGGTGATTTTCACCGTGGCGGCTTTGGAACGGGCGGCGGCGGTTTTGCCCCGCCCGCCGGCGGGGTAGGAGTTCAGGCCGCCGGGGTGGCGGCGGACGCCAGCGCGGCCAGCGCCTGGGCGAGCTGCTCCCAATCCGCCGGGGTGGTTTCCCAGCCGGCGCTGAAGCGGAGCGCCCGACCACTGTCGGCCGCGGGAACGCCCATGGCGGCGAGCACGTGGGAGGGTTCCTCCCGGCCGCTGGCGCAGGCCGAGCCGGTGCTGACGGCAAAACCGGCCTTGTCGAGCTGCACCACCCAGCGGCGGCGGCAATCGGCGGCCGGCAGGAGGACGGACAGGGTGTTCCAAAGCGTGTCGGCACCGGCGCCCAAGACGCGGGCGCCGGGCACGCGGGACGGCAAATCCGCCGCCCAGCGGGCGCGCCACCGGGCACGCTCGTGGTGTCCGCCGGCGGCCAATTCGGCCTCCCGTTGCCGCAGGGCGGCGACCAGGGCGAGGGCGCCGGCCACGTTCTCCGTGCCCGCGCGGCGCCCCGCCTCCTGTTCGCCGCCGTGGAGCAGGGCGTGGAAGGGGCCGCGCGGGGGGCATTTCAAAAACCCGATGCCACGCGGCCCCCCGAATTTGTGGGCGCAACCGCTGACGAATTCACACGCCCCCAGGCCGGCGGCGGGCAGTTTGCCGAGCCATTGGGCGGCGTCGCAAAAAAAGGGCACGCCGGCGGCGCGGCAGGCCGCCAAAACGGCCGGCCAGGGCTGGAGGACACCGGTCTCGTTGTTCGCGGCCATGACGGCGACCAAGGCGGGCGGCGGTCCCTCAGCGAGCCGGGCTTGGAACCAGGCCAGATCGATCACGCCGTCCGGCCGGACGGGCACAAACCGGTGCCGCCCGGGGAAATAGCGGCGGGTGGCGGCCAGCACGCAGGGGTGCTCGATGGCGGAAACCCACACTTCGGCGTCCGGCGGGGCGCTCCGGGCGGCGTGGTGCAGGACCATGTTGTTCGCCTCGGTGGCGCCGGAGGTCCACACGAGGTCCATGGGGTCGCAGCCCAGCCAGGTGGCGAGGTGGGTTCGGGCGTCGGAGAGGGCGCGGTCCGCGCGGGAGCCCAGCCGGTGCGGGCTGGAGGGGTTGCCGACGAAATCGGCGGCGGCGGCCAGCCAGGCTTCCCGGGCGACGGGGAGCAACGGCGTGGTGGCGTTGTGGTCAAAGTAGAGCATGACGCGATCCGGCCGGCCCCGGGGGGCGGTCGGGCAAGCGGGCGCAGGGTAGCTGGCCGCGGGGTGGGCGGCGAGGGTTTTCCACGGGGTTTGGCTTGCCAACGGCGGCGTTTTGCCGGAAGGATTCCGCCCCATGGCCGAGCCGATGACCCCGACCCCGACAATTTATTACCGCCGCTCCAGTTTTGTGACCCACTTGCCGACGGGTCATTGGTACAGCCCCGCCCATGCCTGGATCGCGCGGCAGGCAGACGGCTTATGGCACGTGGGGTTGACCAAGTTTTCGGTGCGGATGCTCGGGGACATGGTGGACCACGGTTGGGAGCTGGCGCCGGGGGCGGCGGTGGGGCCCGGGCAGATTCTGGGGTGGATTGAGGGGTTCAAGGCGATCTCGGATCTTTATTGCATTGCCAACGGGGAATTCGCGGGGGGGAATCCCGCGCTGAAGGAGCGGATTCAAGTGGTGAACAAAAACCCGTACGACGAGGGTTGGTTGTACGCGGTGCGCGGCGAACCGGACAGCCAATGCATGGACGTGACGGCCTACCAGCAATTGCTGGACCGGACGATCGACCGGATTTTGGAGCAGCAGAAGACGGACGCCGAGGGGTGAGGCGCGGGGGTGGCGGGGGGCGCACCGCCAAGCGCTGGAAAACCATTCGTTGGCAAAAAAGGGAAAGCCGTGTAATTTTCCGGCCGAGCATGAACTGCGAACGTGCACCGCGGATTTTATATTGCCACTGCCAGTACGCCCAGGTCGTTTCGGCCGAGGTGAAACAGGCGGTGTTGCGGGAATTGGCGGCCACGGGGGTGGCGTTTGACGCCGTGGCGGATCTCTGCGAACTGAGCGCCCGCCGCGACCCGGCGCTGGCGGCTTTGGCGGCCGGCGGGGGCGTGAAGATCGCCGCCTGCTTTCCCCGCGCGGTCAAGTGGCTTTTCCACGCCGGGCAGGCGGATTTGCCCATGGAGGAGACCGAGGTATTCAACATGCGCACCCAGACGGCGGCCGAGATTATCGCCGGCTTGGCGCGGCCCGAGGTGCGGCCCAACCTGCCCCGCGGCAAGGTGACCGCCGCGGACGCCCCGCCGGTGGCGGCGGCCGCGCAAAACTAGGCATTCCATGGCACTTCACGAAACCAATTCTTTGCGGGTGGTCTTGTACGAGGGCGCGGGCGCCACGGATTTTGGCGCCGACGCGCGGTGGGCCATGCTCACGACCCTGTTGGAGCAAGGCTTTGCGGTCACCCGCACGGTCGCCGGCGGCCGGGTGGCCCCGCAAGTGCGCGGCCAATTGCTGGTGCTCGGCCAATTTGCGGACGGGGCGGCGCCCGAGGTGGAGGGGGACGGGACCACCCAAGTGCGCGTGCGCGATGTGACGGGCTGCGACGCCACCGCCGTGGCGGCCCTGGCCACGGCCGAGCGGCAAGCGGCCGGTCTGGACGGGGGCGGGGCTTGGAAACCCTGGTTTCCCGTGATCGACTACGACCGCTGCACGAATTGCATGCAGTGCCTGAGCTTCTGCCTGTTCGGGGTGTACGGGGTGGATGCGAACCACAAAATCCAGGCGCAGAACGAGGACCAGTGCAAGACCAACTGCCCGGCCTGTTCGCGCGTCTGCCCCGAGGCGGCGATCATGTTCCCGAAGTACAAGGCGGGACCGATCAACGGCGACGAGGTGCAGGCCGCCGACCTGGGCAAGGAGAAGATGAAGGTGGACATTTCCGCCCTGCTGGGCGGCGACGTCTATTCCGCGCTGCGCGCCCGCAGCACCCAGGCCAAGGAACGCTTCAGCCGGGAACGGGACGAGAAAAAGGCGCTCAACGAGCGGCAGAAATGCCTCACCAAACTGGCGCAGGGCGGTGATATTCCGATCGAAGTGCTGATGAGCCTGCCCGCGCCGGAGGAGATTTTGCGCCGGGCGGAAGTGGCCAAGGCCAAAGCGGCCGCCGCGTTGGCCGCGCAACCCACCCCCTGAACCATGCTGCCCGCCCTCGTCTTTCGCACCCTCCGCACCGCGGACAAAAAATGCCTCGCCAAGTTCGCTTGGAACTTCGGCTTCAAGGGCATGTTGTCGGTGGAGAAATTCAAGCGCCGGATCAAACGGGGCGAATTTTTCCCCCCGTTCCTCTACCTCTCGATCATCAATTCCTGCAACCTCCGGTGCCAGGGTTGCTGGGTGGATGTCACGGAAAAGGACATCCTGCCGCTGGACAGCCTGAACCGGACCATCACCGACGCCCGGCGGCAGGGCAACGTGTTTTTCGGCATTCTCGGCGGCGAACCGTTTTTGCATCCCGGGCTGCTCGATTTGCTGGCGGCGCATCCCGGTTGTTATTTCCAGGTGTTCACCAACGGGCAATTGATCACCGAAAAGATCGCGGAGCGGATGCGGCAACTGGGGAACGTGACGCCGCTGGTGAGCATCGAGGGCCGGGAGCTCACGAGCGACACGCGCCGCGGCAAGAAGGAAGTGCTCACCCGCACCCTGCGGGGCCTGGATCACTGCCTGCGGGCCGGTTTGCTCACCGGCGTGGCCACGAGCGTCTGCCAGTCGAACATCGAGGAATTGCTGACCGAGGAGTGGTTGCGGGAGTTGGTCGCCCGGGGGGTGCATTACATGTGGTATCACACCTACCGGCCGGTGGGGCCGGCGCCGAACCACGAGCTCGCGCTGCGTCCCGACCAACTCGTGCGGGTGCGGCGGTTCATCGTCGAGATGCGGGCGAAGGTGCCCATTGGGATGATCGACGCTTATTACGATGACCGCGGCCAGGCCCTCTGCCCGATGAGTACGGGCATTTCCCACCATATCAGCCCGAAGGGCGACATCGAACCCTGCCCGATCATCCAATTCGCCAAGGAAACGATCCACGATTCCCGGGGCATCCATGCGACGATGCGGGACAGTTTATTCCTGAAGGATTTCCGCGAATTGAGCGCGCGGCACACCCGCGGCTGCGTGGTGTTGGAGCGGCCCGACCTGGTCAAGGAACTGGTGCAACGGCACGGCGCGCGGGACACCACCGCGCGGGGCACCGCCATGGCGGAACTGGAGGCCATGAAGCCGCGCTTCAGCCAATGGTTGCCGGGCGAGGAGGTCCCGGAGAAACACTGGATGTACCGCCTCTCCAAAAAGTATTGGTTTTATGATTTCGGCGCCTACCGGAACGCCGCCCCCGGCGCCGCGGAAAAAGCGCGGGAACTGCAAACCCGGCTGGCCGACAAATCCGCCGCCGCCGCCGCCGCCGTGCCGACGCCACGCCCAACCCCGACCCCCACCAAGTGAACACGCATCCCCTCACCCTGAATCCGCCGGGCAGTTACGTGCCCGCGAGCGCGGGCATACCGAAGCACATCGTGCAACAGCGGGTGCGCGCGCCCAAAAAGAACATCCCGCAAACAACCTTGGAGCGGAACCACTTCCTCCAAGCGGTGCGGCATTACGTGGCGGAGTTCAACCCGGTGCCGCCTTTGCCCGCGGCGGAGTTGAAGGAGCATGCGGACCGGCTGGTGGCCGGTTTGCGCTGCGCGCCGATTTACCGCGACTACCTCGGCGTGCTGTTGAACAACGAGATGTGGCGGGAACAACTCGCCGCCGTGCCCTACGAGCGCCGGTTGCTGTTGCTGCCCAAATGTTTGCGGGTGGAGAGCAAGTGCCCCGCGCCGTTTGATGAATTCGGGCTGCTGTGCAAGCAATGCGGCTTGTGCACCATCCAGGATTTGCAGGCGGAGGCGGAAAAGCTCGGATACGCCACGCTCGTGGCCGAAGGTTCCGCCATCGTCATGTCCCTGATTCAAACCGGCAAGATCGAGGCGATTGTCGGCGTGAGTTGCCTGAGCGTGTTGGAACGGGCCTTCCCCTATATGGAAGCCGCGGCGATTCCCGGGGTGGCGGTGCCGCTCCTGCAGGATGATTGCATCGACACGACGGTGGATTTGGACTGGGTGTGGGATTACATCCACCTGACCAGCGACGACCAAACCCGGCGGCTGGATCTCGGGGCGTTGCGGGACGAGGTCGATTTTTGGTTCACGCCCGCGGCCTTGGAGCTCATCATGGGACCCGGGGAAGGGGAGACGGAGGCCATTGCCCGCGCCTGGCTCATGCGGGCGGGCAAACGGTGGCGGCCGTTTTTGACGGTGGCGGCCTACCAGGCGCTGCGGCGGGACAGCGGCGCGCCGCTGCCCGATGATTTGCGCAAAGTGGCGGTGGCCATCGAGTGTTTCCACAAGGCCTCCCTGATCCACGACGACATCGAGGACGGCGACGCCCAGCGCTACGGGGAAAAGACCCTGCACGAGGAGTACGGCGTCGCGGTGGCGTTGAATGTCGGTGATTTGCTGGTGGGCGAAGGCTACCGGTTGCTGGCCGCGTGCCGCGCGGGCGCGGCGGAAAAGCTGGAAATGCTGCGGATCGCGGCCGCCGGGCAGCGGGAGTTGTGCCGCGGCCAGGGGGCGGAACTGTGCTGGATGCGCGCGCCGCAGGTGCTCACGCAAACCCAGGTGCTGGATATTTTCCGCCGCAAGACGGCGCCCGCCTTCGAGGTGGCGCTGCGGCTCGGGGCGCTCTACGCCGGCGAAGAGGCGCACGACGAGGTGGGCGACACTCTCAAGGTGTACAGCGAAGCCCTCGGCATTGCTTACCAAATCCGCGACGACCTGGGCGACCGCGGGGCCGCCGGGGAGTCCAACGACATCGCGGGGATGCGGCCCAGCCTGCTGCTGGCCATCGCCCACGACAAGGCCAAGGGCGCGGACAAGGAGTTGCTGCGGGAATTGTGGCACCGCCGGTTGCCGACCGGCACGACCACGGAATCCGTTGAAGCCCGGTACGCCGCCGTCGGGGCCGATGAACGCGCCCACACCTTGTTGGAAACGTACAAGGAGGAGGCCATCCGCTGCCTGCGCGATTTGGAGAATCCGAATTTGAAAGGCCTGCTCCGCCGCGTGCTGGGCAAGATCTTCAATGACGTGGAGATCCAGGGTTGGTGCAAGGAGCAGGAGGAGAAGAACGGCGTGGCCAATGGTGTCCGGTCCGGGACGGCCGATCTCGCCGCCGGTCAACCGGCGCGGGCGTGAGTCTGCGGTTGCAACTCCTGCAAGTGGCGCGGCTGGCGCCGCGGCTGCTGGGCGACGCGACGCCATTGGTGGTGGATTTCCTGCGCGGGCAATTGTCCGCGGAGGGGGCGGGGCGGGACCGCGGCGGGCGGCCGGATTTGTATTACACCATCTTCGCCCTCGCGGGGTTGCAGGCCCTGCAAGCGCCTGTGCCGACGGAGGCGGTGGCCGGCTACTTGAGCACGCACGGCGCCGGGACGGGGCTGGATTTCGTGCATCTGTCCGCCTTGGCCCGTTGCTGGGCCGCGGTGGGGCGGGAACGAATGCCGGCGGGATTGGACCGCGAAATCTTGGCGCGGATCGAAACGTTTCGCAAACCGGATGGCGGGTACGAGGGGGACGGGCGGTTGACCCACGGCACCGCTTACGGCGCGTTTGTCGCCCTGGGGGCGTATGAGGATCTCGGCCACCATCCCCCGCACCCGCTCAAACTCATCCAGAGCCTGAAGCGTTTGGAAACCCCGGACGGCGCGTGGAGCAATGTTCCGGGCGTGCCGACGGGAGCCACCAATGCCACGGCCGGGGCGGTGACCTTGATCCGGCACCTGGGCTTTCCGGTCCACGAAAGGGTGGGGGATTGGCTGCTGGCGCGGGCGCATGCGCAGGGCGGGTTTTTGGCGGTGCCCGGCGCGCCCCTGCCGGATTTGTTATCGACCGCGACCACCCTGCATGCGTTGGCCGCGATGGATCGGCGATTGTCCGCCACGCTGCATGAAGGCTGTTTGGACCTCTTGGACAGCTTGTGGGACGCGCGGGGGGGCTTCCATGGCCACTGGGCCGATGACGACCTGGATGCCGAATACACTTTCTACGGCTTGCTGGCCCTCGGCCACTTGAGCTTGTAACGGGGGCCGGCCGCCGCTTTCAAGTCAGGGCGGAATCGTCGCGTTTTTCCAATTTGAGGAGGTGCTTCTTCACGGTTTCCACCTGCTTGGTGAGCTCGAAGAGGGCTTTGAACAACTCGGCCTGGGTGGGGGCGTCGGCCAAGCCCGGCACGAGCGGGTGAATGGCGGTGACGTTCGTGGCCAATTGGTTGGCCAGTTCGCGGATTTTCAGAATGGCGGCGCTACGTTCCATGGTCGGGGAGGTTGGCAGGAACGGCCGGCGGGGGCAAGTCCGGCGCGCCGGTGGCGTCAGGCGGCGTTGGCCGACGATTCCGTGAACCGGTGGGTCGGGGTGGGTTTGCCGGGGCGGAAATGCTCGAGATGTTCCGGCACGGCGGTGAGTCCGGGGAACGCTTGGGCGGTGGCGGCCAAGGCTTCCCGCACGGCGGCGGCCAATTGGTCCGGCGCGGCTTCGGCGCGGAGGTTCACGATCAACTGGCCGCTGGTCACCGGCGCCTCCAAGCGGAGCGACAATTCGGGCACGAAATCATTGCGCACCAGGTTCACCACGCCGATTTCACCCAGGCCGTCATCGGGACTGAGGGTCATTTTGAGATGGGCGACCTCCGCCGGGAGCGCGGCCAAGCCCGCTTGCACCCGCCGGGCGAAGGCCTGCAAAAATGTGTCGCCATCCAGGGCGGTGGGCGAGTGCAGTTGCACCGTGCAGTTCAGCCAACCCAGCAGCGCTTCCCCCTCGGCGTAAACCTCGTAGTCCACAGCCATGGCGTGGCCCGCGGGTTGCTCCCCGCTTTGCAACCGGGCGAACCACGGCGCCAAGTTGACGCCGGAGCGCGGGGCGACCGCGAGGATTTCCTTGCCCGGATACCGCGCGGCGATGGCGGCGCGCAGTTGCGCCAGCCGCGCTTCATCCAGAAGGTCCGCCTTGCTAATGACCACGAGATCCGCTTCCTCGATCTGTTTGTGGTAAATGTAGAGCACCTTGTCCGAAAAACTGCCGCCGGCTTCGACGCCAAAGACGCGCAGCGCCCGGACGGGGTCGAGCAGCACGCTGACCGGCGCGATCGTGAAGTCCGCGCCGTAGAGGCGACGCAAGGGGTAGGTGACGGTGGCCACCAAGTCCGTGCAACTGCCCACCGGCTCGGCGATGAATACCTCGGGCCGGGTTTGCGCCGTCAGTTTTTGCGCGGCCTCCACCAGGGAGTTGAACCGGCAGCAAAAGCAGCCGCCGGGGATCTCCTCGGTGGCGAAGCCCTGGGAGCGCAGCAGGGCGGTGTCCACCAAATTGCGGCCCTGGTCGTTGGTGATGAGGCCCACGCGCAAGCCCTGGCGGGTGAGTTCCGCGGCGAGCCGGCCCACGGCGGTGGTTTTGCCGGCGCCGAGGAAGCCGCCGATCATGATGTAACGGGCCGGGGCGGCGGTCGGCGGGGTGGGGGAAGCGTTCGGGGTCATGGCGCGCGGAAAGGGTTGTGGGGCGGACGGTTCACCGGGGCAGAGCGTCAAACCGGAAAGTGCAGCAGCCCAAATCCAGGACGTTTTGGTTGGCGGCCGGCTTTTGTTTCAGTCCCGGGGTGACCGCATAGCAATGTTGCCGGCCGGCGATGCGCACGGCCACCAAGCCCGCTGCCTTCAACACCCGGAGGTGTTTGGAAACGTTGTATTGGGAGATTGCCAACTGTTCGGAAATTTGGTTCACGCCGAGTTCCTCTTGGGACAACAACCGCACGATGCGCAGGCGGTTCAATTCCCCCAGCGCTTTCAAAGCGGTAATGCAAGCGGTTCCGGTCATCGGCGTGAGCATAGCGGCGCCGGCCGCGGAGGCAAGCCGGTTGCGGGGGGCGGGGGTCCGGGGGGTTAAAACAGCGAGCCGGTGCCGCCCGTGACCGCGGGCGGGCGGATGGCGAGACCAAGCTTTTTGTAGGCGAGTTCGGTCGTGACGCGGCCCTGGGGGGTGCGTTTGAGGTAGCCTTCCATGATCAGATACGGTTCGTAAACCTCCTCCAAGGTGTCCGGTTCCTCACCCACCGTGACGGCGAGGGAGCTGATGCCCACCGGGCCGCCGCCGAACTTGACGATGATGGCTTCGAGGATGCGTTTGTCCATTTCGTCGAGGCCGTTTTCGTCGATCTCCAGCATGGCGAGCGCGGCGTCGGCGATGGCTTTGGTGACGCGGCCGTCGCCGCGAACCTGGGCGTAATCGCGCACCCGGCGGAGGAGGTTGTTCGCGATGCGCGGGGTGCCGCGGCTGCGCCGGGCCACCTCGCCCGCGCCGCCGGGTTCCACTTCCAAATTGAGCAGGCGGGCCGAGCGGGAGACGATTTTCTCCAGTTCCGTGGCGGGATAATAATCCAACCGCTCGCGGACGCCGAAGCGGGTGAGCAAGGGGGCGGAGAGCAAGCCGCTGCGGGTGGTGGCGCCGATCAGGGTGAACTTGGGCAGGTTCAGGCGCACGCTGCGGGCGTTCGGCCCTTGGTCGATGATGATATCCAGTTTGAAGTCCTCCATGGCGGGGTAGAGGTACTCCTCGATGGTCTTTTGCAGGCGGTGGATTTCATCAATGAAGAGGACGTCGCCCTCCTCGAGATTGGTGAGCAAACCGGCCAGATCGCCGGCTTTTTCGATGGTGGGGCCGCTCGTGCATTTGAAGCCGGCGCCCATGGCCTTGGCGATGATGTTCGCCAAGGTGGTCTTCCCGAGCCCCGGCGGGCCGCTCAGGAGGATGTGGTCGATGGCTTCCTTGCGCTGGCGCGCGGCCGCCACGGTGATTTCCAAGCGCTCCTTCACCCGCGGTTGACCGGTGAAATCGGAAAAGAGCGAGGGACGCAGCGTCATCTCCAACGCGGCGTCCGGCTTGGTCAGGACATCGGAAATAGGGCGGTCGGCCATCGGGGACCAACATTGCGGATGCCGCCGGGGGCGACAAGGGCAAACTTATTTGCCGGGGAACAACGCGGCGCGCAGGCCCGGCTCCGGCCGGCCCGCTTTGGGGTCCCAATAATTGAAGCCCGATTTCCAATCCCACACTGCCCAGCCCATGTCCGCGTCATCCAGCGCCTGGCGGAAGGCGGAGTAGAAACGGGCGCGGGAGGCGGGGTCGGCCTTCATGTAGCAGCCAAATTCGCCGAAATGCACCGGCCGCCCCTGGGCTTCGGACCAGGCTTTCGCCTTCTGAATCAAGGCGCCGAAGGTTTGGGGTCCGCTGGGGTTTTTGCCCGCCGGCTGGGTGTTGTAGCGGCCCACCCAATCCCGGGAATGGGCGCTGGCGTCCACATTGGCGGGGATTTCCAGGGGCTGCTCCGGCGGGCCGGGAAATTGGATGCCCGTCACGCGCACGTCCGGGCCGCCCCAGGAAGCGCCCTGATGGGTGAAATAAAAGGGTTCATAGCAGTGGACCGTCACGATCAGGTTTTGGTCTTCCTCCGGCAGGCGCAGCTTGGGCAGTTCGTTGACCGAATTCCAAAAGCCCGGGCCGAGGAAAATCGCCCGCCCGGGGTTCGTGCGGCGGATTTCCTTGATGGCCTGTTCCCAGATGGGGTTGATGACCTCGGTTTTGGCGGCGTCCTTGGGTTCGTTGAGGAGTTCAAAAGCCACGCCCGCCGGCGCGTGCGCGTAGTGCGCGGCGACTTGGCGCCAGATGGCGAGGAATTTGGGTGTGTTCGCCGCGGGATCGGTGGTGAACGGGTCGAAATGATGGATGTTGATGATGACGTTCAGGCCGATGGCGGTGGCGTTCGTGACCAGATCGTCCACTTTGCCGTAGATCGAGTCGGAGATTTGGAATTCGGGTCCCGGTCCGGTGTAGTGGTGCCAGCCGATGGGGATGCGGACGTGGTCAAAGCCTTCGGCGCGCATTTGGCGCAAGTCGGCGGGGGAGTGCGCCATCGCCCAAGTCTGGCCCGGGGGCACTTCGAGGTAATTGGCGCAATTGACCCCGCGGCGGAACCGGGCCGCGGCCGACCAGGCAGGCGTGGTGTGCGGACGCGCGCGAACCGCGGCGGGCGCATCGGTCGGCGCCGGAGCGGAGCCCGCCGCGAAGGCGAACGCCCCGCCGAGCAGCAGGCAGGCAAGGAGTGTTTTCATGGCTAAAACCTACCCCCGCCGACGTGGCAATGCAAACCTTCGGGGGGCCTAAAAGGGTAATTGACCGAGGCGAAAGGGGGGCAAGTATTGCTTTTCCTTCAGCCTCTGATTAGGTTCGGCCAATGAAATTGACGGCCGCCATTTACCCGGATGAGGAAACCCATGGGTTGGTGGCCGGTTGTCCCGGAATTGGCACGTCCCCCCAAGTTGCCACAGGTGCAGAGTTGACCGCCAAGTTGCGGGCAGGATCCGATCTTGATCTGGAGGCATTCCCGGGGACGCCGAAAAACCCGACATTGATTCATACGATCGAGGTCGCGCACGCCTTCGGCAACGATTATGAATAAGGGCCCCCTGGCAAAGCACGGAGCACCGCATCTCCAAGTGGAAAACTTCGGTCCGCTCAAACATGCCGACCTCACTTTCGGTGACCTGACTGTGCTCGTCGGTCCGCAGGCCACTGGCAAAAGCATTCTACTTCAGTTGGTGAAGCTGCTGGTGGACCTGCCCCACATCAAAAAGGAATTTCAGCGGGCCGGGGTGGATTGGGTGGGGGATTTTTCCAAATTCCTCGCGGTTTATTTCGGGGAGGGCATGCATTCCGTTTGGTCGGCGGAATCAAGGGTCAAGTTCAATGGACGCACGGAGAATTTGCCGCAATGGGTTGAAGAAAAATGCGCGCACCGCACCGAATCCATGTTCTTTATCCCCGCACAACGCGTGTTGGCCTTGCGGGATGGCTGGCCCGCAGCCTTCAATTATTACGATGCGAGCACGCCATTCACATTGCGCGAGTTCAGTGAGCACTTGCGGCTATTGATGTCTGATTTTCGGTCCGATGAAACCCTTTTCCCGGTGCCCCGCCGCCTAAAGCCCGAATTTCGGGATTTGCTGCAAACGCATATTTTCCCCGGGTTTGAATTGAAGATCGACACCCAGCGGGCGCAAAAGCGCTTGGTGTTGGCGAGCACGCAGAAGGATGGTGGCAGCCTTCCGGTGGCGGTGTGGTCCGCCGGCCAGCGGGAGTTTGTCCCCCTGCTCCTGGGGCTTTACTACCTGATGGTTGCCTCCAAGGCGCCGCGCCGGAAGGGCGTGGAATGGGCGGTCATCGAGGAATTGGAGATGGGGCTCCACCCGCGCGCCATCACGGTTGTGATGCTTATGATCTTTGAGCTGCTGGCCCGCGGCTATCGCGTCTGCCTCTCCACGCACTCGCCGCAGGTGCTCGACGCCGTCTGGACCTTGCAGCGGTTGAAGGAGCATGGGGCCAACGCCAAGGATTTGCTGCGTGTGTTCGACGCGAATCCAACCGCGCCCCTGCTCAGTTTGGCAGCGAAAGTCATGCAAAAGACGTCCAAGCTTTATGATTTTGATCGGGCCAGCGGCGCCACGCGGGATATTTCCGCGCTGGATACCGCGGCCGAGGAGGAAGGAATGTCCGGCTGGGGTGGTTTGACCGAATTCAGTGGTCGCGCCGCTTCCGCCGTGGCCCGTGCCGTCGCCAATTCCAAGCCGGGGGTGAGGCGATGACCGCGGAGCAGGCCGTGAACGCCACGCCGCATCTGCAGGGCAAGTGGGAACGGGGCCTGCAGGCACTGCGGGCGGAGGATCGGCCGCACATTCGGGCGGCGGACACTCGTGCCTTAACTGGCAGTGTGGACGTGGACACAGCCTGGATGAGAATTGAACCCAATGCGAACCGCTGGGATTTCGCCATCGGCTACCAGCACGAGGATCGCACGGTGGAATGCCTGTATTGGGTGGAGTTGCACACCGCCAGCGACAACCAAGTGGACGTCGTCCTCCGAAAGGTCCGTTGGCTGCTGCGTTGGCTCAAAGGCGAGGGGATGGCGATGGACGGCTTCGAGCGGGACATCGTGTGGGTATCCAGCGGCCGCACCGACTACACGCTCAACGGGCCGCAAAGGCGATCCTTCGCCGACCACGGACTGCGTCAAACTGGTGGCATCCTGCGGATTTCCCGCAAGCGTGGGTAAGGACGGCGCCGGCCCGACTCCGAATTTGTCGGACAGGTTGCGCCTCGACGGCTCCCGCCCGACCAAGCCCGTTTTAGTGCCGGACGGTGCAAGAACCTTGTTCCCCCCTGCCGTCGGGCCGCTTCCGGGGCAGCCTCACCCACGTTCCAAGATCGTGTCGCGCTGGGCCCAGGCGGGGTCGGGGAAGGGGTGGTCGAGGTTGTAGTTCAGGCCGCGGCTTTCGGGGCGCGCGAGGGCGCTGGTGATGATCAGCTCGGCCACCAGGGCGATGTTGCGCAGCTCCAGCAAGTCGCTGCTGACGGTGAAATCCCAATAGAACTCCTGAATTTCCCCGCGCAGGTTGGCGATGCGCGTCTGGGCGCGCAGCAGGCGTTTGTGGGTGCGCACGATGCCGACGTAATCCCACATCAAGCGCCGGATTTCGTCCCAGTTGTGGGCGATGACCACGAGTTCGTCCGGGTTGGTGGCGCGGCCGGACTGCCAGTCCGGAATGACGGGCCGGGCCTCCGGCGCGATCCGTTCCAGGACCCGGCGGCCGGCGCGGTGCGCGCAGACGAGGGCTTCGAGGAGGGAGTTGCTGGCCAGGCGGTTGGCCCCGTGCAGACCGGTGCACGCCACTTCGCCGACGGCGTACAGGCCCGGAATGCCGGTTTCACCGTCCACATTGGTGAGCACCCCACCGCATTGGTAATGGGCGGCGGGCACGACGGGGATGGGTTCAAGGGTCATGTCGATGCCGTGGCGCAGGCAGGTTTCGTAAATGTTCGGAAACCGCTCCCGCAAAAAGTCCGCCGGTTTGTGCGTGATGTCCAACAGCACGTGGGTGGCGCCGCTGCGCTTCATCTCGCTGTCGATCGCCCGCGCCACGATGTCGCGCGGCGCCAGGGATTGCAGGGGATGGTGGCCGGCCATGAACTCGTTGCCGTTGATCGTCTTCAGGATGCCGCCCTCGCCGCGGACCGCTTCGCTGATGAGAAAGGACTTGGCGCGGGGGTGGTAGAGGCAGGTGGGGTGAAACTGGATGAACTCCATGTTCGCCACCGCCGCCCCGGCGCGGTAGGCCATGGCGACGCCGTCCCCGGTCGCGATGTCCGGGTTCGTGGTGTAGAGGTACACTTTGCCACAGCCGCCGGTGGCCAGCAGGATGGCGTCGGACGCGAAGGTCTCCACCACGCCCGCGGGTTTGTCGAGCACATAGACCCCCACGCAGCGGTTGGGCCCCGGCCGCCCCAGTTTTTGGGTGGTGATGAGGTCGATGGCGAAGTGATTCTCGAAGACCTCGATCTGCGGCTGCCGGGCCACCGCGTTAAGCAGCGCCTTCTCAATCTCCCGTCCCGTCACGTCCTTGGCGTGCAAGATGCGCCGCTTGGAGTGCCCGCCCTCCTTGCCCAGGTCCAGTTCCCGGGCGCCGTCGGACCGCGGAATCTCCCGCTCGGAAAACTGCATGCCCAATTCGATCAATTCGGCGATGCGCGCCGGCCCCTCCTGCACGATGGTGCGCACCACATCCTCCCGGCACAACCCCGCGCCCGCCTCCAGCGTGTCGCGGACGTGCATTTCGGTGGTGTCCTCCTTGCTCGTCACCGCGGCGATGCCGCCCTGGGCGTAGTTGGTGTTCGACTCCGCGCGGTTTTTCTTCGTGATAATGGCCACCCGGCCGTGCGGGGCGACTTGGAGGGCGAAGCTCAGGCCCGCGATGCCGCTGCCGAGAACGATGAAGTCAAATTGTTTCATTATCAATCAACCGCGTTTTGCCGAAGAAGACCGCCAACGCCAGTCGGGCGCCCGGAGCCGCCTGTGCCAAGGGCGCCAGGGTTTCCGGATCGAAAATCTCGATATAATCCAACCGCGCGCCCGGCCGGGCGGCGATGAAGTCGGCCAATTCGGCCTGCAAGACCGGGACCGGCACGGCGCCCTGCGCCACGATTTCCCGCGCCCGCCGCCAGGCCTGGGACAGCACCACCGCCTGCGCGCGCTGTTCAGGCGTCAAATACTTGTTGCGCGAACTCATGGCCAAGCCGTCGGCCTCCCGGTGGGTGGGCGCCACTTCGACGCGGACGGGAAAATTCAGGTCGCGGACCATTTTGCGAATGACGGACGCCTGCTGGAAATCCTTGGCGCCGAACACCGCCACATCGGGCAGGACCAAGTTGAAGAGCTTGGCCACCACGGTGGTGACGCCTCGGAAATGCGTGGGGCGCGAGGAGCCTTCCATGCCGCGGGACAAAGTTTCCTCCACCACGTAGGTGCTGTACGGGCCGGCCTCCCCGGCGGGATACATTTCGCCATCCGCGGGCGCGAACAGCACATCCACGCCCGCCGCGCGGCACAGCCGGCTGTCCCGGGCAAAATCCCGGGGGTAACGGGACAAATCCTCATTGGGACCGAACTGGGTGGGGTTCACATAAATGCTCACCACCACGCGGCCCGCCGCCCCGGCGCGTTGGCGCGCCCGCCGCACCAGGCTCAGGTGCCCGGCGTGCAGGTATCCCATCGTGGGCACGAACGCGACGCGGAGGTTTTCCCCCCGCCACGCCCGCGCCCGCCGCTGCATGGCGGCCGCTGTCCTGACAATTCGCATGGGCAAAAATAGAAGCGCGATGCGGGCACTGGCAATAAATATTGTCAAGGCCGCCGCCGCCGGCTAGTTTGGCCGCCAGAAAACGAACCATTTTATGGCCACTCCAAGCTGCTGCCCCAACTTTCTCCTCACCGGCGCGCTCGCCCTCGCCTGCGTCATCACCCCGGCGTCCCTGTGCGCCCAAACCACCGCGCCGGGCAAACCGGTGCCCGAGGTCGCCAACGCCGACGGCTGGCTCCCGCTCTTCGACGGGACCACCCTGAGCGGGTGGACCACCGTCGGCCCGAATTTGTGGCAGGTCAAGGACGGGGTCGTGATCGGCACCGGGCCCGTGAGCCACTTGTTCAGCCCGAACCTGTACACGAACCTGGAATTCAAGGCGGAGGTCCGTTTGAACCACAGCGGCAACAGCGGCATGTATATCCGGGTGGCGCGGGGGCCGGGCTTTCCCCGCGGCTACGAGGCGCAAGTGGAAAACACCAGCCCCGACCCCCAGCGCACCGGCAGCCTCTACGGCTTCAGCCCGGTGCGGGAGCAGTTGGTTGCGGATGACACTTGGTGGACGCAAACGGTCGTGGCGGTGGGCAACCACATCATCATCAAGGTGAACGACAAGATCGTGACGGACTTCATCGACCAGAAGAACACCTACCGCGCCGGTTATCTCGCCTTTCAACAGCACAACGACGGCAGCGTCGTGGAATTCCGCCACGCCGTCGCCAAACGCCTGCCGGAAGACGCGGCGGCGGCTTGGGCGATGGTGAAAAAGGATTTGCCGGACGCCAAGATTCCCGCCGCGGAAGCGACCGCGAAGTAACTGTACAAAAAGGAGGGGGCCCTCCAGGCCCCCAGCCGTTTCGTGGGATACCCGTGATCCGAAGATCGTGGGATGAAACGACGAGCCAGAGAATCCTCGAAATCCGCTGTTTGTCAACCTGCAAAACAAAATCTCTCCGATGAACTACCGGTTCCGCCCTGTTTCCGTTGTGCCCCGGGCCGTCTTGGCCGGGGCTTTGGCCCTCCGCCTCGCCGCCCCCGCCGCCTGCCCGGCGGCCGAGGCCCCCGCCGAAGCCGAGGCCCGTTTGCTCACCAACACGCGGCAGCTGATCTTTGAAGGGCGGCGCAGCGGCGAGGGTTACTTCTCCCCGGATGGCAAGGCGTTGATCTTTCAGAGTGAACGCGATCCCGCGAATCCATTTTACCAAATCCATTTGTTGGATTTGGAGAGCGGCGACAGCCACCGCGTCTCGCCCGGCGACGGCAAGACCACCTGCTCCTTTTTCCGTCCGGGGACCGACGAGCTGATGTTCTCCTCCACGCATTTGGATCCCGCAGCGGTGGAAAAGCAAAAGGCCGAACTCGCCTTCCGCGCCTCCGGTAAAGAGCGCCGCTATTCCTGGGATTATGACGAAAACATGGACATTTTCGTGGCCAAGCGCGATGGCTCGCAAATCCGTCGGCTCACGACGTCCCTGGGCTACGATGCCGAAGGTTCTTTTTCGCCCGACGGCAAATTGATCGCCTTTTGTTCCCTGCGCGACGCGTACCCCACCAACAAGCTCTCGGCGGCGGAGTATCAGCACTTCACCACCGATCCTTCCTGGTTTGGGGAGATCTACCTGATGAACGCGGACGGCTCCGACCAGCGGCGGCTCACGCATTCGCCGGGGTATGACGGCGGTCCGTTCTTTTCGCCGGACGGCCGACGGATCATTTGGCGGCGGTTCAGCGAGCGCGGCGACACCGCCGACGTGTTCACGATGAACCTGGACGGCACCGACGAGCGGCGCCTGACGGATTTTGGCGCGATGTCCTGGGCGCCTTACTTTCACCCTTCCGGCCAGTATGTGATCTTCACGGCCAACAAACTCGGGTTCGGGAATTTCGAGCTGTTCATCGTCGACCCCGCGGGCACGCGCGAACCGGTGCGGGTGACTTACACGGACGGTTTTGACGGACTGCCAGTATTTTCACCGGATGGCGCGCACCTGGCTTGGACCTCCGGCCGGACCGCCGATACGAAGGCGCAGATTTTCTACGCGGATTGGAATGACGCCGCCGCGCGCGCCGCTCTGGCGCAAGCCCCGGCGCGCGTCCCCGGCGGCGCGACGAATTGGACCACCGCGGCGGCGGCCGCATCGTTCGTGGCGGCCGCCAACGCCACGGCAGCCGCCACGGCCGGGAAAGCGCTGCCGGACTTGTCCGGCTTCACCCCCGCCATCCGGGGGGAGGACATTCACGCCGTGGTGGATTATTTGGCGTCGGAGGAGCTCGCCGGCCGCATGTCCGGCTCGCCCGGGGGCCGGTTGGCGGGCGACTACATTGCCGCCCAAATGCGTCGCATCGGACTGGTGCCGGTCGCGGGCAATGATTATTTCCAACCCTTTGAATTCAAAGCCGGCGCCCGTGTCATCACGAACGCGAACCACCTGACCTTGAACCGCGCGGGGGCGCCCGCCGAGGAGTTCGCGGTGGAACGCGATTTCCGGCCCTTGGAGTTCAGCGCATCGGCCGAAGTGGAGGCGCCGGTGGTCTTCGCCGGTTACGGTCTGGCCGCCCCCGGCCAATCCGGCACCGGCACGGATTCCTATGCGGGGCTGAACGTCTCCAACAAAATCGTGTTGGTCCTGCGTTACGTGCCCGAGCAGGTGGAGGCCAAACGGCGGGCGGAACTCAATCGGTACGCCGGCGTGCGTTACAAGGCCATGATCGCCCGCGATCATGGGGCCAAGGGCATCCTGTTTGTGACCGGCCCCAATTCGCCCAACGCCGGTGAGTTGCTCGCGCTTTCCTCCGACAGCGCGTTGGCCGGCTCGGGCCTGCCCGCCGCCTCGGTAAGTTCCAATTTCGTCGCCCGCCTGTTTGCAGGGTCCGGTCGCGATTTGGCCACCCTGCAAACCGGATTGGACACGGAGAATCCCCACGCGGAATCGGGATTGGAGTTCACCAACGCCCGCGTGCGCCTCGCCACCGCTGTGGAAAATATTCATCGGCAGGACCGCAACGTCCTCGGCTTCCTCCCGCCCGGCATCCCCGGAGTGGCGGGGATGGCGCCGGAATTTGTCATGCTGGGTGCGCACTACGACCACCTCGGCCATGGTGAAACCGGTGCCATGAACCGCGCCGGC
>CAIYZC010000687.1 GCA_903930565.1 uncultured Pedosphaera sp.
GCGCTGCCGCCGATGCCCGCGCCGTCCGCCACTCCCTCGAGCGCTACCACGGCCGCGTCGATCCCGGGGCGGTCAATTTTATCTGGCCCCACTTGGACAGCCCCGACCGCTTCATCCGCTACGCCGCCCGCATCGCGTTGGAGAGTCAGCCTGTGGCGGAATGGCAGGCGCGCGCCCTGGCGGAAACCAGCCCGAACGCCGCCCTCACCGCCCTGCTGGCCTTGGCCCGCGTGGGCCCGAAGGATTCCCAGGCCGCGCTGCTCAAGACCCTGGCCCTCTTCCCGCTGGATGGCCTCTCCGAGGCTCAGAAGCTCGAAAAACTCCGGCTTATCGAGGTCAGCTTCATCCGCCAAGGTCGGCCCACGCCTGAATTGACGCAATTGGCCGTCACCAAGTTGGACCGCCAATATCCCGCCAAGAGCGAGGCCCTGAACCGCGAACTCGCCGAACTCCTGATTTACCTCGAAGCTCCTGGCGTGGTGGGCAAAACCCTGGCCCTCTTGGACCAAGCCCAAACTTTGGAGGAGCAAGTCCATTACGTCTTCCACCTCCGCAATCTGAAGCACGGCTGGACGTTGCCCGAGCGCGAGCATTACTTCAGTTGGCTCAACGCCCACGGCCCGCACCACTCCGCCGACATCGGCGGCCCCGCCCACCCGTGGAAACGCCCCGCCGGCCCCGAGCATGCCGCCGCCACGCTGCAATGGTTCAAGGATGTGGGTCGCGATTACGGCGACGGCGCCAGCTACGATCATTTCATCGAAAACATCCGGCACGACGCCCTCGCCTCCCTCGCGCCCGCGGAGCGGGACGCCCTGGCCGCCGTCACCACCGATCACCCGGAGACCAAACCCAAGCCCGCGAAGGCACCCCCCGCCAAGAAGCGCACCTTCATCAAGGAATGGAAAATGACCGACCTCCAATCCGAATTGGACCGCGTCGGCAAAGGCCGCTCTTTCCGCCAAGGCCAAGAGGTCTTTGCGGCCGCCCAATGCCTCCAGTGCCACCGCTTCGGCAATGAAGGCGGCGCCGTGGGCCCCGATCTGACCGCCGTGTCCAGCCGCTTCGCCCGGCGCGACGTTCTGGAGTCCATTCTGGAACCCTCCAAGGTCGTTTCCGAACAGTTCATGAACACCGTCTTCACCCTGAAGAACGGCGACGAAGTCACCGGCCGCATCGCCGATGAAAACGAGCAACGCGTCCTCGTCACGATCAATCCGCTGGCGCCCTCCCAAGTGGAGGTCAAAAAGTCCGAGATCGCGAGCCGCACGCTCTCCAAAATTTCGCCCATGCCCGAAGGCTTGGTGAATCAGTTCACCGAGTTCGAACTCCTTGATCTCCTGGCTTACTTGGAGTCCGGCGGCAAACCCACGGCGGCGAATTTTAAGCCTTAACCCTGTATTCAATGAGCATCCAATCCGTTAAAGACCTCCAAACCATCACCAGCAACGTCCGCAGCCGCGTCGAAGGCCTGCTGGCGGACAACGGCGGCCTCCTCCGCCTCGCCCCCTGCTGGGTGCCCCGTTCCTTCCTCCAACCCGGCAAGCGCCTCAAGCTGCACCCGGACGACCTCTACGCCTTCGGCCTCAACCGCGGCGGGATTGACGAACGTTGGTTCGGCTCCACCACCCCGGCCGCCAACGACAACCGCACCCCCGACGAAGGCCTCAGCTACGTCGTGGACGGCGGCGTCCGCTTCACCCTCCAGACCGCCGTGGCCGAATGCGGCGGCGCCATCATCGGCGACCGCATCTGGAGCAAATACAACCGCTGGCCGGTGTACTCCAAGTTCTTTGACAACATGGGGCCCATTCCCCATCACATGCACCAATCCCAGGCGCAGGCCGCCCTGGTCGGCCAGGAAGGCAAGCCCGAGTCCTACTACTTCCCGCCCCAGCACAACAACGTGGGCAACAATTTCCCCTACACCTTCATGGGCTTCGAACCCGGCACCACCAAGGCCCAGGTTCGTCGTTGCTTGGAAAACTGGAACAAGGGCGACAACGGCATCCTCGACCTCTCCCGCGCCTACCGTTTGAAAGTCGGCTCCGGCTGGCTCATCGGCCCCAGCATCCTCCACGCCCCCGGCTCCCTCTGCACCTACGAACCCCAATGGGGTTCGGACGTGTTCGGCATGTATCAATCCCTCGTGGAAGGCCGCGAAGTTCCCTGGGCGCTCCTCGTCAAGGACATGCCCAAGGACAAGCACCAAGACCTCGACTTCATCGTGGACCAGCTCGACTGGGAGGCCAACGTGGACCCGAACTACAAAGACAACCACTACCTCGAACCCGTCCCCGTCGCCGACACCCGTTCCGAAGGCTATGTGGACCGCTGGATCGTCTATGGCAAAGTCCACGGCGAACAACTCTTCACCGCCAAGGAGCTCACCCTGGACCCCGGCGCGAAGTGCACCATCCGGGACAACGGCGCCTACAGCCTCATCACCGTCCAGGGCAAGGGCAAGATGAACAAGTTGAACCTCGACTGCCCCAAACTCATCCGCTTCCACGAGCTCACCGAGGACGAAGTGTTCTGCACCGAAACCGCCGCCAAAGCCGGCGTCACCTTCGAGAACACCTCCACCGTCGAACCCTTGGTCGTGCTCCGCTACTTCGGTCCCGAAGTCAACCCCGACGCCCCCACCCTCGGCGCCTACCGGAACAACACGTTCTAATCGGTCCCAGGTTGCCGCGGCGTCCCGCCGCGTTCGCCTCCCGCCCAGGGCAGCCGCCTCCGCGCCGCTGCCCTGGGTTTTTTCGTTAACCCCCCGCGCTGAACATTGTCACTTTGTGGACCTCGAGGAATCCAGAGTCTGACACCCTTCCCTCGCCCCCGCCGGGCAAACGCGGTGGGATGACCCAGCGCATAACCCCCTCACAGCGACTTCCACACTTTCACAATTTGGGAGCCGAGGTAACGAGACTCTGACATCCTCCCCTCGCCGCCGGCTGAAGGCCGCGTGAACGCACCGCCGGTTCAACCCAGTATCCGTCCACCCGCCCCGGCGGCAGCGGGGAATGGCCACGTCCGCGGCCCACTGCCACCTGCCCACTGCCACCTGCCAACTGTCACCCCCCAATAGACAAAGACGATCAGTCTGCGCGAGTTGCCGTCCGCCACCCCGGGGCCAGAACCCGTATTCGCCCTTTGACGATACACCCCACGCGCACGCTAAACCTGCGGGGTGTATCGTGCAGCGTGGATGGATTCAGCCTCCGGCCTCCCGCCGACCGTCAACTTTCCCTCAACCTCAACTGCCCACTGCCGACCACCGACCGACAACAGCTTTTGCCCTTTGCTTGCGGCCAATTACCCACTACCCTTGCCGTGTGCCTGAGGACTTTGATTACGACGTCTTTCTGAGCCACAGCTCCCTGGACAAACCTGTGGTCCGGGAGATCGCGCACCGCTTGGAAAAGGACGGGCTGAAGGTTTGGCTGGACGAATCCGTGATGAAACCCGGAGCCCACATCGTGACCCGGATCGGCGACGGATTGAAAATATCGCGAGTGCTGGTGCTGTGCATGTCCACCAACGCGCTCGTTTCGGATTGGACCCAATTCGAGTCCTCGGTCGTGCTCTTTCAAGACCCGCTCAACAAACGGCTACGCCTGATCCCAATGCGCCTCGACGATGCCCGGGTCGAAGAAACCTTGGCCGGGTTCGTTTATATCGACTGGCGCGCCCCGGTTCGCGATTCGGCATATCCTCGCCTTTTGGCCGCCTGCCGTCCGACCGGGGAGACCAGCCCCAAATCCCAACCACCCCCTCCACCCAGCCGGGGCGCTCCCGGCGCCACCCCCGCCCCGCAAACCACCCCCCGCCCCGGAGTCTCCGGCGAAGGCTTGAGCGCGGGCGGCAACGTGCGTCTGCGTGACGCCACCGGCCAGGGCGTCTCCGGCAAAACCATCCAAGCCGGCGGGGACATCGAACTGACCAACGAGGGAGGCGAACCCCACCCAAAACCATGACCCCTGAGTCCCGCCCCGGCTCAGGGGAAAAAACCCTTACGAATGCCACCGCCGGCGGCCACATCACCGTGGCGGACACGGTCATCAACAATTACGGCGTGGCGCCAACCCCACCCCGCCCGAATTCCGCGCTCCACCAACTCCCGGAACCGCCCCCGCACTTCACGGGCCGGGACGACGAACTGGCCCGACTGTTGGCCTCCCTTGAATCCGGCCAGACTACTGGGGCCACCATCGCCGGCAAACACACCGGCCTTCATGGAATGGGCGGGGTAGGAAAGACCGCCCTCGCCCTGACCGTCGCCGACCGCCTGAAACACCGCTTTCCCGCCGCCCAACTCTACTACAACCTCCGCGGCGCCGATCCCGACCACCGCGATCCACTCCGCCCTGCCGAAGTCATGGAGCGCATCCTCCATGCCTTCCAGCCCGAGGCCAAATTACCCGAGGACGCGGAAACCTTGCGCGGCCTTTATCTGGGCACACTGCGCCAAGCCGGCCCGGTACTGCTCCTCCTGGACAACGCCGCCGGTGCAGACCAAATCAAACCCCTGCTGCCGCCCGCGAATTGCCTGCTCCTCATCACCTCCCGCACTCAATTCTCCTTGCCCGGCTTGGCGCTCCAATCCCTCGACTGCCTCACGCCCGAAAAAGCGCGTGAACTTCTGTGCGCCTTGTCCCCGCGCCTCGGCCAATTCACCGCCGAAGTGACCGAATCCGCCGAACTCTGCGGCCGCTTGCCGCTCGCCTTGGAATTCTTCGCCGGCGTCGTGCAGGAACGAACCATCTGGTCCGTGCCCGATTTGGTTGCCCGCCTGCGCGCCAAAAACAAGGATACCCTCGAACCCGTTCGCGCCGCGTTTCAAATCAGTTACGATTTGCTCGCGCCATCCGCCCAGAAGGACTGGCGAACCCTCGCCGTGTTCCCCGGCAGCTTCGAGGAAGCCGCCGCCGCGGCCGTTTGGCAGGGGGCCGAACTCGAATCCGCGCGGCACCGGTTGCAAGCCTTGGTCAAAGCCAGCTTGGTGGAATACAACCCCGGCAACGCCCGGTTCCGTCTGCACGATTTGGTCCGCGAGTATTTGGCGGGATTGCTTGACCCTGAGGAACGCCGGGAGACGCGGATACGCTTCGGCGGCCATTTTGCCCGGGTCGGGGACGAAGTAGATCAGCTTTACCTGAAGGGCGGGCAGGAGATCCTGCGGGGTTTGGCCGTGTTCGACTTGGAGCGGGCTAATTTGGAGGCGGCCAGGGCGCTCTTGAGCGAAGAAGCCGGCTTGCCACTGCGTGATGGCCAGAGAAAAGTCCAACCCATCGCCGACGCGTCCGCTCGCGAGAGCGCCCGGTTGCTGATCCAGTTGGTGAACGGCATCGTGTATGTGGGTGCCTTGCGCTTTCATCCGCGGGAGCGCATGGCCTGGTTGCAGGCCCAACTCGCCGCCAGTCAAATCGCAGGCGATCGGGCCGCCGAAGGGAGGGCCTTGGGCAATCTGGGCCTTGCCTACGCCGCTTTGGGCGAGGTGCGCAAGGCCATCGAGCATCACGAGGCGGCGCTCCTGATCAGCCGGGAGATCGGCGACCGCCGCGGCGAGGGCAGTACCCTCGGCAATCTGGGCACCGCCTACGCCGCTTTGGGCGAAGCGCAAAGGGCCATTGAGCATTATGAGGCGGCGCTCCGGATCCGCCGGGAAATCGGCGACCGTTCAGGGGAAGCCAACGATTGCTCCAACCTCGCCCTGGCTTGTTTTCACTTGGACGAGCGGGAACGGGCCATCAGTTTGGCGAGGGAAGCCTTGGCGATTTATGAAGCCATCGAGTCGCCCAATGCGGACAAGGCGAGGAAGGTGTTGGCGGAATGGAGCGCGGGCACGGTGAAATGAAATGTAACCCCTGAGGCGTTTCGACCGCAGAGCGCGGATTTCGCAAAAGTCCTCCTGCCAGGTGGGGCGCCACCAACCATGAAGATGGTGAGGGTTGGAGTGGACGATGGGCGAACCGGTTGCCCGCTTGTGGATGGCGGCGGCGGCCGGCTGGAAGCCGGCGCTCCCAGGGTGGAGGCGGACGGGAGCATCGGCGACTTCACCGCAACCCCGTGCGCTCCGCGTAGCAGGGTGCGCGCAAATAATTCCCGCCTCCCATCCGCGGAAATCTGCGCGATCGGCGGTTAAAATTCCGCATCCCCATTCCCACTCAGCGGTTTGCCCCCCCCAAGCCCAAAGTTGCCAATCCGCTCCGCCGCGGCTACTTTCC
>CAIYZC010000688.1 GCA_903930565.1 uncultured Pedosphaera sp.
CGAAAGTCGGGCAGTTTCACGATTTCTCCGCCGCGCATGGCCGACTCATGGGCGCAGATCCCGGCGCACGTCCAGTTCACGGATTGATAGACATCCGGGAACGACGGCCGGCCTTCGACGATGCTCATCAGGAACTCGTTGGCCAAGTGCGGATGCGAGCCGCCGTGGCCGCCCCCCTGGATGAACGAAAGGTGCGCGTGCTCGTCGTCGTACACGCCCTTGGTGGTGAACCGCTGGATCGGCTCGGGCAAAAGGCGCGCGTAGTCCGGCACCTTCACCCGCTCGACTTTTTCGCCGCCGACGTGCAGGGCCGGCTCATCGCCCTCCACCAACTGCCACTCGAACGAGGTTTTGTCCCCGTAAACGTCAAAGCTCTCCGTGTACTGCCGCGCGGAGTTGAAGAGGAAGCGCGTCACTTCAAAGCCCACATCCTGGTTTCGGATCTTGAAATGCGCGGTCTCAAAACTGAACGGGGAACCGTACTTGGCGATCAAGTGTTCCGCGATGCGGCCCGAGCCGATGCAGGACACGTAGTCCGCCTCGCCCTTGACAATGGCCAGGCAGGGGCTGATGCAATGCGTGGCGTAGTGCATCGGGGGCAGGCCCTCCCAATAACCGGGCCAGCCGTCCATGTTCTGCAAATGGGAGCCGCGCATGAACTGGATGCGGCCCAGCCGGCCGGTGTCGCGCAATTCGCGCACATAAAGGAATTCGCGGGAATACACGACCGTCTCCATCATCATGTAATTCCGACCCGCGGCGGTCGCGGCCTGGGCGATTTGACGGCATTCCTCCGCCGTGGTGGCGGCGGGCACGGTGCAGGCGACATGTTTGCCCGCGCGCAAAGCGGCGATGCTCTGAGGGGCGTGCAGATGGATGGGCGAATTGATGTGGACCGCGTCCACCTGCGGATCCGCCAACAGCTCCTCGAAACTCGTGAACCGCCGCTCAAGGCCATACTGGTTCCCGACTTGGTCCAGCTTTTCCCGCGTGCGCTGGCAAATGGCGTACATGTTGGCGTTGGGATGGCGCTGGTAAATGGGGATGAACTCCGCCCCAAACCCCAGACCCACGATGGCCACATTGATTTTCCGGTCGCTCATTATGTGATGCTTTTGAAAGTGTGCCGGAGCATGATTCATCCCTCGGGATGACCGGGCCACGGCGATTGCGGGAATCAAAGCAGCATCCGCCAAAGAGTCAACCGGAAACTTGCGGGCGGGTGAAAATATTCCGCCCGGCCCCCGTCAAACGGGGCGCCGATGCGTGTGCAAGTGAACCGCCGCGATGAAGCCCCGGAAGAGGGGGTGCGGCTTGTGGGGCTTGCTGTGGAATTCGGGATGGAATTGGCAGCCCAAATAGAAGGGATGGTCCGCCAGCTCGATAACCTCCACCAAGCGGCCGTCCACCGAGGTGCCGCTGAACACGAAGCCCGCGGCGGCGAAGCGTTCGCGATAGCGGTTGTTGAATTCGTAGCGGTGGCGGTGGCGCTCGGAAACCGAGAACGCATGATACAACAGGGCGGCCTTGGAACCCACCACCAATTGGCACTCCTGCGCGCCCAGGCGCATCGTGCCGCCCTTTTCGTCCACGGCCTTCTGTTCATCCAGCAGATCGATCACCGGGTCGGCGCAACCCGGGTTGAACTCCGTGGAGTGCGCCCCGGGCAGGTGCAGAACGTTCCGGGCAAACTCGATGGTGGCGATCTGCATGCCCAAACACAGCCCCAAGTAGGGCACGCGGTGTTCCCGCGCGTAACGCGCCGCCTGGATTTTGCCCTCGATCCCGCGCTCGCCAAAGCCGCCGGGCACGAGGATGCCCCCCAGCCCCTTCAAGACCTTTTCCGCGCCTTCCAATTCGATCTTCTCGGCGTCCACCTTGACAATTTCCACGCCGCAATCGTTGGCCACGCCGCCGTGGATGATGGCTTCGTCCACCGATTTGTAGGCGTCGTTGACCTCGATGTATTTGCCCACGACCCCGATGCGGACGCGGTGCTGGGGCGCGATCAATTTCCGGATGACCTCCTGCCAGTGCGTCATGTCCGGGGTTTTGGTTTCCAAGCGGAGCAGGCGGCAGACCAGCTCATCCAAACGTTCGCGCTGGAGCATGAGCGGCACCTCGTAGATGGTGTGGTCCACGTCCTTTTCCTCGATCACGGCCTCGAGAGGAATATTGCAATGGAGGGAGATTTTTTGCCGCAGTTCGCGGTCCAAGGCCCGTTCGCAGCGGCAAACCAAAATGTGGGGGGTGATGCCGATTTCGCGGAGTTTGGCGACGGATTGCTGGGTCGGCTTGGTCTTGAGCTCACCCGCGGCCTTGATGAAGGGGACGAAGGTGACGTGGAGGAAAATGGCGTTGTCGTAGCCCTGCTCCAGCGCGAATTCCCGGATCGCTTCCAAGAACGGCAACCCTTCGATGTCGCCGGTCGTGCCCCCGATCTCGGTGATCAACACGTCGGCCTTGGATTGCTCCGCCAGCGTGACGATGCGCTTTTTGATTTCGTCGGTGATGTGGGGGATGACTTGGACGGTTTTGCCCAGATAATCCCCGCGGCGCTCCTGGTTGAGGACGGTTTGGTAGACTTGGCCGCTGGTGAGGTTGTTGATGCGCGTCAACTTCACGTTGGTGAAGCGCTCGTAATGGCCGAGATCAAGATCGGTCTCCGCGCCGTCGTCCAGGACGTACACCTCGCCATGCTGGTAGGGGCTCATGGTGCCCGGGTCCACGTTGAGGTAGGGGTCGAATTTCTGAATGGTGATCTTCAGCCCGCGGTTTTCCAGCAGGGTGCCCAGCGCCGCCGCTGTGAGGCCCTTGCCCAACGAACTGACCACCCCACCGGTTACAAAGATGTATTTCATGACGCGTTTCGCAAAATCTGTTCGACTCGTTTGACATCGGCGGGGACGTCCACGCCGATGCTCTCGTAGGCCACCCGCACCACCGCCAGCGGCAGGCCGTGGTCGAGCGCCCGCAACTGCTCCAACTGCTCCGCGGCTTCCAACGGTGAAACGGGCCAGCGCACCAACCGCAGGAGGGTGGCGCGCCGATATCCGTAAATCCCGATGTGCTTCAAAAAGGGAAAAGCCGCCAATTGTTCGACAGCCGAACGTTGGGCGGCATCGCGCAGATACGGGATCGTGCGCCGGGAGAAATATAAGGCCCGCCCCGCGGCGTTGACAACGACTTTCACCACGTTCGGATTCTCGTACTCCGCCGGGTCCCGCAACGGGGTGGCGGCGGTGGCCATCTCCGCCGAGTCCAAGGCCGCGGCCACGGCGTCGATCACCGCCGGATCGATCAAGGGTTCATCCCCCTGAATATTGATCACCGCGTCGCAGGCGCACCGTTCGGCCACTTCGGCCAGCCGGTCCGTGCCGTTCGCGTGGTCGGGCGACGTCATTTCGGCGCGGCAAAACTCCTGCGCCACTTCCCAGATGCGGGTGTCATCGGTGGCCACGATCACTTCACTGAGGGATTTGGCCGCCTGGCAGCGCTCGATCACGTGTTGGATGAGCGGCCTGCCCGCGATCAAGGCCAGCGGCTTGCCCGGAAACCGCGTGGACGCGTAACGAGCGGGGACGATCCCGATGATTTTCATCCGCAATTAATAAGGCAAGCGCCCGGTCCGGGGCAACCGGCGAATTCTACCCCCGGGCGGTTCAACGGGTGAACTGCGCGAGCAGCCGGCCGGCGGCGGAATCGGCCACCAGTTGCGCCAGCCGGCGTTGCCGGGTTGGCTCCTGCTTGGCGCTGATCACCCACCAGATCGCCGCCCTCCGATAGCCCGCCGGCCGGGTGGCGAAATAGCGCGCGGCGGCCGGGTCTTGCGCCAAAGCCCCAGCATACGGTTCCGGGAGCACTTCCGGCCGCTGTTCGTAGGAATAAATACCCGCCCGGCGCTCCTCCAGCCGCGCAAACGCCGCCTCCCCGGCGGGCTGCATCCGCCCCTCCGCCCGCAATTCGACCACCCGTCGAAGATTCACCCGGCTCCAAATGCTCCGCGCGCGCCGCGGAGTGAAGCGGATGCGGTAGCGGTCGGCGTCCACCGGTTGGCGCAATCCGTCAATCCAGCCGTAGCACAGGGCCTCATCCACCGATTCCGGCCACGTCAAGCTCGGCCGGCCGGTGTGCCGTTTATGAAGCCCCACCCAAATCCCCACCACCTCCGCATGGTGCGCCGCCAGCCACTCCCGCCATTCGGCGGGCTGGCGGAAATAAATCGCGGGGCGTTCGGCCGGGGATTTGATCATGGCGCAACCGGCTTCAACCTGTCGAACCCGGGGATTTATGACAAGCCAAACCCGGGATCACTGGTTTCCCAAAGCGTTTCCGCAGGGCCAATCTATAGTTTGACCCTTTTTCGGGGTCAAACTATAGTATTTCCCTATTTAGCCTCGTTGACCTTCCGGCGGTTGCGCTTTGCGGCGGCCGCGGCGGGGGAGGCTGGGAAAGCGGCTTGCCGGCGGGCGGGCGTTGGGGCAGGCTGGGTGGCATCTACCCATTGCCCCAGCCATGATTCTCTTGAAAAAACCGATTCTTTCCCGCCGAACCGCCACTTGGCTCGCCGCCGCTTGGCTGGCCTTCGCCGCCCTACTGCCCGCCCGCGCGGCGGAACCGTTGCGTGCGCTGCTCATCACGGGCGGCTGCTGCCACGACTTCGCCCACCAAAAGGACCTCCTCGCCACGGGGATCAGTGCCCGCGCCAACGTGACTTGGACGATTTTGTTCGACCCCAACGACACCCGGGAGCACATGTTGCCGGTGTATGAGAACCCGGACTGGGCCAAAGGGTTCGATGTCATTGTGCACGACGAATGCTATGGCTATGTCACCAACGTCGCCTTCATCCAACGCATCACCAGCGCCCATTCGAACGGGGTGCCGGCGGTGACCCTGCATTGCGCCACGCACAGCTACCGCCTCACCCCCACGGACGAATGGCGCAAGCTGTTGGGCGTCAGCTCTTACCAGCACGAAAAACTGCGCGCCTTCACCGTCGTCAACACCCTCCCCGACCATCCCATCATGCGCGGTTTTCCCGCCCGGTGGGACGACGCTCCGGATGAAATGTACGAAATCAAGAAACTCTGGCCGAATTGCGTCGGCTTGGCAAAGGGGTTGGGCACCACCGGGGAACATGTCTGCGTCTGGGCCAACCAATACGGCGGCGCGCGGGTCTTTGGGACCACGCTGGGGCACAGCAATGCGACGGTGAGCGACCCGGTTTATCTCGACCTGCTCACCCGCGGCCTGCTCTGGGCCTGCGGCAAGCTCGACGACCAAGGACATCCTTTGCCCGGCTACGGCAAATAAGCCCGGGCGACTCAACGCGGGGCTAAACCAGCCCCGGCCGGGAGGCGGGCGGCCTTGCGCCCGCGTCAAATAATGCTTCCCAATCAAGGTGTTTTGGGCTAGTAATAGCCTGTAGCCCCAACCGGATCACCGCGCCACCCCTAAGCTGGGGGTCCGCCCATACGGCCGGGGCTTGGGCTTATTGAATGGATACCATAGTTACCCGACCCACTCCTCAAAAACCGATCAGTATTATGCGTGCATTTCGCTTCCTCCCCCCGCTGCTTTGCGCCGCCGGCCTGCTGTGCCGACCGGCCGTGCTGCAAGCCGGGACCAACCTTGTCACCACCACCACCCAGGCTTCCGGCGCCAACTGGACCGCCGCGATTTGGAAAACGAACAACGGTTCCAATGTCGGCATTGGCACCGCCGTGGCCCCCGTTGCGGGCAACACCTACACGATGGTGTCGAACGGCACCAAGCTCGGCAACGGCGCCAGCAATACCCGGGTGCGCGGTCCCGCAGCCACCGGTCTGCAGACTTTCCCCGGCAACCAACTGACGATGGGATTGGACACCGAAATCCGCGCTAAAACCTCCGGGTCGATCCTCGGATTCTTTGGCGTCAACGGCCAACCCGGGCTGGTGACCACCTCGGCCGGCGGCGTCTGGAACATGGGTGACGACGGCACCAGCACCATTACGGGCCGGGTGCAAGTCGCCGCCAGCACCTACATTTCCCACGCCAACAACGGCACGGGCGGCGGGGTGACGGCGAACGCGCGCAACCTCGTCCTCAGTTGCATCCTTTCGGGCAATGGGAACGTAACCATCATCAACGCCCGGACCAACACGGCGCAAACGGTTTCCGGCAACTCCAACACTTTCGCCGGCCAATGGACCGTGCAATGCGGCTGGCTGCTCGGCTCGGGCACCAATTCCCTGGGCACCAACAGCATCACGGTCGATCCCGGCTCCTTGGGATACTTGGTGGATCTGCCCAACGCCACTTCGCCCAACAACGGCCCCGGCTCGGCGGTGGTCGAGTTCGGCTACGACATCAACAGTGGCGGGGTGCTCACGCTGACCAACGGCGGCACCCTGCGC
>CAIYZC010000689.1 GCA_903930565.1 uncultured Pedosphaera sp.
GTCACCCCTTTCTTGAGGCCGACGAAGAGATCGGCTCCCGGTTCCGCTGCGGCCACATACCACATTTCGGTCTTCGGTTCACCCCCCAAACTGTCGGCGAGGCGGGCCGGGGGATGCACTTGCAACGAGAGCTTCTCCCGGGCATCCAAGATTTTGACCAGCAAGGGAAAGGGGGTGCCGTCCGCACCGCCCGGCCCAAGAACTTCCCGGCCGTGCTGCGCCATGAGCCAATGCAAATCCCGCCCGGCGAGGGGGCCGTTGGTGATCACGCTGGCTTCGCCCGGCCGGTCGGAGATTTCCCAAGACTCCCCGATGGGGACCGTCGGCGGCAGCGGCTTGCCATAGAGCCGCTCCAAATTGCGACCGCCCCAAACCCGTTCTTTGAAAATCGGTTGAAACGTCAGGGGGTAAAGCATGGCGCGGGGTGGGGTTTAGGCCGCCGGCGCGGGGGCTTCGGTGAAGCGGCCCAGGGCGCGGAAGCGGGCGTAACGTTGTTGCAGGAGTTGGTCGAGCGGCCGGGATTCCAGTTCCGCCAAGTGGCGCAAAATGGCTTCGCGCACCGCGCCGCCCGCGGCCGCGGGTTGGGTGTGCGCCCCGCCCAAGGGTTCGGGGATGACATCGTCCACCAACCCCAGTTCCAGTAGGTTGCGGGCGGTGATTTTGAGCGCTTCGGCGGCTTTGGGCGCCGCGGCGCGGTCCTTCCACAGAATGGCCGCGCAACCTTCGGGGCTGATCACCGAATAGTAGGCGTTTTCCAAAATCAGCACCCGGTCGGTCACCCCGATGCCCAGCGCCCCGCCCGAGCCGCCCTCCCCGATCACGACGGCGATGGTGGGTACGCGCAGCAGCATCATTTCCCGCAGGTTGACCGCGATTGCCTCCGCGATGTGCCGTTCCTCGGCGCCAATGCCGGGGTAGGCGCCGGCCGTGTCGATGAGGGTGATGATGGGCAACCCAAATTTGTCGGCCAGGCGCATCAGGCGCAGCGCCTTGCGGTAACCCTCGGGATGCGCCGAACCGAAGTTGCGCCGGATGTTTTCCTTCACCTCGCGGCCTTTTTGGGTCCCGATCACCATGACCCGGCGCCCGCCAATTCGCGCAAAGCCGCCGACCATCGCCCGGTCCTCGGCATAAAGCCGGTCACCGTGCAGTTCGCTGAAATCGGTGAAGGAATGCTGCAGGTAATCCAACGTGAACGGGCGCTTGGGATGGCGCGCCAATTGCACGCGCTGCCAGGGGGTCAAATTGGAGAAAATCTGCTTGCTGGTCTCCACGACCTTGGCTTCGATCCTCTTGATTTCGTCCTCGACATCCACCCCCACCGGATGGGCCGAGGCTTGGGTTCGCAGATCGTCGAGGCGTTTCTTGAGATCGTAAATCGGCTTCTCAAAATCCAGCAGATTCTTCATGTGTGAGCCACTTTAGGCGCTCGCGACTTCCCGCGCAATGGCGAATTGGGGACGCAAAAAGAGCCGGAGTTGTCTCCGGCTCAGTGGTGAAAAGGTTAATACGCCCTCACCCGGGCGCTCAGAAGTGCGGTGAGGCCACCTGTTTCCGCCGCTCGAACCTCACCCCGGGCATAACCTTTCTGCCAACCCTATACGAACGGCGACGATCACATACCTATTGAGGGGGCGGGGGGCGTTTTCGTTCACCAAATTGTGAACATCTTTTGCCCCGCACCGGTGCCGGCGGAACGTCACCGTGAATTTGCTTGCAAAAAATGGCGCTCCCGGCACCTTAACCGCGCATTTTAAACGTTAGCACAGCAATGATTTAAGCATGAAAATCGCCATCGTCGGTTTGGGCTATGTGGGCTTGCCGCTCTCCCTCCAATTTGCCAAGTCGGGAGTTGAGGTTCTTGGCGTGGATGTGGATCCCGCCAAAGTTGAGCAAATCAACGCGGGTCGGAGCTACATTCAGCATATTGATGCCGCCGCGATTCAGGCCGCCGTGGCGGCGGGCTCCTTCTCCGCCACCGCCGATTTCCGGCGGATCAACGAAGTCGCCGCGGTCATCATCTGCGTCCCCACGCCGCTGAACAAGAACCGGGAGCCGGACATCTCCTACATCATCAGCACCGGCGAATCCATCGGACCCCACCTGGCCAAGGGGGCCTTGGTGGTTTTGGAATCCACCACCTATCCCGGCACGACCGAGGGGGATCTGCGTCCCGTACTCGAAAAACTTTCCGGCCTGCGCGCCGGGGTGGATTTTCACCTCGCCTTCTCGCCGGAACGCGAAGACCCGGGCAATCCGAACAGCAAAGTCGCCGAGATTCCCAAGGTCGTGGGCGGCATGACCCCCGCCTGCCGCGAAAAAGCCGTGGCCCTTTACGGTCGCGCCATCAAGACCGTCATCCCCGTCTCCAGTTGCGGTGCCGCCGAGGCCACCAAGCTGTTGGAAAATATCTTTCGCAGCGTCAACATCGCCCTCGTCAACGAACTCAAGGTCGTTTACGCCGCCATGGGCCTGGACATCTGGGAAATCATTCGCGCCGCCAAGACCAAGCCCTTCGGCTTCATGGCCTTTTATCCCGGCCCCGGCCTGGGTGGTCACTGCATCCCCATTGATCCATTTTACCTCACTTGGAAGGCGCGCGAGTTCGGCAAGCAAACCCGCTTCATCGAATTGGCCGGCGAGATCAACACCGCCATGCCCGAGTATGTGGTGAATCGCACGGCCGAAGCCCTCAACGCCGCCCGCAAAGCGGTCAACGGCAGCAAAATCCTCCTCGTCGGCCTCGCTTACAAGGCGGACGTGGATGACATGCGCGAATCCCCCACCTTCATCCTCCTGGACCTGCTCAAGGCCCGCGGCGCGGAAGTCGCCTACTACGACCCGCACGTCCCCATCATCCGCCCCACCCGGGAGCACGGCCATTGGACCGGGGTCGCCTCGGTGCCTTGGAGCCGCGAATCCATCGCCGGCTTCGATGCCGTGGTCATCTGCACCGGCCACAAAGCGGTGAATTATCAGGAACTCGCCGATTGGGCCCCTTGCATCGTCGATTCCCGAAATGCCATGGACGAAATCCCGACCCGGGCCGGCCAAGTTTGGAAAGCCTGATCTAAAGTCGCCCCCATCGCCCCGCCCGGTCGCTGCCTCTCAGTGGCCGGGCGGCGCCATTTCCGCCTCCCCCGCGCGCCCCCGCCACACGTAGCGGAACATCAACGTCCGCAGCACCGCGGTCAGCGGGATGGCCAGGATTGCCCCCAGGATTCCGCCCAGGACGGTCGTGCCCACCATCACGGCCACGATGATCGTCAGCGGATGCAGGCCGGAGCGTTCCCCCATGATTTTGGGGCTGATGAAAAAGTCCTCCGCCAGCTTGACCAACCCCGCCACCAGCATGACCAGCAATGGGTGGTGCCAGTCCCCAAACTGCACCGCGGCCACGCTGAGGGCGAAAACCAAGGAGATCGCCGCTCCCAAATACGGAATGATCCCGGCCGTCGCAGCCACCAATCCGATCAACACCGCGTAATTGAGCCCGAGGGCCAAATACCCGATGGCCAGCAGGATGCCGACGGAGATGGAAACCAGAATCTGCCCGCGGAAGAAGGCGATCAAACAATCGTTGATGGCTTGGAGCACGAACACCAATTCCTCCTTGATCCGCGATTCGTGAATCGGCAGGTAATCCGTCCACGCCCGCACAATCCCATCCTTTTCCAACAGAAAATAGAAGAGGTAAACCGGGACCAGCACCAGGCCCGCCAAAAATTCGGCCCAGACGGTCACTTTTCCCAACTGACTCCCCACCCATCGGAGCAGCAGCTTCAGCACTTCCTCCATCCGGCTGAGCACGGTATCGCTCAAGGGCGTGTTCAGCATATGATTGAGCGTCTCCATCTCCGCGCCCGGGGCGGTGCCGGAAGGCGGACCGGCGGCGGTGGCGCCGGGGGCCGCCAAAACCCCTTTGGCCGGGTGGTCGGTTTCGGTCAACGTCAGGCGGGTATCCAAGGCATTCGTGAGATTCGCGGCCGGCGGCGGGGCTTCCAGAGTGTGGCCGGCGGCATCGTGTCGGAACAGCCCCGGCACCTGCTGGGCCAGGGAAGAGTGTTCCAAATAGTGTTGCAC
>CAIYZC010000690.1 GCA_903930565.1 uncultured Pedosphaera sp.
CCGCGAGCAGGGGTTTGCCCGCCATCTGCGCGAACCGCTCCACCACGTCGGTGTAGGGAATGCCGTCAAATTGGAACCGGATGTCCCGGGCGGTTTTGACCGCCGGGGCGTTCGTCGCCACCGGGGCGGCGCCGGCGGCCGGAACCGCGACCGCGGCCGCAACCGCAGGTGGCGCCGCGACCGCGGCCGGCGCGTTGGTTGCGGGGGCCGCTACGGCGGGGGCCGCCACCACCGCGGGCGGAGCGGAGGTTTGGGCGCGCAGCGCGGGTCCGAGCAACACCGGCCACGCGGCCAGAAGGAGCAAACGGGGGAATAGTTTCATAGTCGGGAAATTGGCTGGGGCGGCGGACTTCAGGGTTGGAGGCCCGGCGGCAGTTCCGCGGGCGTGAGGAGATGCTTGTCGGCCAGCGTTTGGCCGGCTTCGACGGCCCAATATTGGCGGTTGATCAACAGGAGCACGCGGCTGGAGGACAGGCGCGCGGGATGCGCGGGGTCGGGCCGCGGCCGGTAATCCACCGTCACCGCCCGACCCCCGGCCAATTCATCGCCAACCAAATAGCGCTTGGTCTTTTGGGCGGCCAGATCCCGCACGTGAATCTCCGGCCGACCCTCCCATTCCGAGAGCGAGACAATCCGGTAATTCTCCGGCCCGGGCGCGGCGGCCGGTTTTGGCGCGGCAGCCACCCGCGCCGCGGGCGCGGCCGGCGGGGTGGGCGGCGGCGGCAGGTACGGGCGCAGGAGATCGCGCACCACGAGGTCGTCCAGTTCGCGCCGGCCCGGGGCGTTGAGGGCGACCGGTCCGGCGGCGTTCGTGTGCGGCACCTCCAAGGGCGGATCCATCACCAGCGTGAGGTACGCCGCGTGCACCCGGGCGCGTCCCGGCGCGTCCCCGGCCGAGCAGGCCAGGTTTTCCAGCCGATGGAGCCAGGGACCGCGGTCCAGCAGGTAAAGCAAGTTGATGATGTTCGTCAACGCGCCTTCGCCTTGGATGTTCCAGCCGATTTCGGCCGCGCCGCGCAATTTGCGGGGGCCCACCGGCAAACGGGAAAAATTGGTCTCGGACAGGCCGGCGGTGATGATTTGCCGGGTGAGCCATTCCCCGGACACCGCCGCGGCCTGGCTGACGGTTTCCGCGTAGGTCGTGCGGGCGGTTTGCTTCAAGCGGTCCTCGGCCGCGAAATAGGCGCGGCGTTCGTCCTGAATCTTGCCCAGCTTTTCCTTGGCCGCCGCAATTTGATCGTCCAGTGCGCGCAAGGGCTTCACGAACCAGACCCGCCCGCCCGCCAGCAGCAGGATGAGCGCGGCCATGCCGCCGATTCCGAGCGCCAAATTCTTCTCGCGCGCGGTCATTGCCCCCCCCGTTTCCACGCCCGCGGATCCAACGAGGCGTCGTCGGCGCGGCGGGCGGGCGGTTTCACGCGCGCCAGGTCCAGCTTGAGTTTGGCGGTGGGCGTCAGCTCCACATTGGAACGAAAGTCATAACCGAACCGGTTGGCGCCCGGATTGATCGCCACCGGTTTCACATCATAGCCCGCCGCGCGCAGCTGCTGGTCGAGCCGCGCCAGGGTTTCCCCGCTCCGCGCTTGGACCGCCAGCCGGATCACCCCCTGGGGATCGACGCTCACCGCCGTGAGGTAAATCTCCTCGCTCCCGGGCAGCACCGCGGACAAATAAGCGAGATGGCGCAGCCAATCCCGACCGCCATGCACCCAATCCCCCACCACCGTCGCGTGGCCGAGCAAGGTCCGATAGATCGGGCGTTTCTTCTCCGCCTCCGCCAGCTCGGCGTTCACGCCCGCCAGCACCGCCAGGCGCCGGCGCAACAGCACTTCCCGCGCCGTGAGCGCGGCCACCAGCCCGGTAACCGCCACGGCGCCGCCGATCAACAGCCGCAGGCGCGCCAGGTTGTGGCGCACCGCCGGCGCCTTGGGCTGCCAGAAATCAAACGGCAGGCCGGCCTCGTCCTTGGCCCCGAGCGCCAGCCCGATCACGCCGATCAGCCCCGCGGACCCGGCGGGCAAGCCCGCAGCCGGCCAGACTTCCGCCGGCGCGGCCACCCGCCCGTGCAACGCGGCCACCAACGCGGCCTCCTCCCCCGTGCCCCCCGCCACCACCAACCGCGCGACCGGCGCGCCCGGCTCCGCGCCGCCGTAGGCGTGCAGACTGCGGACGCATTCCGTCACGGCCGTCGGCACCAAGGCCGCGCCGGCGGCCACCGGCGCGCCGCGGCTGAAGACCAGGCGCCCGCCCGCCGCGATGTCCACGCCGACTTCGTCGCCCCGCAGGGTGACGAGCGCGGTGACGCCCTCCGCTCCCTCCCCGCCCCCCGCCCGCCGGCCGCGGGCGTTCGCCGCCGGCCCCAGGCCGAGGCCCGTCAACGACCCGCCCGCCGCCACCGCCACCCGCGCGTAAAATTCCACCACTTCCCGCCGCACCACCGCCACCAACACCGGCCAACGGACGCCCGCCGCGTCCCCGCCCGCCGGCGCCGCCGCGCGCTCGACTTGGTAGTCAATCACCGCCTCCTCCGCCGGAAACGGCAGATCCCGCGCCACCTGCAAGTGGATGAGGGACGTCAATTCCGGCTCCTTGGCCACCGGCGGCACCCGGAGTTTCCGCAACACCACCCGCGCGCGCGCCACCCCCAGAACGAAGGGGCCCGGTTTGATCTCCAACCGCGCCAGGGCCCGGCCCAAAGTCGCGCCCACCACGCCGGGGTCCGTCCGATCCGCGTCCGCGGGCCAGTCCAGCGGGGTGGTCCACACCCCTTCCAAACTGTCGCGCCCGCCCGCCCGGGCCACGCGCAAGGTCTGGTTATCCCAGTCCAGGGCCAGCACCGGGCCGGCGGCGGCCCCCCGGCGCGCGGCCGTCCGGCGCGGCTTGAGAAAAGCCGGGGCGGCCACTTCGGGAGCGTTCACTGGCGTCGGATTAGCCATGCGCGGGAGGGGCGTGGCGGGTTTGGGCCGTCGCGCCGGCCTTCGGGTCCGCCGGGTTGACCGGGGTCAGGCTGAAGGGGAGTCCCAACCGTGTGAGGTCCCGCAAATAGACGATGCGGGGGACGGCCCCGCCCGTGTCGATCACGGCTTCCAAAACCCGGAAGCGCCCGGAGGGTTGGCCGTAGCCGATGACCCCGCAGTGGAACTGCGCCGCCCGGGCCGTGAGCCGGGGCGCCAGCGCCTTGAACTTGTCCGCATCCACAATGCCGTCCTGATACAACCAGGCAATCGTCGCGCGCCGCTCGGGATCCAAGCCTGCGCGTGCGGAAACGATC
>CAIYZC010000691.1 GCA_903930565.1 uncultured Pedosphaera sp.
CCGGGATGCCGGTTGACCCTGCCGCGGCGAGGGCTTAGAAGTGGGGGGCTTGCAGGCGCGTTGGCTCCACTGGTTTTTCCGCATGACCCCCACAAAGGGTGGGGCGGGACTTTGCGCCCTGCTGCTGCTGCTCCTGCTGGCGGTGGCCGGATGCTCGACTTCGAGCCAGCGGAGCCGGTATTTGGGGGAAATTGAGCCGTCCAGCTTGACCAATCTGACCGCGTACCTGAATGGCACGAATCTGCAGTTGCGGATTCCGTTGCGGGGCAAGGCGGCCTTCGCGCACGCCCATTGGCCCGCCGCCGTCGGCGAGGGGGCGGCCCCCGGCGGTTATCAGCACGCTTTTGCGCAATTGACGTTCGATCCGCCCTCCCACGCGGAACGGGCGGCGGCGGTAAAGCCGGGCAACCAAGTGGCGGTGCGCGACGCGCGCCACTGGCAGGAGCTGGTGCAGGGAATTTTCCAAGCGCTGGTGCCGGCGGAGGCGGGCCATGGGGTCATTCTGCTGGTCGAAATGCGCGAAATGGTGGTGTACCGCGACGCCGCGGGCAAACTGGGGGTGGCGGCGCTGGCCGACAAGCCCGCCGCGGTGACCGTGGACCGCACCTACAACGACACGGATTTCTCCCGGTCGGCCATCACGCTGCTGACGCGCGGCGTGAACGCCATCTCGCCGGGGGAGGCGCATTATTTGTTTGTGACCGGGGAGGAGCCGGCGTTCGTCCTGATCGACACTTCCCGAAATTTGATCGTGTTTCTGAGCTATCCGCGCGATCCCGAAACGGAACCGTTCGCCGTGCCGGGTTGGTTCGCGGTGCGGGCCTTCAATTCATTGTTTTTGAAAAGCCTGGTGGCCACGGCGGTGAAGAATCCCGTGACCCTGGTGAGCCGCGGGTTGTGGCACCTCGGCAACTCCGGCGCGGCGGCCCTCCAAGCCGGGGCGGACGCCCCCGCGGAGCCGCCGCCGCCCGTGGCTGGCGGACCCGCCATGGATTTGGCCGCGTGGGAGCAGCGGCTGGACCATTTGGTCTCCGGCCGGCGGTTCAAGGGCCGGGTCGATTACTTCATCGACGGGGAGCGGTTTTTTCCCGCGCTGGTGCAGGCGATCGAGGACGCGCGGGAGAGCGTGGACGTGCAGGTGTTCATTTTCGACAACGACGACTACGCCGTGAAGATTGCCGACCAATTAAAGCGGCGCTCCGCCACGGTGCGGGTGCGGGTTCTGCTGGACGCGATGGGGTCGCTGTTCGCGGGCAACAAGGACGGCCACTCCCCGGTGCCGGCGGGCTTTGATCCGCCGGCCGACATGGTGGCGTATTTGGAGGCGGGGGCGAAGGCGCACGCGCGCTCGGCCTCGAATCCCTGGCTCACCGCCGACCACCGGAAGTGCCTGATCTTCGACGGGCGGCGGGCCTTCATCGGGGGCATGAACCTCGGGCGGGAATACCGATACGAGTGGCATGATCTGATGCTGGGTTTGAGCGGGCCGGTGGTGGGGCGCTTGGAGAAGGATTTTCACGAGGCGTGGGTCCATGCGGGGCCGTTCGGGGATTACGGCTACGCCTGGGTCTCGTTGTTCAGCCGGCTGCACCCCCGCAAACTGGAGGTGCCGGAGGCGTTCGACATCCGGCCGTTGCGGACCGGGACCGGGCTGGTGGACATTTACCGGGCGCAATTGGAGGCGATCCAGCGGGCGCGGCGCTACATTTATCTCGAAAACGCTTATTTCAGCGACGACACGATGCTGCGGGAGTTGATCCGGGCGCGGCGGCGGGGGGTGGACGTGCGGATGGTGATGGCGACCGAGAACGACCAGGCGATCATGCGCACGAGCAGCCAGGTGCGCGCGAACCGGATGCTCGAGAATGGCATCCGGGTGTACGCGTACCCGGGGATGACGCATGTCAAGGCGGCGATTTACGATGGCTGGGCCTGCGTGGGATCGGCGAACATGGACAAACTTAGCCTGCGGGTGTCGCAGGAATTGGACGTGGCCTATTCCGATCCCACGGCCGTGGACCGGCTGCGCCGGGAATTGTTCGAGGCGGATTTTCAAAAGTCGCGGGAACTGCGGGGGCCGGTGGAATTGGAGTGGTTCGATTTCTTTTTGAAGGCGCTGGCGGATCAGTTGTGAGGCGGGGGGCGCCGGTCGGGGAAAGGCCAGATGAAAACGAGGATGCGCACGCAGCGCAAGTCGCGACCAACGGGCCCGCGGACTACGGCACCCCGCGCGCAGGCCCAGAGGGCCGAAATTCTTCAGCCCAGCCTAACCGGCCACTGCCACTGAGTTAAGCTTTTGGTGAAGCCGGGCACGCGCGGGGGGGGCGGTGGGTCAAACCGCCTGCTTCCAACCTGACGGCGGCGATGGGGATGGGCGTGGCGCCTACCGCCAGGTCCTGAAGTGCGGTTCAAGCAACGCGCGGCACCGCTTTGTGGGGCATGGATGGACCGTTGCCATGGAACCGTTGGATGGCAGGCGCGGGGGGAAGGATTGGAATTCGTGGCTCCAGGCATATGGTTTCGCCCAGCGGGTGGACCGTTTCGTAAAGCTTCGAGTGGCGGGACGAGTTCAAAAGCGGTGCCACGCTGCGCTACACCGCACTCCAAGACGCTGGCGCGCGGACGGTGCCCCCGGGTGACGTCGAACCCGCGTAGGCTTCAGCCAGCTCCCTCCCGGGCGCAACCTCGGCCTAGCTAAAAGCTCCTAATTCTACCGCGCATTCAATTTGAGTCGAATGATCCATGGCCAAGAATGGACGCCTGGGCCACTCATCCCGCGCCTTGAATGCTTGACGACGTGGAGCCTGAGTCCGCCCGAAAAGTGGCCCAAGGGCGCCGCCTTCGGAGCGCTGAAAGCGCGGCCAAGCTCCAGCCCTGGGCAACGCCCAGGGGCTGGACGACGCGGGTAACAAGCCCTGCAAGGGCGGCCTAATCCGAGGGGCGTGACGGTGACTGGAAAATCGTTCTGGCTACGGAAACAGACAGCTGCTGGCCGTGCCCCCGCCATTCGGAAGTGGTTTGGTCAGTCCCACCGAATTTTTAAACGGTGCCCCCAATTTCCACGGGTTCGATGGGTCTCCGGCTGCGCAATCGGCCCCCTGTCCCGCTCTGGCCCCGCTCTGGCCCCGCTCCGCGTGAGAACCTCCCCAATCCCCATCCCCTCTGTGAACTCCTTCGGCTCTGTGGTTAAAAATCCGGCTCCTGCCACCCTCTGCGGTTCCAAAAAAAACCGCGTAATCACCCACCGTAGAAATACGCTTTCGCCAAACCCATGGTAATCCTGTCCCCGGATGAGCAATACCGCATCAGCGGACGCCC
>CAIYZC010000692.1 GCA_903930565.1 uncultured Pedosphaera sp.
CCGACTATTGATTATTGCATTAAAACTCTCGAAAACCATCAACTAACTTGATGGATTTCAAGGGGCTCCAACTTATCGCACATTTCAATTTTCAAAGAGCACCGGGTGAAATCTCACCCGAAAAAACTTTCCCCCATCAGGGGACAAAAATTCCCAGTGCCGACTCTCACCAGCCATCGGCATCTGAGACGCGTCGTCAGCAAAACCCGCCACAATCCGCTTCCGGCTTCTTCATCCGCCGTTTTCGTTTCGCAGCACCGCTCGCAACAACACCTAAACATTAGCACACCCCGACCTCCGCGCAATACCTTTTTAAAGAATTCTAGAACTTTTTAAATCCGACTTAACTCTCTGCCCCGCAATGGGTTAGAGCATTGTCCAGCGGACAAGCCGCCAGCCAACGCGTCATTCCGGTCACTTTTGAGTGACAAATCGCGCCTGCCCCAGCGCCACTCCCGACATAATGAGGCCGGTGGCCACCCAGAAGGTCCCTGTAAAGGGTTCCCCCAGGAAGATCCAGGCCCAGGTCATGGTGGCCAGGGGGATGAGGTTATTGAATAAAAACACCCGGCTGGTGGGCCAATGCCGCAGGCCGTTGTTCCAAAGGGCATAGCAGATCACCCCGCCCACCAGAATCCCATAGACTTGGATTCCCACGAGGTCCCAGCGCCAAACCAAGGCACCGCGCCGGACCACTTCCAGCACGGTCGGCGGCAGGAGCCAGAGCCCGGCCCGGCACATGGTTTCAGCGCTCACCTCCGCCCCGGAGAGGCCGCCGGCGGCCAATTTGCGGCATTGGCGTGAATAATAGGTCCAGAAGAAGCCCGTCGCCACGCCCAGCAGTTCACCGCTCCAATGCAGTTCGCCCGTCCGCCATTTGGGCAGGCACAAGACCACGACGCCCAGGACCGCCAAACCCGCCGCACCGTAGCGACGCAAGGACTGCCGGGTCCAAGCCGGCCGTTCCTCCAACAACAGGGCCCAAATGGGCGCGATGCCCAGATAGAGCGCCACATGCCCCGCGGTGGTTTGTTGGAGTGCGGAATTGAAAATGAAAATGTAAAGCGCCAGGCTCAACCCACCCTGCCACCACAGACCCCTCCGGATCGCCGGGGAATGGGGCGACCGGGCCCCCAGCCAATCGGTCCAGCGCAGGATCGCCGCGAGAATCAACCCCGCCCCGAGCAGGCGGGTGCAACCGATGAACAAAGGCGGCCAGTCCCGCACCAAGTATTTGGTGCCGACGTTGTTGCCGCCCCAGAAGGCGACCGTCAGGAAGAGGGTGAATCCGATGCCGGCATTCGATTTCTTGGCGAACACCGCGCCAGTAAGCGGCCCGGAACGGCCCAAGGCAACCGGAAATTCCATTGACCCCACCCCGCTCCGGGCTAAATTTTTCGCATGAATCATTCGCCTGGTTTTCTGAAGTTGGTCAAGGAAGCACAACCGCTCGTCGCCGAAATCACGGTGGCCCAAGCCCGCGAACGGCTGCAACAAAACCCCGCCGCCATGTTGATGGATGTGCGGGAGGATTCCGAATGGAACGTCGGCCACGCCGCCGAAGCACGGCACTTGGGGCGGGGCATTTTGGAGCGCGACCTGGAAAACCTGGTTCCCGATCCCGACCAAGAATTGCTGCTGTACTGCGGCGGCGGTTACCGCTCCATCCTTTCCGCGGTGAACGCCGGCAAAATGGGCTACCGCCGGGTTTATTCCATCATGGGCGGCTACAAAGCGATGGTTCAAGCCGGCTGGCCGACGAAAGCGGACTGACCCCGACGCCCCGACCTTTCTCCCAACACGCTCCCCCACCCCACCATGAACCATCCCATCCGGCGTTTTACCGCGCTGCTGGCCGCCTTGGCAGGCGCCCTCCCCTTCGCCCACGGGGCGGAAACCTACCGCTTCGGCGCCCTGGACCTCCGGATCACCCAGGAATGGGGGGAAGCTCATACCGACCAATCGGTGGAGGGCCACCCGCTCCGGTTGGGGGGGCACACTTTCGCGCATGGCGTGGGCACGCACGCCAACAGCCGGGTGCGGCTGGAACTGGGCGGCACGGGGGAGCGCTTCAGCGCCCAAGTCGGCGTCGATGACGAAGTCGGGACTAATCACCAAGGCAGTGTGGTCTTCACCGTAACCGGTGACCGGCGCGTGCTCTGGACCAGCGGCGTCCTGCACGGCGGGGATGCCCCCAAATCGGTCAAAGTGGATTTGCACGGGGTCCAGGTGTTGACCCTGACCGTGGAGGATGCCGGGGATGGCATCAGTTACGATCATGCCGACTGGGCGGATGCGGAAATCACCATGAGCAGCGGCCGTCCGGTCCAAAAGCCCTTGGTGAGCGGTCCCCCCATTGGCGTGCTGACTCCGCCCGCCCCGCCGACCCCGGCGATCCACAGCCCCAAAGTCTTCGGAGTGCGCCCCGGAGCGCCCTTCCTTTATACAGTTGCGGCCACCGGCGAGCGGCCGCTGCGGTTCACCGCCGACGGATTGCCCGCAGGTTTGTCCCTGGACCCCGCGACCGGCCGCATCACCGGAATCCTCCCCAAAGCGGGTGAATTCTCCGTCCAACTGCACGCCCGGAACAACCGCGGGGAAGCCACCCGGCCGTTGAAAATCCTGTGCGGCCCGGTGATCGGACTCACGCCCGCACTGGGGTGGAACAGTTGGAACTGCTTCGCCGGGGCGGTCACCGCCGAAAAAGTCAAAGCCGCCGCCGACGCGCTCGTCCGGAGCGGGTTGACCGACCACGGCTGGACCTACATCAACATCGACGATTTCTGGGAGGTGAATCCCGGGCAAAAAGACGACCTCACGCTGCAAGGGCCGGCGCGGGACGCCGCGGGTCGGATCGTGCCCAACCCCCGGTTCCCCGACCTGAAGGGCCTGGCGGATTACGTCCACGGACTGGGGTTGAAGATCGGCATTTACAGCTCCCCCGGCCCCAGCACGTGCGGCGGCTGCATCGGCAGTTGGGAGCATGAGGAACTGGACGCCCGCCAGTATGGCGATTGGGGTATCGATTACCTCAAATACGACTGGTGCAGCTATTCGGACGTGGCCCCCAAAGGACTCTCGCACCGCGCCACGGCCCAACTACCCTACCGCGTCATGCGTGCCGCCTTGGACAAAGTGCCGCGCGATATTCTGTTCAGCTTCTGCCAGTACGGCGATGAAAACGTCTGGGAATGGGGCGCGGAGACCGGCGGCAACAGTTGGCGCACCACGGGCGACATCAGCGACAGTTGGAGTAGTCTCGCCGAGATCGGTTTCACCCAAGCGGGGCATGAAAAATACGCCGGTCCAGGCCACTTCAACGACCCCGACATGTTGATCGTCGGCCAGGTCGGATGGGGTCCGCAATTGCACCCCACGCACCTCACCCAAGATGAACAATACACCCACCTCAGCCTGTGGTGCCTGCTGGCTTCGCCCTTGCTCATTGGTTGCGACCTCACGCAGATGGACGATTTCACCAAAAACCTGCTCACCAACGACGAAGTACTGGCCATCGACCAAGACCCGCTCGGCCGCCAAGCCGCCCGGATCAGCAAGGACGGTCCGCTGGAGGTTTGGGCGAAGGAACTGGAGGACGGCTCCCGCGCCGTCGGCCTCTTCAACCGGGACGACGACGAGGCGGAGATCGCCGTCAATTGGTCGGAACTGCACCTTACCGGCCGCCCGATGGTCCGGGACGTGTGGCGACAGCAGTATTTGGGCACTTTCGACCGTGAATTCCGCGCCAAAGTGCGGCCGCACGGAGTCGTGCTGGTGCAAGTCCTGCCCGCCCGGCGGTAAACATTGCCGCGGGGCGGTCGGTCCGGTAAGGTCAGTCAGGTCACGCGCTCCAAGTTGATAAAGCCCCGGGCGATGTCCAAGGACACCAGCCGCACCCGCACCGCGTCGCCCACGTCCACGCCCCGCGCCCCGCGGATGACCATGCCTTCCGCGGGGAAGCTCTTGAGCCGGGCGTACGTGCCCTTCGGGGAGGCGCCCGTGATCAACCCCTCGAATACTTCCCCCAGCCGGGAACTCAGGAGCGAACAGGCGATCACTTTGCGCATCAATCGTTCCACCTTGGCGGCCGCGTGTTCGCGTTCGGTGCAGCGCGCGGCGATGAGGGTCAATTCGGTTTCGTCGTAGGGTTCGGGCGCGGCCCCCACCACCCCTTTGAGCAACCGTTGCGTGATCAAATCCCCGAAGCGGCGGTTGGGCGCGGTGGAGTGGGTGTAATCCTGCACGGCCAATCCAAAGTGCCCGGTCGATTCCCGCCCGGCGGGTTCCACAATGTATTCCCCCGGCCCGAGGAGCTTCACCACCGCGAGCGACAAGTCGGGAAAACGCGGCGGATCCGCCTGCAGCCGGGCATCCAAAAACTCCTGGAGGGCCTTGGGATCCGGGTTGGCGGGCAAAGCGGTGCCCAACTCCCGCGCCAACTCGACGATGCGGTCCCAGCGGCGCGGGGTGCGCACGACGCGGCGGATCGACAAGCGGCCGCGTTCCTTCAAGTGCCGCGCCATGGCGGAGTTCGCCGCCACCATGAAACTTTCGATGATGTCCATCGCCGCATTCGGCCGGGCCAGCACCAAATCCTTCACCAAACCGTTCTCGACCACCGGCCGCGCCTCCAGGGAGGCGAAGGTCAAGGCGCCGTGGTCCTTGCGCAGTTGGCGGAGGCGCAACGACAGGGCGTGCTGCAAGCGCAACTGCGCCTCCATGCCGGGAACGGCCGCCGCGGCGGCCGGCACCGCCGCCCGCCCCTCCAGCCAATCCCCCACACTCGGATAGGCCAGTTTGGCGTGGTTCCGCACCCAGGCGGGATAAACGTCGTGGCAGGTCACCTCCCCGGACGCGCTGATCCGCATTTCGACCACCATGGCCCGGCGGTCACCGGTGGGCAGCAACGAGGTCCGGTCGATCGACAAATCGGCCGGCAGCATGGGGAAAATCGTGACCCCGGAATAGACCGTCGTCGTATTCTCCGCGGCATGGCGGTCGCAGGCCGAATCCCGCGGCACGAGCCAATCGACGTCCGCCACCCCCACCAGCAGGCGCGTGCTCCCATCCGCCAACCCCTCCGCAAACTCGATCTGATCCAAATCTTGGGAGTCAGGATTGTCGATGGAAGACCACGCCACGTCCCGCAGATCCCTCAGCCCATCGCCGCCGGCCGGCCCCGCAGCAGACGCGCGCGCCTCGCGCAATGCGTCCGCCGGCAAATCCGGTTGGAATCCATAATCGAACATGGCCTGCCGGGCCCGGGCTTTGAGGTCAAAGGCGGCGCTGGAATTCATGCCGCCACTGTGCCCCTCCAACGGCCGGGGGAGCAACGGAAAAAGCGCCGGCGCCGGGAGGGATTCACCCCGCCCGCGGGCCGCCGGCCACAGAGGGTCCGGAGCGCTTCCGCAGCGGCCGGCTCTCGGTCAGGGCCCGGGCAAATTGACGGCGCATGAATTAATTTCATTGCCCGCGGACGGGGCGGGATGTTGAAATGCCAACCCATGGCGAAAACGACCTATCGCACCACTCCGGTGCCCACCTCGGGAATGCCGCCAGGCATTCCTTACATCATCGGCAACGAGGCGGCGGAGCGCTTCAGCTTCTACGGCATGCGGGCCATCCTGGTGGGCTTCATGACCAAGTACATGCTCCAGGCCAACGGCACCGCGGACCACATGACCGACACCCAGGCCAACAGTTGGTTCCACTTGTTCGTCTCTTCCGCCTACTTTTTCCCCCTGCTCGGGGCGGTGATCGCGGACTGGTGGTGGGGCAAGTATCGCACCATCATGACGCTCTCCATCGTTTACTGCCTGGGGCACCTGGCGCTGGCGCTCAACACCACGCGGGCGGGTTTGGGGGTGGGCTTGGCGCTGATCGCGATTGGTTCGGGGGGCATCAAACCCTGCGTGTCCTCGAACGTCGGAGACCAGTTTGGCCCCCAAAACCAGGGCCTGCTGCCGCGCGTTTACAGTTGGTTTTATTTCTCGGTCAACCTCGGCTCGTTCGCGTCGATGCTCCTCATCCCGGTGCTGCTCCAAAAATACGGGCCGCACGTCGCGTTCGGCACGCCCGGCTTGCTGATGCTCCTGGCCACCTGGGTCTTCTGGCTCGGCCGCGGGAAATTCACCCACGCCCCCCCGGGCAACCACCGGGACCTGCGGGAAACCTTGAATTGGGCGGGGCTCAAATCCATCAGCGGTTTGCTGGTGATCTACGCGTTTATTGCGGTGTTCTGGTCCCTTTACGACCAATGCAGTTCCGCCTGGGTGGAGCAGGGTGAGAAAATGGACCTGCACCTTTTCGGTTTCGCCGTGCAGTCGGCCCAGCTGCAGGCCGCCAATCCGCTCTTCATCCTCATCTACATCCCCCTTTTCACCTATGTCGTTTACCCCCTCCTGAACCGCGTGGTGCGCCTCACGCCCTTGCGGAAAATTGGGCTGGGCTTCGTCTTCACCGCGGTGTCGTTTTTGGTGCCCGCCTGGATTGAAACCCAACTGGCCGCCGGCGCCAAACCCAACATCGCCTGGCAACTGCTCGCCTACACTTTCCTGATCGCAGGGGAAATCATGGTATCCATCACCGGTTTGGAATTCTCCTACGTCCAAGCCCCGAAGAAGATGAAGTCCATGATCATGGCGTTCTTCCTGGCCGCCGTCTCCGCGGGCAACCTCTTCACCGCCGCGGTGAACTACTTCATCCAGAACCCGGATCACACCTCGAAGATCACCGGCGTCAACTACTATCTATTCTTCTCGGGGTTGATGTTCGCGACCGCGCTGTTGTTCGTGGTGCCCGCCAGCCGGTTCCAAGAACGCACCCTGGCCGGGGACGAAAGCTGACGGCCGCCGCCCGAAGGCGCGCGCCGACTATTTCCCGGCCCGCAGGTCCACGCAGACCAACCGGTCCTGGCTGCGGGCGTAAAGCCGGCCGTCCGCGATGGCGGGATGCGCCCGGGCTTGCACGCCCAGAATTTGGGTGCGCGCCCCGGGTTTGAAGCCCTCCGGCGAGGCCGGGGCGCGGAATAGTTCGCCTTTTTCGGTCAGGATGAGCAACTCTCCGCCCACCAAGGTGACGTTGGCCGCGCCCACGGTTTCGTCGTGCCAACGCACCTTGCCGGTGCGCAACTCCACACAGCGCAAATTTGGCCCGGGAAAGGAGCCCGGATCCGTGCGGCCATCGATCCCGTAGAGAAACCCGTCGCGGTACACGCTGGTGGCGTAATGGTTTTGCAGCGCCGTCGCGTCCGCCCACAATTTGACGGGCGGTCCCTCGGCCGGCACCCGCACCACGGTCGCCCCCGCCCCGTAGCAGCCGGAGAGGAACACCAGATCGTCCACCACGACGGGACTGGCGGCCGTCACGGAACTGCGTTCCGTCGGGCCGAAGGCATACTCGAACCGAACCCGGCCCGTGGCCGGCTCCAAGGCGGTGAAATGGTGCCGCGTAAGGAACAGCACGTTCCGTTGCCCCTGCCAAGTCACCGCCACCGGGGCGGAGTAGCTGGCCTCCTCCCCGCCCGTCCGCCATAAGATTTTCCCGGTGTCGGTGGCGAACGCCACGATGCCCGCCCCTTCCCGGCCGCCGAGGTTGAACAACACCGCCCCGGATTCCACCAACGGCGAGCAGGCAAAGCCGAAGAACCCTTTGGCGGCGCCCAATTCCCGCCGGCTGTCGAAACGCCACAAAACCCGGCCGTCCGCCGCCGCCCACGCCTGCACCACCCCGTCCGCGCCCAGGGTGAACACCTTCCCCTCCGCCACGCACGGCGTGGCCCGGGGCCCCGGATCAAAGCCGAAATCATCCTGGTAGGTCGTCGGGGTCGCCGCGCGCCAAATCACTTTGCCCGTGGCGGACTCCCGCGCGGTGAGCACCTCCTCATCCCCTTCCCGGCTGAACAGGAATACCCGCCCCCCCGCCACGACGGGGCCGCTGAACCCCGCGCCCACCTTCTCGCGCCACAACACGGCCGGGCCATCGACGGGCCATCGGGCTGCCAACTCTCCCACCGCACAAATCCCGTCCCGCCGCGGCCCGCGAAACTGCGGCCAATCGCCGGCAACGGCGGGGAGGGAAAAGGCGAGGGCGCCGGCCAGGACGGCCGGACCAATCCGGAAAAAGCGTGGGTGAAGGAACATAAAAACCGGGGCAACCAAAGCCTCACCAACGCACGAGCGTCAGCGCGAAGGCGATTAAAACCACAACCGCAATCAACCACCAAAAAAACTTCCCCCCGCGCGGCACCGCGCGCCGGGCGCCGAACTCACGGGCGACGAATTCGTCATAGTCAAACTCATCATCCGGCATCCCGGGGCCGTCCACGTCCGCCCGCGGACTCCAACCGGTGCGCTCGCAGGAACCGCACTCCGGGCACGCCCGCGCCCGGGCGGAAACCTCGGCGCCGCAATTCGGACATTCCATGCGCATACGGGCGCGGGTTCAACCCCGGGTCCGCCGTTCCCCCACAATTCCCGGGGCCTCCGTGAGGAAGGCCGCGTCCAAATCCCCCGGGTCCAGGCTCCAACAGGTGGCGAGCAACGGAACCCGCTCGGCGTTGTCCACTCCGCCCGCCGTTTCCGCCGGGTCGCCGTACTCATGACACCGAAGTTGCAGCGCCTTTTCGACCGCCGTGCGCGGCCCCTGGTTCCACAAGGTGCGCCCCTCGGCCCAGGCGTAAGCCCGCACCACCCGCCCGCGGTCCAACCGCGCCCACGCATGGTCCCCGATGACCGGATCGGCGCGAAAGAATTGCACCTCGCCCAGTTCGCGGCTGAGTTGACAGAGGAACCGGAAACAAACGTCCACGTCCACCGCCGGATCCGGCAACGCCTCCCCGACCACCAGGGTCCAGCCCGCCACCGGCGGCGCGACAAACAGGGTGCGTCGATCCCGCCCCCCCATGACCTCCGCCCACGTGCCGGTCTTGGGATTGTGGAGTGCCAGGGCATTTTGCACCGCCATGGGGTTTTTGCTGCGCACGGCGACCCAGCCGGCCGGGCGGGGACCAAAGAGTCCGCCGCCCGCGGCGCCAAAGCCCGGCCCGGCCGTGGCTTCCGCCTCCGTTTCGCCGGCCTCCCCCGCCTGCGCTTGGCGCCGCCGCGCGCGATGCAGGAGCAGAAAGACAAAAGCGACCGCCAAGACCAGGACAAAGGTCAAAACCGAAAGGAGCAGAGTGGTCAGGATGGCATGATCGACGGCATTCATACGCTTGCGGCTGGGCTTACTTTACGCCCCAATGGTGCCGGCGCAACCGAAATTCGGCGGCATATTTCGCCCGGGCGGGCGTGGCCGAAACGGAGAGGGAGAAAATGGTGGGCGATGAGGGATTCGAACCCCCGACCCACAGCGTGTAAAGCTGCTGCGCTACCGCTGCGCCAATCGCCCGCCGACCACATTGTCCCCCCGGCCGCGCCCCCGCGCAAGTCCAAAACCCCGCCCCCCCGACCCGCTTCCGGGCGGGTCAGGGGAAGCACCGGGTGCCGGCTGATTTAATTTGTCATTGCCGCGCCTTTGGCACCATTCTTTCTATGATTAGATTGCGACGGGGCTGAAGTTGCGCGGCCTTTGACCCCGCGCACTCCGGACCGGACCGGCGCGCCTTGCCACGGCAGCCGTTGCCCGGACAAAGATGCCGATATTTCATCAGAATTCGCTGCGGCGAAAGCAAATGCTGGCCCTCATGGGCACCAGCACGGTCGCCCTTTTGCTCGCGTGCGCGGGCTTTGTGGGTTACGACCTTTGGACCTACCAAAAATCCGCCCGCGACCGCCTGCAGGTGCTGGCGGAGATGATCGGCAACACCTGCACCGGCTACCTCGACTTCAACGACAACAGCTCCGCCCGGGAAACCCTGGCCGCCCTGCGGGTGGAGAAAGAGGTGCTACGGAGCTATATTTACCGCACCAATGGGCTGGTGTTCACCAGCTACACCTCCGCCGCCGTTCCGGAGGTAGCCGCCCCCCCAATCGAGCACGACACCCATCATTTTTCCGCCCCGGGGTTGCGCCTGTTTCAGGACATTCGCCAAAAAGACGAGGTCGTGGGCACGATCTATTTGGAAGCCCGGCTGCCCGAGGTGCGCGCGCGCTTGGTGGAATCGGGCATCCTGGCCTTGGTGCTGAGTCTACTGTCCGGCCTCGCCGCATTTGGCGTTTCGTCCTGGTTGCAGCGATTCACCGCCAACCCCATCCTCCACCTCGTGGCCGCCAGCCGGGAAGTGGCCACCAAAAAGGACTACTCCCTGCGCGTCAAAAAAGAGACCGATGACGAACTGGGAATCCTCATCGACGATTTTAATGAAATGCTGGCGCAGATCGAAACCGGGGACAATGCCCTGCGCCAGGCCCAGGCCGCGTTGGAACAGCGCGTCACCGACCGCACCGAGCAATTGCGCTCGGAGGTCGAGGTGCGCCAGCAGGCGGAGGAGGAGCGCGAAGCCGAGCGCGATTTTGCCCTCCAGGTGATGACCCTCATGGGCGAGGGCTTGGCGGTGTTGGATGCCCAGGACCACTTTACCTTCGCCAACCCGGCCCTGGCCGAATTGCTGGACTGGCCGCCCGAAGCACTGCTGAAACGCCCCCTGGCCGATTTTGTCATACCGGCCGACCGGGAACGCCTCGCGGAGCAGGCCCGCCTGCGGGTGGAGGGCAAAACGAGCGTCATCGAAGTGACCCTGAGCCAAGCCGGTGCCGGCGGCCGGAACGTGCAGATCACCACCGTGCCACGGTGGCGCGACGGGGAATGCATCGGCACGATCGCCACCGTCATTGACCTGACCGAATATAAACGCGGCGCCGAGGCGCTGCTGCGGGCCAAGGAGGCCGCCGAACGCGCCGACCGGGCCAAAAGCGAATTCCTGGCCACCATGAGCCACGAAATCCGCACCCCCATGAACGGCATTTTGGGCATGAACGAGCTCCTCCGCCAGACCGCCTTGGACCCGCGCCAGAAGGAGTACGCCGACACCGTCGCCGCGAGTGGGGAAGCCCTGCTGCGCATCATCAACGACATTCTGGATCTCTCCAAAATTGAAGCCGGCCGGATGACCCTCGCCAACGAGGAATTTGATCCCCGCCTCTTGGTCGAGGATGTCGTCAACCTGGTCGGGCGGTCGGGGCCGGAAAAACCCGTCCAAGTCCGCGCCGAATACGCGAACCTACCGGCCGTCCGACTGCGGGGTGACAGCGGCCGTTTGCGCCAAGTGCTCCTCAACCTCGTGGGGAACGGCTTCAAATTCACCAGCCAAGGCCAGGTGGTGGCCCAGGTTTTCGCCGAGGACGCGGCCCCAGGCCAAATCCGACTCCGGTTCACGGTGACGGACACCGGGGAAGGCATCGCGCCCGAACACCTCAGCCGGCTCTTCCAACCCTTCCAGCAAGTGGATTCCAGCGCGGCGCGCCGCCATGGCGGCACCGGCCTAGGCCTGGTGATCTCGCGGCGGCTGGTGGAGATGATGGGCGGCCACCTCAATGTGGAGAGCGAACCCGGCCGGGGCTCGGTGTTCTGGTTTGAATTGACCTTCCCCGTCGTGCAACCGCCGTTGCCGGAGGGCACCCTGGCGGGCCTGCCTGTGCTGGTGGCAATGGGCCAGGACCTGCAACGCCGGCTCACCGTGCTGGCCCTGGCCAAGCTGGGCTGCCGTGCGCAAACCGCGGACGACCCCGCCGACCTCCTCGCCCAACTGGCCCGGGGCCCCATCCCGGTCCTCGTGTTCGATTGGAACCTGGCCGGCATGGACGCCGCCGCCCTCGCGAGTGCGGTCCGGGCGCAGGAAGCGGCCGCCTTGCCGCCCCGAGCCAGGGTTCGCCTGATCGCCCTGATCCCCGCCACCGATGCCCCGGCCACTCCGCCGGGGGTCGATTTCTGCGTCAAAATGCCCGCCAGCACGACCGCCCTCAAGGCCGCGCTGCTGGCCCCGTTGGCGGACCCCTCCCCGGCCGGGTAAATTTGCTTGCCGCTGACGGCGGACGGCGGTATCGCTAACGCCAAGCTCGGCAAACCATGGCCCATTGCCCAACCATATGCATCTTGGCGTCCTCTTGACCACCGGCATCCTCGGGGGCGTGGCCTTGTTTGCGCCCCCCGCCGAAGGGGCCCCGGCGGGCGCCACCAACCCCCCGCCCGCCACCTCCGGCACCGATTTCACGAATCTTGAATTGGACGAACTGCTGGCCATCCGCATCCCCATCGTTTACGGCGCGTCCAAACACGATCAAAAGACGACGGACGCCCCCGCCGCCGTCAGTGTCGTCACCCGCGAGGACATTCAGGACTACGGCTACCGGACGCTCGCCGACATTCTCAACGGCGTGCGCGGTTTTTACACCATTTTTGACCGGGGCTATTCGTATCTGGGCGACCGCGGCGTCAACCGGCTGGGCGACCTGGGTGGCCGTTCACTCATCCTGGTGGACGGCCACCGGCTCAACGACCCCATCTTCGAGACCGCCAACTTGGGCTATGATTTCCCGTTGGACGTGGACCTAATTGAACGGGTGGAGGTGATCCGGGGCGCCGGCTCCGCGCTGTATGGGAACAACGCTTTTTTCGATGTCATCAACATCATCACCCGTTCGGGCGGCGAGTTCACGGGTCATGGCGCCGAGGCGGCCACCAGCTATGGCTCGTTCGACACTTACACGGGCCGGTTCAGCTACGGGCAGCGCTCCACCAACGGGGTGGAAACCCTGGTCTCGGGCTCCTATGTGACCACCGCCGGCAATCCGGTCCTCAACTATCCCGCGTCGCCGGCCCTGGGTTTTCCCGGCGCCGTGCAGCACGGCGGGGACGGCCAGACCGCCCGCAATGTGTTGCTGAGCGTGTCCTACAATGGGTTCAGCCTCCAGGGCCTCTACGGCCTGCGGACCGCCGGCTTGGCCAACGGCCCCTACGGCGCCGTGTTCAACGATCCCCGCAATACGGCGGCCGACGAGCGCTCCTACTTGGAAGCCCGCTTCAACCGCGAGTTCGCCCCGGATTGGCGGATCGACATTCGGGCGTACGCCGATCACTTTGCGTACGACGGATCGTACGTCCTGCCCCAGCCGGTCGGCGGCCCCACCCAGAACCGGGAAGCCCCGCGGGCGAATTGGACGGGCGGAGAACTCCAGGTCAGCGGGCCCCTGGCCGAGGCCCACCGCCTGACTTTCGGCGTGGACGGGCGCTGGGATCTGGAGCAACGGCTGATGAACTACGACGTTGCCCCGTACCAGTTGTACATCAACGAAAACCACACCCCGGTTAACTTCGGCGCGTTCGCCCAAGAGGAATACCATTTCGCCCCGCACCTGACCCTCAACGCCGGACTGCGCCTGGATTATTTCAGCTCCTTTGGCAGCACCGCCAACCCGCGGGTCGGTTTGATTTACCATCCCTGGGAGGAAACCACCTTCAAGGCACTGTTTGGGCAGGCTTACCGCACGCCCAACGCCTATGAGTTTTATTACCACGATCCGGGCAATGACGCCAACCCGGCCCTGCGGCCCGAGACCATCCGCTCCTACGAACTCGTCGCCGAACAGAGCTTCGCCCGGCATTATCGCCTCACGGGCAGCCTGTTTTACGAGGACGTGGACGATTTGATCACCCAAACGATCAACCCGGCGGACGGCCTCGATATTTATCAAAACGTCAACCAAGTCAATGTCCGGGGCGCCGAGGCGGAACTGGAAGCCCGCTGGGCGTTCGGTTTGCGCGCCCGCGCCAGTTACGCCTACGCCATCGCCGTGGACGGCCAAACCGGCCAATGGCTCGCCAATTCCCCGCGGCACCTTGCCAAACTGCAACTCACCGCGCCGCTCTACCCGCCCAAAGTCTCCCTCAGCGTCGAACTGCTCGGCACCAGCGACGTGGTCTCCGGCACCGGCGACCGCGTGCCGGGCCGGGTCGTCGCCAACTTGAACCTGTATGCCCGCGAATTGGTCAAAAACTTGGACCTCTCCGTCGGCATCGCCAATTTGTTGAACCAACAGTTCTACGATCCGGTCGCCCCGGGGTTTGCCCAGGACCTCATTCCCCTGAATGGGCGCACCTTCCGGGTCAAGGCCACCTATCGCTTCTAAACCGGAGACCGATGCCTGCCCGACCCTCCATAGCCCTCTCGCACCGCCGCCCCCCCGGCCGCCGTTCGCCGCCCTGGTGGCTCCTGCTCTGGTGCGTGCTCTGGCTCGGCGCCACGCCCGCCCCGGCCCCCGAGTCCAAGGGCGACGTGGAATACGGGGTCAAAGCGGCGCTGCTCTTTAATTTCTGCCGTTATGTGGAATGGCCCGTCGCCACGGTCCCGGCCAAGGATTCCGTGCTCCGCATTGGGCTGCTGGCCGAAGACCCCGTGGCCGCCGGAATCAAGCTCGCCATGGTCGGCAAAAAGGCCGACGCCCACCCGATCGAAATCGTCCTGCTGAAGGACCCCGCCCAAGTCACCAACTGTCAGATCTTTTTCCTGAGCCGCGCCATGAAAGCCCGGGCCCCCGCCCTGCTGGCCTTGACCCAGACCGCCCCGGTCCTCACGGTGGGTGAATTCGACGGCTTTATTGAACGCGGCGGCCTCATCAACGTCCTAATCGTGGACGAAAGCCTGCGCCTGGAGGGCAATGTGGACGCCGCGCGGCTACTCGGGGTCCAAATCAGCGGCAAACTGGCGGGCACCATCCACCGCCGCGGCCGCAAACCCTGAACGCCCGGGGTCGAATCAGGTTGAAATCCGCCGTCCCGCACGGCAGGGTGGCGGGGCATAATGGAAGAACTTGAGCGTTGTTTGCGGATGCTGGGCATGGACCACGGCGGTACGGCGGAAGAATTCCGCGCGGCCTACGAGGAGTTGCTGGACGTGTGGGATCCCCAACGCTTCGCCCACGACCCGCGCCTGTTGGGGAAAGCCCGCGACCGGCGCGCCCAAATCCAGCAGGCTTATGAATTCGTCCTCACGCAAATGCGGGACGGAGCGCTCTATCCGCCCGACGAATCCACGGCCACGCCGCCCCCCCCGCCGGAACATCCGCCGGCTCCCGCTTTTGAGTTGCCGGCACCCGAAGCAACCCCGCCCGCGCGGCCGGCGCGCCGGCGGCGTCTGGCGTGGTGGCTCTTTCCCCTTGCCGCGGCGGGCGTGGTGGTTCTGCTGCTACTGGCTTGGAAATTTCGACCGAAGGCGGTGGAAGTGTTGCCTCCGGCTGAACAGGCCGCAGGCTGGCGCAGCCTGTTCGACGGCCAAACCACCGCCGGCTGGCGCGGCTATGGGCGGACCGGTTTTCCCCGCGCCGCTTGGCGGATTGCGGACCACTGCCTCAACGCCCTGCCCGCCGGGGAAACGGTGGACCTGGTGACGGACCGGGAATGGGAGGATTTCGAGCTTCAATTCGAATGGCGCACGGGGGCCGGCGGCGAGGCCGGTGTACTCTACCGCGTCGGGGAAGCCTTCGTAAACGCGAACGAAACCGGCTTGGAATTCGCCCTCCAAGCCGCCACGGTCCCGCCGCCCGCCACGGAAGCCTCGGGCGCCCTGCGCGGGCTGTTGCCGACCACCAACGCCGCCCTCCCGCATCCGCCCGGCGAATGGAACACCGCCGCCCTGCGCGTGAACGGGAATCACATCACGCACTGGGTCAACGGCCAAATCGTCTTGGAATATGATTGGGGCGGCCCGACTTTGCGCGCCCGGTTGGCCACCGGTCGGTTCGCCGACCGGCCCCTC
>CAIYZC010000693.1 GCA_903930565.1 uncultured Pedosphaera sp.
CGCCGTCTTTCAACGGTTGGTCGCGGCCGGGCATTCCGTCCTGATCGTCGAACACAACCTCGACGTGATCAAATGCGCGGATTGGGTGATCGACCTGGGGCCGGAAGCCGGCGACCAAGGGGGCCAACTGGTCGCCCAAGGCACGCCGGAACAAATCGCCGCCCAGCCCGCCAGCCACACCGGCCGGGCCCTGCGGGAAGTGCTCACGCCCCCGGACGCCAAAAAGCAAAGTTCGACGAAGTGACCGGTGGCCGCCGGGCGCAAGTGCCTTACCGCAAGGCGGTCACCGGGGGCACGGTCGGATCGGCCATTGAGTTCAAGATCAGGGCGAAGACATTTTTGATGTCGGCGTGGATTTCCTCCGGCAACATCGCCGCAGCAACGTCCTCACGCGTAAGCACCACCCCGGCCTGATAAAGCCGGGCACTGAGGGCATCCAAGCCGTCGGCACCCCGATTGCGGCGGGCCTCAAAGAGGATTCGCTTGGCGTTGAGATCACGGAACAACTCGCTCGTGTTGTTCAGCCAGTCCACTTCGCGACCGCCGCTGATTTCGGCAAAGAAATCCGCCACCGTCCGCGCCAAACCAACCGATGCCAATTCCCATTGGGGCGGAGCGCCGGCCTCGGCCGCCCGGCGCCAAGCGGCGGGCGCCAGCAGGTAGGATTCGATATGCCGCTTGTTCCACACGCACAACTGTTCGTCGCGGCCGATGCGGGATTGCCACTTGCCATCGTTGCGGTCCAAAACCAACAGGCGCCGCGCCGGCGGGCTCAGGAATCGACAGGCTTGAAAATGGCGGTCGGCGGCCTCCAGCATCTCCTCCGGACTGCCACCTTTCAAAAAGTGGAACCCCACCAACTCCGCGAATTTGGCCAAGCCGGAGAAAGACGCCACCTTCGCGAGGGCGCGAGCCCAACCCCGCAGGCACTCGGCGTCCGTCTCGCCTTCGACGTAGAGCATGAGTCGGCGATCCAAAAGGAAGCCAATTTCCAAATTTGAGATTTCGCTCAAAGCCAGGGAGGCGGTCCCGGCATCGGGAATCCGCCGCACTCCGGCGGGGGTTAAGAAACTGATCTGGTCGCGGTGCACACGCTGAATGAATTCCTCCGCATGGGTGGCAATCAGCATTTGGGTGCGGGTCTGCTTGAGCAGGTAACCCAACAAGGATCGTTGCAAATTGACGTGCAGATGGGCATCCGGCTCATCCAGCAACAGGACATCGGGTTGGAAACTGTGAAGGAAGGCGAGCACGATGAGGCATTGGAGCAGCCCGCTGCCGGCATTCACCCAATCCAATTCCACCCCGCCGGCGGTGCGGTAGCTGGAAGCGACGTAGCGGGACCGGCCCTCCTCGTACACCGGCGGCAACACCTCGACGCCAAACCACTCTGCCACCTGGGCACGCAGCCGGGTGAAGGGTCCGGCGGAGCCGGCAAGCACCCCGGGCCCGGGCTTTTCCGCCCGCCAAGCCCGAAAAACCAAGTTGCGCACGACGCTTCCCGAGCGCCCCTCCCCGACCAACGCGCGCAGGTTGGCGTCATCCAAAGGGGTTTCCCGCGCCGAAATGTTGGAGTGGGGCGGAAGGTAAACCACTCGCGGAAACGCGGAACTGGCGAGCTCATTGCCCCCATCCAAGCGCCGAAACTCCTCCCACCCTCCTTTGGGAGTGGCATACAGCGTGTTTTGATTATGCCACCGAAGGGAAACCGTGAAGGAGTGCTCCCGCCCGTCCCGCCCCCGCCAATGCACCTCGATTTCCACCGGGATGAATTCCTGCTTCCGTTTGGGCTTGTTGCTTACCGGATCCAGTTCCCCGGTGACGGGATAGTGGCGTTCGGTTTTTTCGTGCCAAAGCAATTTGAAATCATTCAACGGCACGGGGGTGAAATTCGCCAGGGTGAGTTCAATGGCCTTGGAGCCCGTGCGGGCGGAGGCGCGGAATTCCTCGACGCAATAATTCCAAATTGCCAGGGCTTGGAGCAGGGTGCTCTTGCCGGCATTGTTCGGCCCAACCAACAAGTGCAATTGGGCCAAGTCCACGAACTCCTGCTCGCGGAAGCGCTTTAGATTGCGGAGGATGACCCTTTGAATCATGCGCACTCCAATACCGGCTTACGCCGCGCGGCCGGTGAATTCGCCGATGAGGCGTTCGAGGAAGGCGATCCAGCGCGGGTGGGTGTTCAGGCAGGGGATGAGCTGCAGGTCCTCGCCGCCGGCGGCGATAAAATCCTCCTTGGCCCGCATGCCGATCTCCTCCAGCGTTTCCAGGCAATCGGTCACGAAGGCGGGGCAAATAACCAGCATCTTTTTGACGCCGGCGGCGGCCAGCCGGGGCAGTTCCTTGTCGGTGTAGGGTTGGAGCCAGGGATCGCGGCCGAGGCGGGATTGGAAGGCCACGGACCATTTTCCGTCCGGAATGCCGGCGCGCTTCACGAGTGCGCGCGTGGTGGCGTAGCACTGCGCCCGGTAGCAGGTGCCGTGCGCGGGGCTGGCGACCTCGCAGCAGTTCGGGACCTTTAAACAATGACTGCCGGTGGCGTCGGCCTTGCGCAAATGGCGCTCGGGCAAACCGTGGTAACTGAACAGCAGATGGTCGTAGCCCTTTTGGAGGTAAGGCTCCGCGCTCAAGGCCAGGGCGGCGATGTAGTCGGGGTCGTTGTAGTAGGGCGAAACGACTTGGAGCACCGCCGTGGGGTCCAATTTGCGGAGCACTTCCTGCACACGCACGACAGCCGTTTCATGGCTCGACATCGCGTAGTGGGGGAACATGGTGATGAGCAG
>CAIYZC010000694.1 GCA_903930565.1 uncultured Pedosphaera sp.
AGCAGGGACTGGGCCATGCCCCCGAGATAAGTCTCCTTGCCGGTGGTCACGATGACCGCGCTGGCCGAGCCGCTCTCCACGCTGGTGCCCAGGAACGCGATGCTGGTCAATTCGATGGGCGCGGGCGCCGCCCCCGCGGTCCGCTTCTCCACCTCCAGCTTTTCCACCGGGTAACTCTCCCCGGTCAGGGAGCCTTGGCTGACGAATAAATCCTTGGCCTGCACAATCCGCACGTCGCCGGGAATCATGTCGCCGGCCGCCAGACGAACCACGTCGCCGGGGACCAACTGGGCGACGGGGATTTCCCGGGGCACGCCACCCCGCAGCGTGGTCGCGGTCACCGAAATCATCGCCTTGAGTTTGGCCGCGGCGTTGCCCGCCTTGGACTCCTGAATCAACTTCAACGCCACGCTCAGGGCGATCATGGCGGCCATCACAATCGCGCCCGGCGAATCGCCCGTGGCCTGCGAGATGGTCGCGAGCACCGCCAGTAGAATGATGAGCGGGTTGAGGATCGCGCGCCAGAACAGCTTGCCGATTCCCGCCCGTTCGTCCTTCGCCAGCACATTGGGACCGTGCTGGGCCAGCCGCGTGGCGGCCTCGGCGTCGGTGAGTCCCTCCGCGCGCGTGTTCAGTTTCGCGTACACCCCCGCGGCGTCCAACGCCGCCGACTCCACCACCAAGGGCGAGACGCGGATCGCCGGGGCCTTGGGCCGGTCGGGTGCCAACACGCTCTTGGGAAGCACGACCGGTGGGGGAATGGTCATGAACGCGGGGATAGTTTAAACCATCGGCCCGTGAGAAAACTTTAACCCCTTACCCCTCGCCCTCCTAACTGAAAGTCAAATGACTGGGCGCGCCCTCCCCCCGGAGCGGGCCGTACCAAGGGCTTTTGCACGTGGGCGGGGACAAGCCCCCATGCGCCCGAAGGTCATCGCCCTTCCCCAAACCCAACGCGCCGCCGGTATCCGCTATCCCCGGCGGCCCGGCCTCACGCCAACAAGCCCTTCACCACCTCGCCATGCACGTCCGTGAGCCGGAAATGGCGGCCTTGGAATTTGAAAGTGAGCTTGGTGTGCTCAATGCCCATCGTGCGCAGGATGGTGGCGTTGAAATCATGAATGTGGACCGGGTCCTTGACGATGTTGTAGCAGAAATCGTCGGTTTCCCCGTAGCTCAGGCCGGGCTTGATCCCGCCGCCGGCCATCCACAGCGTGAAGCAGCGCCCGTGGTGGTCGCGGCCGTAATTGTTCTTGGTCAGGGAACCCTGGCTGTACACCGTGCGGCCGAACTCACCTCCCCAAATGACCAGGGTTTCGTCCAGCAGGCCCCGGGCTTTGAGATCCTTGACCAACGCCGCCGCGGGTTGATCCACGTCCTTGCATTGGCCGCGGATTTGGTGGGGAAGATCGCTGTGCTGATCCCAGCCGCGGTGCATCAATTGCACAAAGCGGACGCCGCGCTCCACCATGCGCCGGGCCAGCAGGCAGTTCCGTGCGAAGCCGCCGTCCGTGCCGTTGTCCACGATGCCGTAGTTGTCCAAGGTTTGCTTGGATTCCTGCGTCAGGTCGGTGAGGTCGGGGACGGAGGACTGCATGCGGTATGCCATTTCATACTGCGCAATGCGGGTGTTGATCTCCGGATCCCCGAAGCTTTGCTCGGCCATGGCGTTCAGCTGGCCGACGGCGTCCAACATGCGCCGACGCACCGGGGCGTCCACCCCGGAGGGGTTGGACAAGTAAAGCACGGGGTCGCTGCCGGAGCGGAAGCGCACGCCCTGATGTTGGCTGGGAAGAAAACCGCTGCCCCAGAGGCGGGAGAAAATCGGTTGGTCCGTCTTGTTCCCGCTCCCCTGGGAGATGAGGACGACGAAGGCGGGCAATTGCTGGTTCTCGGTCCCAATCCCGTAGCTGAGCCAGGCGCCGAGACTGGGGCGCCCGGGTTGCTGGTGACCCGTTTGAATATAGGTCGTGGCGGGGTCGTGGTTGATCGCCTCGGTGTTCAGGGTCTTGATGATCGCGATGTCATCCACAATACCCGCAGTGTGCGGAAGCAATTCGCTGACATAGGCACCGCACTGGCCGTGCTGTTTGAACTCGAACATCGGCGCCACGCACGGAAAAGAGCTTTGGCCGGAAGTCATGCCGGTGATGCGTTGCCCCATGCGGACGCTGCCCGGCAATTCCTTGCCGTGTTGCTCCTTCAACTTGGGTTTGTAATCAAACAAGTCGATGTGCGACGGGCCGCCGGACATGAACAGCCAGATGACGCGCTTGGCCTTGGGCGCGTAATCCAGCGCCTTGAGGATGCCGTGCGGCACTCCGGCCGCGGCGGGACCGGCGGCCTCGGCGCCGAAAAGGCGCTCATTGAGCAGGGAGGACAGGGCCAGCGTGCCCAGCCCGGCCGCGGTGCGACCGAAGAACTGCCGGCGGGTCTGGAGGGAACGATATTCGTGGGCCAAATTCATGGATCAACCTTTGGTGACAGTTTCGTCGAGATTCAGGATGGTGCTCGCCACGATCGTCCAAGCCGCGAGTTCGGCGGCATCGAGGGAGGTGTTGTGCTCCGCTTCGCCGACTTTCAGCAGTTTGGCGGTGTTCGCCGCATTGGCGCGATAGGCGGTCAATTCGTCGTCGTGCAACTGATTCAGCACGCGCAGTTCGGCCGCCTTGGGTGCGCGCCCCGTGGCCAGGCGGAAAGCCAGCACGATCCGCTCGTCATTGCCCTTCGCCTCCATCATGAGCCGCTCGGCGAGTTTGCGGGCGGCCTCGATGTAGGTCGGGTCGTTGAGCAGGATCAACGCCTGCAACGGAGTGTTCGTGCGCGGGCGGCGCACGGTGCAGGTCTCCCGGTCCGGGGCGTCAAACGTCGACAGCGTCGGCGGGGGCGAGGTGCGCTTCCAGAAGGTATACATGGTGCGCCGGTAGAGGTCGCGCCCATGGCTTTGGGTGTAGGCTTGGGCGGTCCAGTTCTTCCCGTCGGCCCGCGAGGCCAGCTCCTCCCACAACCCCGGGGGTTGGTAGGGCGAAACACTCTGCCCGCCGATGTCCTGGTTCAGGAGCCCGCTCACCGCCAGCGCCTGGTCACGGATGAATTCGGCCTGCAACCGCAGGCGCGGCCCGTGGCCGAACAACCGGTTCTCCGGATCCCGCGCCGCGAGTTCGGGCGTCATGGCCGAGGCCTGGCGGTAGGTGGCGCTCATCACGATCAGTTTTTGGAGGCGCTTCACGTCCCAACCGTTGCTCACGAACGTCGTGGCGAGCCAGTCGAGGAGCTCGGGGTGGCTGGGCCACTCGCCTTGCGAGCCGAAATCTTCCGCCGTCTTGACCAAGCCGGTGCCGAAATACATTTGCCAATACCGGTTCACCGTCACCCGCGCGGTGAGCGGGTGGTTGGGCGAAACCAGCCAGCGCGCCAGGCCCAGCCGGTTGGCCGGCTCCCCGGCGGGCAGGGGTGGCAGGCTGGCGGGCAGCCCGGCGGTGACCTTCTCGCCGTGCTGGTCATACTGCCCGCGCATCAGAAAGTAGGTGTCCCGCGGTTGGGCCATCTCGGCCATGACCATGGTCGTGGGAATCGTCTTCTTGAAATCATCCCGCGCCCGGCGGGCGGTTTCGATCGCGGCATTCGCCTGGGTCCATTCCGGGGCGTGATGCGCGCGGAAGAATTTACGCAGGGCCTCCTGCTGCCCGGCCGTGCGTTCGGCCGCGGCCAGGCCAAGCAGCGCAAGATTGGGTGACTCCTCCAGCCCGGCAATTTCCGCCGCCGCCAACACCCGGTCGTACACCCGCACTTCCGCCAAACCGCCCTTGAAAGGCTGGGAGGCGGAACGTTTGCCGAGCTTGAAGCTCGCCTCGCTGCGGATCGTGGCGGACAAATTGTCGTCCAGGGTCTCGGTGGGGACCTTCTTGCCGTTCACGTACAGCCGCACCCCGGTGGCCTTGCCCGAGCCGTCATACGTTGCAAACACATGGGTCCAGGCGTCCTTGGGGATTTTCGCCTTGGAACCGACCCGGATCGCGTTCCCCGGCCAGGCATGGATCAGATGGATCATCAATTTGCCGTCGGCCAGAAAGAGATCCAAACCCCGCAACTCGGCCGTGCCGTCCATCCGCGAAAGGATGGTCCCCTGCCCTTCCCCGGAATGCTTCACCCACGCACCATAGGAGAAGGAATTGGTGTAATCGAAATCCATCGGCGCCACGACACTCACGAAACCGTCATCCGTGCCCGGCAACTCCAGGGCGCGGCCGGCGGGACCGGCGATCCAGTGCGGCGCGTTGGTGTGGGCGAGCGCTGCGTTCAGGGGCGTGCCTTGGTCATTCACGCCGCCCAAAACCCCGTCCAGCGTGAACCGCAGCCGCAAGCCGGCGGGTTCCGGCGCCGGGGTGCCGCGGGTCGTGGCTTCCCACCGGGTCTGGGCTTCCGCCAATCCCGCTTCGACGGTTTTGGCCCGGCTTTCGGCGCCCGCGAGGGCCGCGTCCAACTCCGACAGTTTGGTCGTTTGGCCGGGGCTGGGCGCCGGGAGCACCGGTTCCGCGTTGCCGCGGGATCCATCCAGGCCATTTTCCGGGACATTGTTGAAAAAGGCGAACAGCCGGTAATAATCCTTCTGCGCAATCGGATCGTACTTGTGATCGTGGCATTGGGCGCACGCCATGGTCAGGCCGAGCCAGACGGTGGCCGTGGTGTTGACGCGGTCAATGAGGTAGGCCGTGTGATACTCCTCCGCGATCGCGCCCCCCTCGAAATTAATCATGTGGTTGCGGTTGAACCCGCTGGCGATCTTCTGCGCCAGGGTGGCGTTCGGCAACAAGTCACCCGCCAATTGGTCCACGGTGAACTGATCAAAAGGCAGGTTTTGGTTGAACGCCTCGATCACCCACTCCCGCCACCGCGTCATGTCGCGGCCGGAATCAATATGGTAGCCATGGGTGTCCGCGAACCGGGCCGCGTCCAGCCAGTCCACCGCCATGCGCTCGCCGTAATGGGGCGAGGCCAGCAGCCGTGCCACCACTTTTTCGTAGGCGTTTTCGCTGTTGTCAAAAAGAAACGCGTCGAGCTCCGCGGGCGTCGGCGGCAAACCGGTCAGGTCCAGCGTGACACGGCGCAGCAAGGTGGCCTTGTCGGCTTCCGGCGCGGGGATCAGCTTCTCCTGCTCCAAGCGGGCGAGCACAAAGGGATCAATGCCATTGCGCACCCACTCCGGCCGGTTGACCTTGGGGGCGGCGGGGTGGATCGGCGGCACCAGGGACCAATGCGCCTCATACTTGGCCCCCTGGCGAATCCAATCGCCAAACAAACGGATTTGCTC
>CAIYZC010000695.1 GCA_903930565.1 uncultured Pedosphaera sp.
AAGGCCGTGGTCGGGCGGCCCTCGGCCCGCGGCTCGGCGGCGGGGGTGACGCCGGGCGGGAGGGCGAGTTGACCCTCCCGGGTGGCGCGCCGCGCGGCGCCCGGCTGGCGCAGCAAATCCTGCAGGTCGTTCAGCCGCTCCGCATACACCCCGCGCGGCGTCGTGTGGTGGCGCACGCACAGCCACGCCGCCTTGCCCACCACTTCACCCATCATGCCGCAGGTGCGCATGACCCGCACCGGCCCGAGCGCCTCGTGGCTCACGCTGATGTCCCGCCCGGCCATGAACAAATTGGTGATATTCCGGCTGTAGAGGCAGCGGTAGGGCGCCCAAAACGGACTCTGGTATTCAAACTTGGCGCCTTCGGTGGCGCGGGAGATGAATTCCTCGCCCGGCTGCACCTTTTTGAACTCCGGGTCCGCGCCGTGCAAGTCAATGTGCCAGGAGCAGGGAAACGCCCCGTCCGGGAATCCCGCCGACAGCCGGAAATCCGCCACCTGCAGCACCACGTCCCCCAGCAACCGCCGCGATTCGCGCTTGCCCGCAATGAACGCCGCCCAGCCGATGCGGTGGTTCGGATACAAATGGTCCACGTTCTTGAGCGCATCCCACGCGCCGAACATCGCGCGCAAATTCAGATCGCGGATTTGCTCCACGTCGTTCACGGGATCCTGGTGGAACCCGCTTTCCCAGAACCAGCCGCCCAAATTGTCCAGTGGATTGGCGGCGCCCCATTGGCCGCGGAAGTTTTGGCGGCCGGGAAAGGGTTTGTCCCGCAGATCCAGCGCCCAGGGGCAGTGCGGAAACGGCGCCGCCACCTCGCCCGCCTGGGTGGCGAGCGCCAGCGCGGTCTTGTCCTTGCACTCGCATTGGAGCACCTGCCGGGGATCGGCCGCGTCCATCACGTTCCACAAATTGCTCAGGCCTTGGTGTTCGCCCTTGGACTCCTCGAAATCCGCCCCGGCGAGGAAGCCCACCGTGCCGTCGCCGGTGCAATCGGCGAACAACCGGGCGCGCAGCCGCAGCCGCCGCGCGGTGCGGACATGGCGCGCCACCACGGAGGTGATTTGTCCCGTGCCGGCGGCCACCGCCTCCACCCGCTGCTCCGTCAGCAGCTTGATCCGCGGCTCGGCGCGCACGAGGGACAGTTTGCGCTCGTCGGCGTACACCGCCGCGCCTTTCGCGTTGCCGTCCCCCGGACCCTTTTGCGCCACCAATTCTTCCACGATTTCGCCGACGTGGTAATACGGCGCCTGCCGCGTTTTGCCCTCCGGCCAGACGCGGACCTCCGAGCTGCCGTTGCCGCCCAGCACCGGCCGGTCCTGCACCAGGGCCACGCGCAAACCCTGCCGCGCCGCGGACAAGGCCGCGCTTGAACCCGCAATCCCGCCGCCCACCACCACCAGGTCGAACTCCCCGCCGTCCTCCGGTGCCGCGGGCAGCCCGAGCGCCTCCCACCGGTAGGCCGCCAGGGCCGCCGCTTCAGCCGGCGGCGCGGGGGACGGCTCCCGCCGGAACACCACCGCGTCGCAGCGGCCGTCAAAACCCGTCAAATCGTGCAGCGCGACCCGCGCCTCCCGGCCCACCGACACGACCCCGCCATCCTGCCAATGCCACGCCGCGCCCTCGGTGCCGAAGACCACCGGCAAAGCCGTGCCGTCCACCCGCAATTCAAATTTGCCCGGCGCGCCCGGCGCGCCCCAGGGCGCCACCCAATCGCGCGTCCGCACCCACACATGATAAACCCCCGCCGCGGGAAAGCGGGCGGTGGTGGTGGCGTCCGGCACCGGCACGCCCAGGCCGTGCGCCAGCAGGTAGGGGGAACCCATCTGGTCCATGGACTGTTGGTCCAGCTCCCAGCCGCCTTGCTCGGCGAATTGCTCCGCCTCCAGGAAGACGTCCCCGCCGGGCGGAGCCGCCCGCCCGGTCAAACCGGCCGCCAGCAACACTACCCCCGCCCCGGCCAGGAGACGGGACCACGGTTGCCCGGAGCGGAGGGGGAGCATAGGCCGGTGAGGTTAGCTTTTGATGAATTTCGCGGCGGCGGCCGCGTCCGCCCCGTCATGCACGATCGCCATCAGCGCGCGCGTCATCCCGGCGGGGTCGGTGTGTTGGATGATGTTGCGGCCGTAAACGATGCCCGCCGCACCCTGTTGGATCAGCCGCTCCGTGCGCGCGAGGATTTCCGCGTCCGGCGCCTTGCCGCCCCCGCGCACCAGCACGGGAATGCGGCCGGCGATTTCGACCACGCGATGGTAAACGCTGACATCATCCGTCGGATCGGCCTTGATGATGTCCGCCCCGAGCTCGACCGCCTGGCGGACGAGCGGGAGGATTTTTTCCAAATCGCCGTCCACCATGTACCCGCCCGCTTTCTGGTTGGCTTGGAAGACCAGGGGTTCGATCATGAGCGGCATGCCCATGCGGTCGCATTCCGGCTTCAGGCGCAGGATGTTCTGGATGCACTGGTCCGTGACTTCCGGTTGCTCGGGAATGCGGAACAAATTCACCACCACGCACACGGCGTCCAGGCGCAGCGCCTGCTCGACCGGCGCCTCGATCATGCGGCTGAAGAGCGCCCGCGGCAGTTGCTGGCCGTACACGTTGGCCACATCCGTGCGCAGCACCAGCGCCGGCTTGGTCCGGCCCGGCAGGGCTTGCAAGTAGTGCGCCTGCCCGACGGTGAGTTGGATCGCGTCCGGCGCGGCGGCCACCAGCGTGTGGACGCATTTTTCCAGGTTTTCAATCCCTTGCAGGAACCCGCGCTCATTGAAGAACCCGTGGTCCACGGCCACGTCGAAGCAGCGGTTGGAGCGGGGGTTGAAGAGCCGGTTCAGACGATACATTTTCATAAGCGGTGCGTTGCGGTCGCCCCCTCTTAAACATTTCCTCCGCGGCGCGTCCATGCTATTTTTCGACTCCGTGAACGGAAAGCCATCCTCGTTCGTCCCCGCGGCCTGGGTGGCCGCCCTGCTGCTGGCCGGCTGCGCCGCCCCGCGCCCCGCCGCGCCGCTGCCGCCCCGCGCCGCCGGTTTTGTCGGGCTGGAGGATTTCACCCGCTTCACCCGCCAGGCGGGCACGAATCCGGGCGAAATGGTCCTCCTCTCCCCGCCCATCCCCGCCCCGGTGGCGTGGAATGAATTGATCGTCTCGTGGAACACCGCCCCCGGTGATCATCTCACCGTCGAGGCCCGCAGCCTGGGCCCGAACGGCCCCACCCGGTTCTACACCCTGGGCCAATGGGCCGATGACCCGGCCCGCCATCCCCGCGGCAGCGTCGCCCGCCAGGCGGATGCCGACGGCGCCGTCCGCACCGACACCCTCGCCCTTCAGCATCCCGGCGGCAGCGTGCAACTGCGCCTCACGCTCGGGGCCGAGGCCGGCCGCTCCCCGCACCTCAAGTTCGTGGGCTTGTCCTTTGCCGACCGTCGCACCCCGCCGCTCCCTTTCGCCGGCAATCCCGCCGCGCGCGGCCGCGTCCTGCCGGTGCCCGAATTGCGCCAGGGCGATTATCCCGAGGAAAAGGGTTGGTGCAGCCCTACCTCCCTGGCCATGGTGCTCGCCTATTGGGGCAACCAATTGCACCGGCCCGACTTGCGCCTGCCGGTCCCGACCGTCGCGCAGGCGGTTTATGATCCCGTTTTCGACGGCACCGGCAACTGGCCCTTCAACACCGCTTTCGCCGGGGAATTTCCCGGGCTGCGCGCCTATGTCACCCGCATGGACGACCTCGCCGAGTTGGAAGACTGGATTGCCCTGGGTGTCCCGCCCATCCTCTCGGTGTCCTCCTACCTGACCAACAACCGGCAGGTCGGTCGCGACAACGGCCACTTGATCGTTTGCGCCGGGTTCACCACGAACGGCGATTTTATCGCCAACGACCCCGGTGTGTCCGTGCGCCGCAACGAATCGCCCCGGCGCGTGTATCCCCGGGACCGCCTGTTGGCCGCCTGGCGCAAATCCGGCCGGGCCGTTTACCTCGTCTATCCCGAATCCCTCGTTCCCCCCCGTCCCCGCGCGGCCCTCGCGCCCCTCCCTAACCCCCCGCCATGAGTGAACAAGGCACCCTCAATTTCGACGCCCCCGGCGACGGTGGCGGCGCGCTTGGCGCGGGCCACGCCCGCTGGCTCTTCGACCGCCTCCGCGCCAAAAAGGCCCTCGCCCGCAAGCTCAACCTCCCCCTCGGCCACGATGTCGAAGTCTGGCTGCACGGCGGCATTCGCCTGCGCGGCGAGCTGTGCCTGAAAGAGGAGTTGCTGTTCGTCGAAAACGACCGCGTCAACGAACTCGAACTCCTCATCGGCAAAGCCACCTTTCTCGCCCACGACATCGAGTCCTGCGTCCGCATGGACTGAGCCCGCGGCGCCCGGCGCCCGGGTGGTTTGCCCCCCCCTTGCGCCATGATTCGCGGTTATCCGCCGCCCGCCCGCCGACGCGGAAAAGCTTGCGCCGGGTGGGGGGGCACCTAGACTCCCCCGGCTTGGCGACCAAGCCGAAGTATGAGCGTGCACGAGAATGAAGCGGTGGGAGGACAACCCTGGACCCGGCAACGGGAGCGGTGGCTTTTGCTCACCCTGGCGGCGATCCAGTTCACCACGGTCTTGGACTTCCTCATCATCATGCCCTTGGGGCCGCAGTACCGCCGGGTGTTCCACCTCGACCCCTCCCAATTCGGGATCATCGTCTCCGCCTACGCCATCGCGGCGGGCGTCGCCGGTGTCCTGGCCGGATTTTTCCTCGACCGCTTTGACCGCCGCCCCGCGTTGTTGTGGCTGTATTTCGGCTTTGGCGTCGGGACCTTGTTTTGCGCGCTCGCACCCACCTACCACCTGCTGGTCGCGGCGCGGGTCATGGCGGGCGCGTTCGGCGGCGTGACGGGCGCCCAGATTCTTTCCATCATCGCGGACATGATCCCGCCGGTGCGGCGCGGGGCGGCCATGGGCATGGTGATGTCCTCGTTTTCCGTCGCCTCGATTTGCGGCGTGCCGATCGGGCTGCGCTTGGCGTCGGATTTTGACTGGCACATGCCCTTTTTGGCGCTGACGGGCTTGAGCCTGCTGGTCTTGATCGCCACGGCGGTGGTGCTGCCCTCGCTCCGGCGGCATTTGCCACACCAGCCCGCCGGCGGGGCCGCGCGGCATCTGTTGGCCATCGTGGCCCACCCGAACCATCAGCGCGCGTTTTTGTTCATGGCCGTGCTCACCTTCATGGGCTTCTGCATCTTCCCGAACGTCGGCAATTACATGGTGGCGAACGTCGGCCTCAAGGAAACCCAGTTGCCCTACATTTATGCCATCGGCGGTTTGTTCACGGTGTTCACCATGAACTTGGTGGGCCGGTGGTCGGACCGGGCGGGCAACCTAAAGGTGTTCCAAATCTGCGCGCTGGCCACCGTGGTGCCCATCGTCCTCCTCACCAACCTGCCGCCCGTCCACCCCGCCCTGGCCATCACGGTGACGACCATTTTCTGGATCGTCATGTCGAGCCGCATGGTGCCCGGCATGGCGTTGATGACCGCCGTCGTGGAACCCCGGCAGCGGGGGAGCTTCATGAGCCTGAACTCCTCCGTGCAACAATTCGCCGCCGGCCTGGCCGCGTTGTTCAGCGGCGCGGTGCTCAAGGAAACCGAAACCGGCCGGATTACCCGTTTCCCCGTGACCGGTCTGTGCGCGGTCGTGTTGGGGTTTTGGACCATCCACCTGGCCAAATCCCTCAAGGCTGTGGAAGAACCCAAACCGACCGCCCCCCGCCCCGAACCCGTCGCCGTCGAAGCGATGTGATTGATGGATCGAAAGCGGGCGACGGTTGCGCCAGGGCCTCGTTTATCACCCGCAGGGGGCGGGTCTTTCCATCCCAGCGGGATGGCATCCATTAGCCGGGGGTTGAGCCTAGCGACACCCCCGGATACCCCGCACCAAACCTTCCCGATCCCAGCGGGATCGCAGCCTGTAGCGCTCCATAGACCGGCACTGGATTCTCGGGGGCCCAATCCCACGCTGGCCTCCCTCAAGGATGCAGTTTTTGAATCAATCGTCATCCGGTGGTATCGGGGCGACACTCCTCAACCACCTGCTTTGAACCCTCCAGGTTCGGGAAAATGCCCCTCCCTCCCATCACCCCCGCCCCCGCTTGCGCCACAAATATTTCAGCGCCGACCCGAGGCCGGAAAAGTGGAACGTGGGATCGACATAATGCTCGATCACGTAAAACGCGAAATAATACGCGCGGCAAAAGCACCAGATGCACAGCGCCAGCAGCGTGACGACCTTCAGGGACGGTTGCTCCAGCACCAACAAGGCGGCGGACAGGAGCCCCAGCACCAGGAACAAGCCGCCCTTCAATTTGATGAGCCGGGGGGCCGTGAGGTTTTTCATAATTCAGGCACGGGACCGGCGAATTCCAAAAACCAGGGTTCGGGCGGGGCGGTGAACACCCGCGCCTCCCCGTGCCAGGCAAACCGCACCGCCCCGGCGTGCAGCGCATGCCAGGGGAGCACCAGGCGGGCCCGTTGCGCCGGAGTCATCCGGTCCTCCACCAGGGCGAGGTAACAATCTTCGTCCCCGCCGTACAACTTGTCACCCACGATGGGGTGGCCCAGGTGTTGCAGGTGGATGCGGATTTGGTGCTTCCGGCCGGTGCGCGGTTGCACCCGCAGCAGGGCGAAGGCCCCCTCCCTCCGCTCCCAGCGGCGCAACACAGTGTAGGCGGTTTCCGCCGCCGCCCCGTCGGGCCGCACGCAATCCTTGATCGCGACCCGGCTGCCCTCATCCTTCCCCAGCGGCCCGTCCAGGATCCCGGTGTCCGCCGCCGGGTGGCCGTGGACGATGGCCAGATACTCCTTGGTGACATGCCGGGCCTCCCACTGCCGCCGGAGCGCGCGGGCCGCCTCCGGCGTGCGGGCCACGATCACCAGCCCGCTCGTCTCCCGGTCCAGCCGGTTGATCAGCTGCGGTTCGCCGTCCACCCCCAGGTGCAGGCGCACCCGGCTGATCAGGCTGGAATACACATCGCCCTTCGTGGGATGGCACACCAGCCCGGCGGGTTTGTTGATCACCAGCAATTCCGCATCCTGATGCACGACCTCGAAAAGTTTGTCCACGTGTCCCGCCATGGTTAACCCAAATTCCCCCGCTTGTCATTATCGGAGGGGGGGGTATGCTGGCGGGAGTGAAGGCCAAAGCGATTTTGCCCGTGCTTTTGATGCTGGTGTTTGCGGCATCGCGCTATCCGGGAGTCATGCCGCCGAACTTCAGCGCGACCTACGCCCTGATGTTCTGCGCCGGCGTATTTTTCCCCCCGCGCCTGGCCGCTTGGCTGCCGCTGGCGACCCTGCTGGTCACCGATCTGCTGCTCAATGGCCTTTACTACCACGCCCCGCTGCTCAGCCCGGAAATGCTGGGCAACTACCTCGCCTATGCCGCCTTGCTGTGGCTGGGTCGGCGGTTTCGCCCGGGCTCCCCGTTCCTCGGTTTGCTCGGCGGCGGCATCCTCGGTGCGTTGCTGTTTTATTTGGTGACGAACACCTTCGCCTGGCTGTTCAACCCCTACCACAATCCCGAGTACACCCGCACCCTGGCCGGTTGGATCATCGCCCTCACGAAAGGCACCGCCGGCTACCCCCAGACCTGGGAATTCTTCCGCAACACCCTCATCAGCGGCGGCTTGTTCTCCGGGCTGTTCGCCGGGGCCATGAAGCTCCTGGACGCCCCCGAGCCCAAGGAAGCCGAAGAACCCGCCGACGAGGCCCCCGCCGCCGAACCCGCCGGGGAAACGCCGCAGGAGGCCAAAGCCTGATTCGGCGCGTTCCGCTCCCGCGACCGCTTGCCTCCCCGCCCGTGCTCCTGAGCGCATGAAAATCGGCGTCATCTCCGACACCCACAACTTTCTCGACCCGCGCGTCCCGGAGCTCTTCGCCGGCGTGGAGCACATCCTGCACGGTGGCGACATCGGCCAGCCGTGGGTCATCCACGAGCTCGAGAGCCTCGCCCCTGTCACCGCCGTGCTGGGCAACAACGACGCCGGCCTGCCCTATCGCGAGACTGAAGTCCTCACCCTGGCCGGGATCAAAATTCTCGTCCACCACATCGTGGATGTCCGCCGCCCGCACCAAGTCATCCGCGAACGCATCACCCGCCTCCAACCCGGCTTGGTCGTCTTCGGCCACACCCACCAAGTCTTCCACGACACGCTGGACGGCATCTTCTTCTTGAACCCCGGCTATTCCGGCAAACCCCGCCTGAACCTCTCCCGCAGCGTCGCCCTCCTCCACCTCACCCCCGACGGTCTCCGCCCCGAAATCCTGCCCCTGTAAACGCCGGGGAAACCAGGGCCCGGATTTTAACCACAGACGGCACTGATTACGCAAAGGGGAGGATGCATCAGCAGCCCATCCCAGATCCTGTCCATCATGTAAATCCTGTCCCCAAAGCGCCTTCCTCCCCTCCTCCTCTGCGCTCCGCTGTGCAATCCGTGGTTGATCCTCCCGCGGTGGTCCCCGCGAATTCCCCTTTACGCCGTGGGCAATCTCTGGCAAGGCTGGGGAAGCATCGTAAACCGCTGACTTATGAACAAACGACACCACCTTAAGCGTCGGGATTTTCTCAAAGCGACCCTGTTTTCCGCGGCCGCCTTCACCATCGTGCCGCGCCATGTGCTCGGCGGTCCGGGGTTTACCGCCCCCAGTGACGTCCTCACCCGCGCCGTCATCGGCACCGGCGGCATGGGCATGGGCCACGTCACCGAACTCAACCAGTCCTGCAAGCTCCTCGCCCTTTGCGACGTGGATCAAAAGCACCTCGACCACGCCTTGGATACCGTCCGCAAGACCGGCAACCAGGATGTGAAAGGCTATCGCGATTTCCGCGAGGTCATCGCCCGGAAGGACATCGACATCGTCCACATTCCCACGCCGCCGCACTGGCACGCGCTGATCTCCATCGCCGCCGCCAAGGCGGGCAAGGATATCTGGTGCGAAAAGCCGATGACCCGCACGATCGGCGAGGGCGAGGCCGTGGTGAAGGCGATCAAGGAAAACCAACGGATTTTCCGCCTCAACACCTGGTTCCGCTTCCAGGCGACCTTCTACGGCATGGGCACGCGCGTCCATCCCATCAAAAAGGCCGTGGCCGGCGGTTTGCTCGGTTGGCCCCTCAAGGTGACGCTCAACGCCGCCACCGGGTTCAATTGGAAGTTTGAATGGGTCGGCCGCACCGACCTCACCCCCCAGCCGGTGCCCGCGGAATTGGATTACGACATGTGGCTCGGCCCCGCCCCCATGAAGCCCTACCACCCCCACCGCGTCCACCAGACCTTCCGCGGTTATTGGGACTACGATGGCGGCGGCCTCGGCGACATGGGCCAGCATTACTTGGACCCCGTGCAGTACATCCTCGGCAAGGACAACGAAAGCCCCGTGGAGATCGAATCCGAAGCCCCCAAGCAGGACTTGGACGCGGTGAGCACGTTCAAACGCATCCGCATCAAGTACGCGGACGGCTGCGAAATCATCATTGATGGCGAGAACCGTGACCAGAAGGCCGCGTTCATCACCGGACCGCTCGGCAGCATCCGCAAGGGCATGGAATCCGACATCCCGAACTTCGAGGACAAACTCGACGCGCTCAAGGAGCCCGAACCGCAGGTCACCGACTTCGTCGAAGCGGTGCGCACGCGCAAGAAGTTCGCCCTCAACGAAGAGAACGGCCATCGCTCCGCGACGTTGGTCAACCTGGCCAAAACCGCCTGGCAAACCGGTCGCGTGCTCCATTTCGATCCCAAAACGCAACGCTTCATCAACGACGACGACGCGAACAAATACATCCATCAGCCGATGCGCGGCCCGTGGACCCTGTAAGCAACCGCTGTTTTCACCACTCCACCACACACCACCACCGCCATCACTTTTAGTCCCCGATTACCGAAAACTGAATTCCGCATGACCTCGACCCTCACTTCCCTGTTCCGGCTGCCCCGCGCGGCCGGTTTGCTCGCCGTATTGCTCGGCGCGCTCCCCCTGGCCTCCACCCCGGCGACCGCCGGCGAACCGCCTCCCGGGTTCAGCCGCTTGTTCAATGAAAAGGACCTCACCGGATTTCGCGGGGGCGACACGTTCGACCACCGCAAATTGTTGGCCATGACCCCCGAGCAGCGGGCGGCCAAAATCGCCGAGTGGACCAAGACGATGAACGAACACTGGCGCGTGGAACGCGACGAGCTCGTCAACGACGGCAAGGGCGCCTACGCCTCCACCGAGAAGGATTACGGCGACATCGAACTCCTCCTCGAATACAAGACCGTGCCCCTCGCCGACTCCGGCATCTACCTGCGCGGCTGCCCGCAGGTCCAGATCTGGGACTACACCGAAAAAGCCAAGTTCAACCTCGGCGCCGACAAGGGTTCCGGCGGTTTGTGGAACAACAGCCCGGGCGCGCCCGGCAAGGATCCGCTCGTGCTGGCCGACAAGCCTTTCGGCGAATGGAACACCGTCCGCGTCGTCATGGTCGGCGCCCGCGTGAGCGTGTGGCTCAACTCCAAAATGGTGGTGGACCACGCCTTGCTGGAGAATTACTACGACCGCAAGACGCCCATCCCCGCCAAGGGCCCGATCCAACTCCAGACCCACGGTGGCGAAATCCGCTGGCGCAACGTCTTCATCCGCGAAATCGGCTCCGAAGAAGCCAACCGCATCCTCGCCAGCCACAACAACCAGGGCTTCAAGCCCATCTTCAACGGCAAGGATTTCACCGGCTGGGCCGGTCCCACCAATGAATACGACATCATTGACGGCGCGGTCCAATGCAAGCCCAAGAAAGGCGGCACGATCTACACCACCTCCGACTACAATGACTTCGTGAACCGCGTTGAAATCAAATTCCCCCCGGGCGGCAACAACGGCCTGGCGATTCATTATCCCGGTTCGGGCGACACCGCCTATGTCGGCTCCTGCGAATTGCAGGTCCTCGATGACAATTACGAAAAGGCCACCGGCGAAAAGATCGATCCCCGTCAGGCCCACGGCTCGGCCTACGGCATGGTCGCCGCGGCGCGCGGTTACCACCACCCCCTTGGCGAGTGGAACTTCGAGGAAGTCACCGTCCAAGGGACCAAAATCAAGGTGGAGCTCAACGGTACCGTCATTTTGGACTGCGATTTGTCCAAGGTCACCGAATTCATGGCCGGCCACGCGCATCCCGGCAAGGATCGCCTCACCGGCTCCTACGGCTTCGCGGGTCACAATGATCCCGTGGCGTTCCGCAACGTGCTGATGCACCCCCTCTGATTCCCCACCCTTCGGTGAACGGCGCGCCGCGACCCGGCGCGCCGTTCTCTTGCCATGGCCCCGCGTAATTTTGACGACGTGGCGGTGCTGCTCCGCGAAACGGACAGCGTCGCCGTGCTCAAGCGGCCCGTGAAGGCGGGCGAGGAATTGCTCCGGGCGGACGGCACCGTGCTGGTCGCGGGCCAAAACGCCGGCGCGGGCCACAAGCTCGCGGTCCGCGCTTTGGCCGCCGGGGAACCGGTGCGCAAGTACGGCCAGTTCATCGGCCACGCCCTCGTCCCGATCTCCCCCGGGGACCACGTTCACACCCACAATCTCACCCTCCCCGAGTTCGGCCGCGACTACGAATTCTCGACCGACGTCCGGCCCGTGGCCAATTACCCCCCGGAGGCGGCCCGCACCTTCGCCGGTTACGCCCGCCCCGGCGGCCGCGCCGGCACCCGCAACTACTTGGCGGTCATTTCCAGCGTCAATTGTTCCGCTTCGGTTTCCCATTACATCCGCGACCATTTCCGCACCCCCGAATTCCGGCGCGATTTTCCGAATGTGGACGGCGTCATGGCCTTCACGCACAAGGCCGGTTGCGCCATGGATGTCGGCGAACCGCACCGCGTGCTCCAACGCGTCCTCGCGGGCGTGGCGCGGCATCCGAACATCTCCGGCTACGTCATGATCGGCCTGGGTTGCGAGGTGAACCAAGTGGACCTCATCCGCCGCGCCCACCAATTGGACCAAATCCAACCGGGGGAGTCCGCCCCGACATTTCTCAACATTCAAACCAGCGGCGGGATGCGCAAGACCGTCGCCGCCGGCGTGGCCGCGGTCGCGCGCCTGCTCCCCGCCGCCAACGACCTCCGCCGCACCCCGCAGCCGCTCAGCCGCCTCATCCTCGCGGAGAATTGCGGCGGGTCGGATGGCAACAGCGGCATCACCGCCAACCCGGCGCTGGGCGTGGCCTCGGACGAGCTCGTCCGCCACGGCGGCACCTCCGTCCTCGCCGAAACCACCGAGATCTACGGCGCCGAGCACCTGCTCACCCGCCGCGCGGTGACCCGGGCGGTGGGCGAACAATTGGTGGCGCTCATTCGCTGGTGGGAGGACCACGCGCGGCAGCACCGTTCCTCGATTAACAATAATCCCTCCCACGGCAACAAGGAGGGCGGCTTGACGAACATTTTTGAAAAGAGCCTCGGCGCCGTCGCCAAGAGCGGCCAGTCGCCGTTGGCCGCGGTGTATCAATACGCCGAGCCCATCACCACCCCCGGCTTTTGCTTCATGGACACCCCCGGCTACGATCCGGTCAGCATGACCGGCTTGGTCGCCGGGGGCTGCAATATCGGCGTCTTCACCACCGGCCGGGGCAGCGTGTATGGCTGCAAACCCGCCCCGTGCATCAAGGTGGCCACCAACACCACCCTCTACCATTGGATGGAGGAGGACATGGATCTCAACGCCGGCACCATCCTCGACGGCACCGAAACCATCGAACAGGTCGGCTGGCGGATTTTCGAGAAGATCATCGCCGTGGCCGGCGGCGAAAAGACCAAGAGCGAACTCGCCGGCCTCGGCGACGAGGAATTCGCCCCCTGGCAGTTGGGCCCCACGTTTTGAGCGCGGGCGCGGAGGCGGACCGGGGGAGCCGACCCGCTCCCGCAACCACGGAAATTGTGGGCGGCGACGTCGGGAGACTCCCGCTCGGTCCGGGCCGCCATTGCCATTTTGACTCCAAAGGTTAGACTGCGCCCATGCACCTTGGGCGATGGATCGGCGGAGTTTTCCTCTTGGGCGCAATCGTGGGCGTCCCGCCCGCGGGCGCCCAGACCAGTTACAATTGGAGCCAGCTCAGCGGCGGCGTGGCCGACGGCAGTTGGTCGCAAGGGACCAACTGGTCGCCCGCCGGTCCCGCCTACGGCGCGGGGAACACCGCGCAATTCACCCAGCCCGCCACCACTTCGGCCAACCTGACCCTGGACGGCAGCTACACGATTGGGAATCTCCTGTTCGGCAATCCCTCCGGCAGCGCCGTGGGCTGGGTGCTTTCCCCCGGCACTGGCGGCTACCTCACCCTGGGCGCGCCGGGCGGCACGCCGCAAATCCAGGTCACCAACCAATCCGCCACCCTCGCCGTGCAGTTGACGGGCACACAAGGGTTCACCCTGGGTGGCGGCGGGGTGCTCAATTTGAATCTCGCGGACAGCCTGACCGGCCCGGTGGTGGTCAATTCCGGGGCGTTGGTGTTGAACAGCCTCAATGCCCTGCCGCCCGGCGCCACCCTGAACGTCGCGGCCGGCGCCTTGGTCCAACCGCGGCTCGCCGGCACTTATCCCAACCTGCCCCTCACCCTCAACGGTGCGAGCTACCTGAACGGCTCCTTCGGCGGCTCGCTGGAATTCCACAGCGGCGGGGTCAGTTCGGTCATCTGGCCGGGCGCGATCAATCTGAACGCGTCGGATGCCACCATCGGTACCTACGGCGTGGTGTACAACGTGACGCTGGCCGGCGCGCTGACCGGCGGGGGCAACTTGAACCTGCGGCCGGAAGGTGGCAGCGCCGGCTCCCATACCGCCACCTTCCTGATCGGCCACGCGAACAACACCTACGCCGGCAGCACGACGATGTACGTGGGAACCGCCCAGTTGAGCGCCACGTTGAAGCTCGGCGTGAACCAGGGCCTCCCGGCGGGCACCACGCTCAACCTCACGCGCGCGGGTGGCACCGGCGCCGTCTATTTCGACCTGGCCGGTTGGAACCAAAGCATCGCGGGCCTGACCGCCAATTTCGCGGGCAATGCCGTGATCAACAGCGCCGCCGCGGGCGGCACCCTCACGCTCAACAACCCAGCCAATCTGACCTACTCCGGCACCCTCGGCGCGCCCGGCCAGGCCAACTTCAACCTGGTCAAACAGGGCGCCGGCACGCTTACGCTGGCGGGCACGAACCAATACTCCGGCCTGACCACGATCAGCGCGGGCACGCTCGCCCTGGCCGCGCCGGTGACGGGCACGAGCGGTTTGAACCTCGGCGCCAACGGCACGCTGTTGGTCACCGTCGGCGGTCCGGTCGCCCGCACGAACGTGGTGGTGAACGGCAATGTCACCCTCGCCGGCGCGCTGAACTTGAGCGACGCGGGCATCATCGCCAACACCCCCTACCCGGTCATCGCCTACAGCGGCGTCTTGAACACGAACGGGCTCACCGCCGCGCCCCTCGCGCC
>CAIYZC010000696.1 GCA_903930565.1 uncultured Pedosphaera sp.
AATGATCGCCCATTCTTCATCAGTCAGATCGCTGGGATATGTCGTCGGATGCGTTTGCATCCGGTACTACTATACGAACCGAAATCCTTGTACAATATCGTTAAAGTAGATTTTTATCGGATTTTTAAAACACGCTCTAAGAGTCACGGCGGCGTGGTTTGTTCCCCGCCTCGCGGGCCTTTCGGAGTGGCCGGGTGCGAATGCGGAAATCGTCACGGGAGCGGGAACGCGATACTCGCGAAGACCGAATTGGCAACATAATTGGCCGCCCCGCCGCCCGAGGGCTCAGTGTATCGGAAATAGCCATATTGCAGCTTCGTCGTGACGCCTTGGCCCCAGCGTCGAACCACCCCGACTTGCAGGGCGTGTTGTTGGTACTGGATGCCGACCGGCAAGCCGCCGGCGAAATTGTCCTGGCCGAAATTGGCCTCGGAAAAGGAATGGACAGCGAACCAACTGACATTGGTCCGCCAGGCATAATTGGCGCTGGAGATCAGGCTGTAAACGGTTCCCCGATAAGGCGCCACGCCGGCGGTGCCATTGTTCGCCGTGGTTGTGCGGGTGGGTTGAACCGACACGGTGCTGGTCAGAAACAGGCGCGGTCCCGGTGCGATCGTGGTGTTCAAACTGAAGTTGCGGGCCACGTACTCTCCGGCCAAAAGTCCGCCCCCGGGGGAAATGTCGCCGGGCGCGCCCCCATCCGAAGCGGAGCGGGTGTCGGCCCGGTAATCCGTGGTCAAAAATTGGCAAGTCAGCGCGGTTTTCAACCACGACCAAGGGTGCCAGCCCAAACGCCCCTCCACCTCGTCAGTAACCAGGTCACGCCCCAGAATAAACCCCGGGTAACCGATGGCGGGGGTGCCGATGGGCTGCTCATTGAGCCCGGCGGGGTAACGGGTGTCATTCTCGTAGCGGCGGTAGTGGCCCCCGATGGTGAAGCCGCCTTCGGGCGAGGTGGTGAAACCCAGACGATAATCCGTCAATCGGCTGGAAGCGGTGGTCCGTTGGGCGAAATCTTCCGCGTCCCCAACTTGGTTGGCCAACATGCCGTTCTGGTGCGTGCTCGCTTGCTGCAACCGCAAATCGGCGAAGAGGGAGGTGAAGGGGATTTTCGCATAGCTCAGCCCCAACGACTCCTGCACTTGGGCGGTATCGTAATTCATTTGCCAGGTGGCGGGATTGGCAAACACGAACGGTCCGGCAAAGATCAGATCGAAGTTGCCCGCCCCATTGCCCTGCTCGTGAGTCCATTCGGTCTGCACTCCGCCGGCAATCGTCATCCCGTCGAAGGGTCCGATCCGGCCGTTCAAATTGCCCACATTGGATTCCCGCTCCAGCGTGATCCGGGGCACCTGGATCTGCTGGTTCAGGGTCGCGCCCGCACCGTCGAAGGTGTAGCCGCTGTTCGCGTCCAATTGGCTGTAGAGATAGCCACCGGACGCAAACAGCCAGTCGTTAAACTGCCGTTCCACCACCAGGGTGTTGGCACCTTGAAAATAATGGTAATTTTGGCGCTCATCCCCCGCCATGCCCCCGCCGAAATTGGGGGCAAAGGCCGCGTTGGTTTGGTGGGTGTCCAGGTGGTAGAACTCACCGCGAAAGTTGTCTTCCAATCGGCCATCCGGAAGCTCCTTCTCCAAGGAAAACGTGATGACGTGGGTCCCTTCCCGTAGTTCCCGACTGCCGGGACCGATGGCCGGCGCCGCGGGAATGGACCCGGGGTCGAGATTATTCCACTGGGTGGTGGTTTCCACCCCGCGCTTATAGACATAGGCGTAACCTAAAACCATCCGGGGCCAGTCCGGGAGGGTCAAACCGAGCTCAAGCCAGGCTTTCCCGAGGTTGAGTCCCGGTTCTTCGCCCAGTCGGGGGGCCGGTGGACTCGCGGCCGGGAAGAAGCCGCCGGTGTCCGCAAAGTACTTCCGGTACTGCTCCCAACCGGTGTGCAGGAAACCCACATCGCGTCGCTCCCAGCGGAAGTCCGCTTGATAATCGTCCCGGGTAGCGTGCCCGGCCAGGGTCAGTTTCGTCGCCTCATCCAGTTGGCGCCGCCATTCGAATTGGGAGACGCCGCCGTTAAGTCCGGCCGGCTGCCCGGTTTGCTCCCGAAACTTGCTTTGGTTTCCGCGCACCGTGGTAAAGCCCAGCGTCGGCTCCCCAAACGACCAGCCCTCCGAAACGAAACGGTTGGTCGCCCAGACGGCGCCTTGGTCGATCCAAGCCCGGAGCAGGGCCACCTGGTCAACGGTCAGGGCCGCGCCTTTGCCCGCCGGCGGCATCTCCAGGTCCGGCACCAAGCGCGCAACATATTGAATGAGCGGACTGTCCGCGCTCCGGCCCGGGACGATTGCGGGCCCCCGTTCACCCCCTTGAATGGCCGCGGCCCGGCTGGTGAGCCGGAAGCCGCCTTTGGGCCGTTCGGGTCCGTGACAACGCCAACAGGAAGTCTCGAAGAGGGGCTGAATATCGCGGGCAAAGTCCACGCGGTTGGTACCCGGTGGCGGCAGCTTAGCTGCCTCCACTTCGCCCGCCGCCAGCCGTCCCGCCAAGGCGAACGCCGGCGCCCCGGCGACCCAAAATCCGCGCCGAATTATGTTGCGGGGTCGGGAGGTCATTTAGAAAAGCAGATGGGGATTGACGTTGGAGCCGTGCACCGCCCGGTGACAGCCGGCGGTCCAACAGGTTCCGTAAGCGAGGAAACTGCTGTGATTCACCCGGCCGATGAAGATTCCCGAGCCGGCCGCGTTCGGCCCCTGCACTTGGGCATGGCAGCGAAGACAGAGATTCGAATCCCGGACGATCAGCATTTTGGTATTGATGGAGCCATGCGGTTGGTGGCAGACCCCGCAACCCTCGCGCAGGGCCGCGTGCTCAAACACGGCGGGTTTGGTCTGTTCGCGGTGGCAGGGGGCGCAAGTTTGGTTCAGCTGCGCGAAGGCCGGTCCGCCCGCCGGTTTCAGGATGTCGCGGCCGTGCGGATCG
>CAIYZC010000697.1 GCA_903930565.1 uncultured Pedosphaera sp.
CACTACTGTCCGGTTTAAAGTTGGCCAACATGCGTTTCATGCCTGTAAACACAAGATGGAATTGAGGTCATGAGCGTTTTCGATTTCAATTTCAAGCGGCTTTCGGCAAAGGTTTCCCCCTTGACAATCCAAGGGGAGAAGCTGCATGCACGAAGGCCGAACGATCTTTGCGCAACTGACGGACCACTTGCCACGGCACGAGTTCAACCGATGCGTCGAACGCTACCGTGGCAACTACCGCATCCGCGACCTGAGTTGTTGGGACCAATTCTTGATCATGGCATTTGCGCAGTTGACGGGCTGCGCAAGCCTGCGGGAGATTGCGATTGGACTTCGCACGCAAGCGGCAAAACTCTATCACTCGGGGATTCGTTCGACCGGAGCGCGCAGTACACTGGCGGATGCCAACGAGAAGCGAGACTGGCGCATCTTCGCCGATTTTGCGCAGGTGCTCATTCGGCAGGCGTCCGACCTGTACGCAGGCGAAAAGTTTGGCACCGAACTGGAACAAACCGCCTATGCACTGGACTCGACCACCATCGATTTGTGCCTGAAACTGTTTCCGTGGGCGAAGTTTCGTCGGACCAAGGCGGCAATCAAACTGCACACGCTGTTGGCGTTGCAGGGAAACTATCCGACCGTTGTGATTATTACTCCCGGCAAGGTTCACGACGTCAACATCCTCGATCAAATGCCATTCGATGCGGGGTCGTTCTACATCATGGATCGTGGCTATCTGGACTTTCAGCGACTCCACCGCATACATCAACATGGCGCGTTTTTCGTCACACGAGCCAAGCGCAACTCCCAACTCCTGCGACGGTATTCGCGCCCGGTGGACAAACAAACTGGTGTACGATTCGATCAAACGGTAACCCTCTCGGGGTTGCGCTCCTCCCAGCAGTATCCCGATGTCTTGCGCCGCATTGGTTTCAAGGATCCAGAAACAGGCAAACGCCTGATCTTCTTGACCAACAACCAGATGCTGCCTGCTTTGACGATTGCACACCTCTATCGTGCTCGATGGCAAGTGGAGTTGTTCTTCAAATGGATCAAGCAGCACTTGCGGATCAAAACGTTTTTTGGGACCAGCGAGAACGCCGTCAAGACTCAGGTGTGGATCGCCATCTCCGTCTACGTCTTGGTTGCCATCCTGAAAAAGCATCTCTGCCTCCCTTACAGCCCGTACACCATTCTACAGATTCTCGACCTCACTCTTTTCGAGAAAACGCCCATTTTGCAGGCCTTTCATCCACCGGCGTTACAGATTCAACCCACGGATGATGACAAACAACTGTGTTTACAGGGGTTTTAAACCGGACAGTAGTGATCTTGAACAAAGAAACCCCATGTACAGTCTTCTGGGTCACCCTGCTTAGCAGCCTGCCAATTGTCCTCGGCCTGTTCGCATCGCTGTTTTAGTTCATCTTCAGTCATCTCAAGCCCTCCGTTTATGGTTTGTAGTCGTGGTGGACGCTTGTTCCAAGGCCGGCTTCCGCTCGGCGACCTCCCGACGGGCAATGTCCAGATCAATGATCCTTCCTTGCAACACTATGTCCCTTTTCCGGAGCTCGGTTCTTTCTTTTCGGAGAGCCTTCATTAGCAGACCGTATTTCGCCGCCTGCGCACGCACGTGCGCCAATTCGAGCTCGAACGCCTCCGCCAATGGAATTTTGCAGCCGCATTTCGGACATTTGATCTTTTGTTTCTGCATATTGGTGCTCGGTGCTGCGTCGTGTTAGCGCTTGCCCAATAGGTTCATCCAGTGTTCCCAGATCATGACCATGGCCATGGTATCCAGTTCGCAGTACCGGAGAAGAGCGGACTCCAGATCCCGGCGCTCGGCGTCGGGGATGTGCGTGAACTGGAGTCGGGCATACGCAATCATGGCGGCGGCGCCATTGGCCAGCCGTTCCTGATGTTCTTCGGCGTATTCCAGTTGCTCGGCCGATAGGCCGCCTACGCTGGGCAGCAAGTGATATGGGTCTGTGATCGTCCCCTGTGCGTCGCGCCTGATCCACGCCCAGTCCCGGTAATTCAAACTGGGGATGCCGCCCTGGGCGCCGTAGATGGGTTGCCCGTACTTCTCCTGCAGGTGCGTCGAGGAGTTCAGGACGGCCGGTAGTACCCACTTGATGGAATTGGACCCCCGTGTATATGGATCGTAGTAGTATTTCTTTTCCAGCTCCCATAGGTCGACCATGTTCCGGCCGCCCTCCCACTGCTCGACCGAATCCTTAGTCGAACGAGTGATGGTCTTGATCCAGGCGCAGATAGCGTCGCGATCCGGGACGCTTCCTTGTGGCTCTTCCTGTAACTGGGTCAGGATGTGATTCAGGTATGTGTTTTCGTGGGGCGCATACCGGAAAATCGTACCGTCGTCGTCCCGCAACTGCCGTTTCAATTCACGGACAAAATCGTAGTTGGGGAAGACGCCAGGTTTGGCGTTCAGGTATTGCCCAGCATGCTCAATCCGGCCGTCCTCGTGCACAATGTGGTGGGAGAACTGGAAGGCGATTCCCTCATACGGGCGGCGTCCGCGGTTGAAGGGGATCGCCACGGCCGAGGTCTCGAAATCAATAAAATGGAGCGGATACTGCCAAGCGGCCATTTCCGCGGCAAAGCCGTCACGATCAAAATAGGCCGTGCGGTCGCCCCGCTGCTCCTTGTCGACCTGCATCCACTGTCGTGCTGTGGCAGAGAGGCCGGCCGAGGGTGCCTTCTTCTCCGTCTTCCCACCGAGAATGTCGTCCGGTATCACATCGCGCATAAAGAAACGCCGTTGTTCAAGCAGTGCTGCTTTTCCGCGAAAATTCCAGATGTTGAATACGTTAGGCTGCGCAAGTTCCTGCTCGGTTAGGTCCCACTGTTCGTGCCAGCACTCGCAGAAGCCGGATTTCAGCCCCTTCTGCCGCTGCTCCGGGCTCGTCTTGAACTCACAGGACTGGCACTGGGTGCCTACGGGCCACTCGATCTTCTCGTCCTTGCGGTAGTGTTCGGCCAGCCAGTCCAC
>CAIYZC010000698.1 GCA_903930565.1 uncultured Pedosphaera sp.
GGGCCGAAAGTGGCGGCCATCGCGTCGATCATTGAAACCTGTCGTCGCCTGGACATCAACCTGCGGGAATATCTGACCGAGGTATTGCCCAAGCTCGGCAGCTGGTCCATCAACCGGGTCGCCGAACTGACGCCCACCGCTTGGAAGGCGGCCAAGGCCAGGCAGAATTAACATGCCGGTCAGCGTAGCCGCTCCCAGTTTCCCTGCCTATACGGGGTTGGCAATACGGATATCCTGCATCGAGTTACACCTGTCGAAACACAGTCGCCGGGCCTTCCGCTCCAGCCAGTTGATCGAATACGCGCCGGAGCCAAACCCGGATGCGGAGGACGACAAGAACGAGCCACCGCAAAAACTGTCGCTCGCGTTTTCCACCGCTGACGTGGTGGTGCTCGGCTGGCGGCTCGGCCACCTGGCCGACCAGCTTCAAGAGAACAGCCTGGCCGCCGTCCGCGTCCTGCCCAAACGCTACGCCGAAGCCGTCGGCCACTCGGCTTTCGTCGCCTCCATCGTCATCACGCCCATAGCCAGGGAACGGCGCGATTAGCCCGGAAAGGGCTGGAAAAGCCCGGAATAAACCGAAAATCAAGGACTTGTGTACCACACAATTAAGCGCCTCCTACTTTGGAGCTTCAACGTGGGACTCAAGGCAATTCTCAACGGTCGAGGTCACGACGCCGGACGCCAATATGGTTTTGAGGTCTTCTTTGGACAATGCGTAACTCCCCTGTGGAAGTTGCTTGTAGAACGGCGGGTTGCGAGGGTTCAGCATTATCCAGATTTCTTTCCTGGCGTCAGGGACTGGAATCCCCACAACGGAATACTCGTCCAACTTCACAATCTCAATTTTCCCGCTGTGCTTGTCTTCGTGTTGCGCTTCGACGGCCTGAACAACTGACCACTCAACCTTTGAAGCTAGTTCTTCGTTGGAAAAAATGTCCCGATAAACCAGCCAGCCGCAAACGATCAAAACAAAGATTACGGCCAGCCCTATAAGAAGAGGCCGTTTCATTTTTTGGGATTGAAGCCGGTCAGAAAGTTCGGTGGCAACGTGGTTCCTTTGGGCACGGGAATTTGGAGATTCCCAGGCTGGTTCAAAGCGTCCCCGATGAGGCTCGGCCAATTGCCATTAACATTGTTCCCGAGATCAAACGAATCGCTGCGCGGCATTCGCGTCAGATCGTCTGGGGCGGCACCGCCTGCTTTCAACGCCTCAGTCGTGCGATGAGCGCAATTGTCGGGATACTTGTTGATTGGCTTCCCCTTTTGCTTTTTGAGGTAATCCATCATGGCCTTCTCCTGTTCCGGCGTGGTGTTCAGAATATAAACGGTGCTGTCACGATAGGTAGCTTGCTTGTTCAGGAAGTCGGTCAAGCTGGAACCCTGATCGGTACCCGTGCCAAAGCTGTACACACCGTTTCCAGTGAAGGCTATCGAAGCATGTCCAAAGGGATTACCCGATGAGTTGTCAGGGCCAGAGGGACTAGGCCCGCCGATTATCACCGCCGTCGCCAGCCCATACGGGTCAACGAAGTTCAAAGGCGAGTTCCAAACGTAGGTGTAGAGGTTCAACCCGCCCCATTCCCAAATCGGGTCCCGATTGAGCCACCTCCCCGTCTGGGGATTGTAGTAGCGCAAACCGTAATACACCATGAAACGAGCAGCGTCAGCAGCAATAGTATCAGTCTCGTCATACGCTCAGGTCTTGTGCCCTCCTCGTCCGTCGTAGTTCAAAACGGACAGAATAGCATCTCCAACTTCGGTCAGATGCGAATCGTTACCCTCACATTTCAGCGCCATCCCCATGACATCATCATAGACAAGCCAGAGTTGAAGTCCGTTCTTTGAGAATGAACTAACACGAGCATCGGGGCCATCCACTCGTTCACCTTTGATCCAACCGAGCGACCTGACAAGAACACCTGCGGCACGATCAAAATCGTCCCATTCATTCAATCCGGGCAAAGAATGCTTTTCCATTAGGGTTTCACTCCGAGTGCTTGGTTTACCGAGGCACGTGACCGAGTAGAGCTTTCCAAGATACTCCTCCACAAATCGTCGCCAACGAACCCATAATCCTGATACGCACGCCGCACAACATCTTGAATGGTCGGGATAGGATCGGTTTTGTTTAGCAACGCTCCACCATCCGCCATGGCGGCACGAGCATCGATTTTTGCGGCGTTTCTCAAATCAAACGCCTGCATCGCCTGTTCTCGCAGGGGCAGAGACGTATCGATCTTGCCCGGTATGGCTTTAAGCGCATCCAAGTATCCTTGACGGATCGCTACATTCTCTGCGGCATTTGCACTGCGAATGTTATTCGGGCATTTTTTCACCTTGAAGAAAGGGAAGGGTACGCTACGAATACCCAACTCGAGCGATAAGAAATCCAGGTCTTGAGGCTGCAATCGAAAGGGACCAGGCAATTGACCTCCGGCCCAAACTGCGAATTTGTACGTTGCGTCCGCAATGTCGGAGACTACAGTCGCGCCAACAATCGCAATATCGGCTGTCAAATTCGCGGGAATTGCAAGCGTATTATAGACTTGGGCGGTAACTAGATTATCAAAGCCAAAAGGTGTCGTGCCTACTACATATGGGAGTGGACCTGCCGGACCAAAAGGAAAACTCCCTTGCCAGTTGACTAATTCGAGTCCTGCTGGGTCCACGCCCAGCAAGGGGGAGTTCAGGTCGAAGGCAAACAGATTCAATCCCCCATTCTCCCCAATTGGATCCCGCCCAATCCACCTCCCCGTCTGCGGATTATAGTATCGGAACCCATAGTACACCAACCCCGTCTCGGGGTCGGTGTATTTCGTGGAAAAGGCAAAACGCATGGCGGTGGTGTCCACGCGGAGGGGTTCGCCGA
>CAIYZC010000699.1 GCA_903930565.1 uncultured Pedosphaera sp.
AGGCCGTTGGGCAGGTTCTGGATCGTGTCGGCCAGGTTCGCGTACGCGCCCACCACCGGGTCGGCGCCGTAATCAAACGTCCGCACATCCGCCCAGCCGAACATGGCGTAAAGGAGCTTCTTCTCCTGCGCTTCGTGGCTGTCGAAGTAGCCCCATTGGATCGCGGCGCGATCGTAGGGCAGGGCTTCCTTGGCCGTGCCGATGAAATGCCCGATGAACACCCGCGATTTGAACACATCGTAATCCATCACCGAGGAACCGCTGATCTTGCCCGCGAAACGGTTCGTCTCCGGCGTCACCACATAGTCGTGGAACCAGTCGTCCAATTCCTTCGGCGTGAGGGTCGCCGCCACGCTGCCGGCGAAGTTGTGGGACAAGCCCAGAATATGCCCGACTTCATGAGCCACCACGTCGCGCACATAATCCTGCGAGAGCCGCAGCACCGCCGCGTCATCCAATTTGCCGTCTGCCAGCAGGCTCTCGATCCCCGCCGCGGTTTGCTCCGCCAGCGCCGCCACATCCACCCGGCAAAGCGAAGCGGTTTCCAGGAAGCTCGTCCCCAAGGGATGCCGTTCGTCGGCCGCCTCCGCCTTTTCGGGCTTGGGTTTGCCGTCCTTTTCCTTCGTTTCCTTGCCATCCGCCAGGCCGCGCATTGTCCGCAGCAATTGCCGCACGCTGCCCCGGCTGCCCGTGGCGAACACGCTCGTGATGTACGCCTGCCCGTGCTGCGCCGCCCCCGTGCGCGGATCCACGATCACGTCCGCGTACGCGAACCCCGCGCTGTCCCACGGCACCCATTGAATGATGTTGTGGCTCACGTCCGGGGCCGTGACGCCGTCCGGCGCCTTGTCCGCCTTCACCACCTCTTTGCCGAACGCCTTGTTCCAGTACAGGATGCCGTCCTTGACCGCTTGCACGTAATCGGCCGGCGTGTTGGCGCTGTAATAAAATTGCACCGGTTGATTCAGGTCGAAGCGGATGATCTTGGAGGTCACCCGGCCGCTGGTGGTTTCCATCTGCGGTTGCACCTCGAAGTAGCTCACATACCGGCTCTCGCTCGCGCTCAATTCCTTGCTCTTGAAATCGCTCTGCTGATAGGGCGCGATGAAATAGCGCAACTCATAGCGTTCCTCGCGGTCCTGGTCTTCCGCCCGGCTGCGGGTCTGGGCGCTCTGCCGGATCACCAGGCGGTCGCCGTCCTGTTTCACGTCAAACACCCGGCTCTGGGGCACTTCCAAAGTGCGTTCCCGGCCGGCCGCGTTAAAGCTGCCGCCGCTGTACCAGATGTCCGTGAACACCCGGCGCATGCCCTTGTTGAAGTCGATCACGACCTTCGTGTCGTCCTGCTCCACGATCGGGAAGCTCGCCAGCAACCGGCGCGCCGGGAGGTCGTCCGTGACCACCAAGCCCTTGGTCGCCTCGTACATGTCCACGCCGTCCGCGAACAGTTCAAACCGCACGATCCGGCCCGCCAGCGCCGTGCTCGTGGGCGAGAGCGCCTGCGGGATCACCGATCCCGAGAGCAGATATTCCTTCCCGAGCGCCGCCCGGGGAATGCCGATGCAATGGTTTGCCGCCACGGCCAACGCCGGGCCCGCGCCCGCTTTGGCCGTGGCCGTCGCCGTCACCGTCGCCGCTGCGGCCGGTTTGGCCGCGCCGTCATTCGTGTCCGCCGCTTGGGCCGTCGCCAAACCCACCGCCGCCAGCCCGCCGGCCAGCACCGTCCGCCACCGTGAGATTTTATGCATAGAGGTATTCAACGCTGATATTCGTCTGCCTTCAACATATCCGCCCCCCCGCCCCGCCCCGCAAGCCAAAACCCCATCAACTTTCCCGCCCTGATTCGCGGGGTGGGGGACCTCGCACCCATCCCCCCGCTCGCCGCCCGTCAAGGCTGGCCATGAACCGCCAACCCAACCAACGCACTTCCGACCGCTCCCCAACCGCGCGCCAGCGTCTTGGAGTGCGGTGAAAGCAACGCGCGGCACCGCTTTTGAACTCCTCCCACCACTGGAAACCCTGCGAAATGGCCCTCTCCTTTGCTCAATCCATGCGCCTGGAGCCCCTCCCTCTCCGCCATTCCGAATGGAGGAGTGGGCCGGGGGAGAGGAGGCCCGTCGTGACCGGCCACGAACCGCCAACCCAACCTACGCACTTTCGACGGCTCCCCAACCGCGCGCCAGCGTCTTGGAGTGCGGTGAAAGCAACGCGCGGCACCGCTTTTGAACTCCTCCCACCACTGGAAACCCTGCGAAATGGCCCTCTCCTTTGCTCAATCCATG
>CAIYZC010000700.1 GCA_903930565.1 uncultured Pedosphaera sp.
AGCCACCAAGCGGAGCGACACGTCAAGGAATTTTACTCCCGCTTAGGATAACCCGGCGCAATATGAAAAGAGAGTCATCAACCTCAAGTCTTGCCTGCAAGATATATAATCCGGCAAGAAAGTGATTAAATTCTCTTTCCCAATCTGTTGCTCCTTGTTCAATCGCCTCCGCCAATATGAAAGCGGCAAATATCCAGCCTACGACGTGCTCATCACTCATTTCATGTGCACCCGCAAGGTAGTGGGAAAGCATTTCAGAGAATGCGAATGCGGGCCTTCGCCATTCCCCACTAAATGTTCCATCCATGAGTGCTAATAAGTCATGCCTCGAAAGCTCCGAAATATCTAGTCCCCCATCGACCAATAGAAGATCTATGAGGGTTTCCTTTTGGAAATCGGTCTCTGACAGTTGCCTCCAAATGGAGGCCAGAAAATCAAGATCAACTGAATTCATTGGCTCTTCGAGAATTATTGTGGATAGAGACTAAGTTTCCCAGAGAAAAACAGAATCCGGGTGCGGTAATTGGCGAAGTTGCGGAACCCCCGCGCCGCTGGTTTGAGCGCCTGGACCTTCGATTTCAATCCCTCCGTCGCCGCGTTGGTGATCCGGTGCTTCATGTGCGCCAGCAGGTTCCCGAAATGCTGCTCCAAGACCGCCCCCACCGCCGTCATTGGCCCGTGCCCTTGCTTCCGCGCAGACGCCGGCCTTCCCCAAAGCATCGCCGCGCCCGGCCCGCCTGCCGATACTCCTACAACCGGTTGCGTAATTCCGACTTTGTCGGCTTCGTGGGCCGCGCGGGCGCCGGTGTCCAACCGTGCTAAACTTTGGCGAACCTGCGGCAGCAGATCGAGCTCCAGAAAGTGGGTGACTTCGGCGCGCTTCGCGTTCATCGCGCGATGAATGCCGAAATTGAGAACGGCGTGGTCGAGCAGGAACAGCTCGGCGGGCAGTTCTTGGAGTTGGGCGGGGACGGCGCTCATGCGGTGGTGGGGGGCGGGGAGGGCGGCCCGCCCGGACCGGTATCAAACAGGTCAAGATAAGCTTTGAAGCGGAAGCGGCGGTTGCGTTGCCAGCCGGTGGCTTCCTCCAGCAAACCAAGCCGGGCAAAGTCCAGCACGAGGCGGTTGGCCTTCACGTAGGAGCAGGCGAGTTTGGTTTGGACCGAATTGACGGAGAGCAAAGGGCTGGCGAACAGGAAATCCAGCAGTTCAAAACCGCCGGTGGAATTCTTCAGCGCAGCGGTGATCTTTTGGCGGGAGTGCTCCCGCAGCGTGAGAATCTCGCGAACGGTTTGGGTGGCCGTCGTGCTGACCTCCAGGACGCCGCGCAGGAAGAACTTCAACCACTCCTCCCAATGGCCGCGCAAGCGCACCGCCATGAGGCGGTCGTAATATTCGGCGCGGTTTTGCTTGAAATAATGGCTCAGGTACAGGAGCGGCTTGTGCAGGACACCCCGCTGGCAAAGGAGCAAGGTGATGAGCAGGCGGCCGACACGCCCGTTGCCATCCAGAAATGGATGGAGGCTCTCAAATTGGGCATGGGCCAGGCCGCATTGCAGGAGCGTGGGCATGGGGGCCGCCGAATGGAGGAACTTCTCGAACTCGCCCAGGGCGGGCATTAATTCATGCACGGGCGGAGGTACAAAGGCGGCGGTCATGATGGTGCTGCCGCCCGGGCCGATCCAATTCTGGCTGCGCCGAAAAACCCCCGCCTCCAAACGGGAACCGCGGCCATCGCGGAGCAATTCGGCGTGGATTTCCCGAATGAGGCGCAAACTGAGGGGCAAATCGGGCAAACGGGCGAGACCATGGTTCATGGCGCGCACATAATTCACCACCTCGGCCACGTCCTTGGCGGTAGCATCGCCCTCGGACTCGAATTTGAGCAAATCTTCCAAGGTGCTTTGCGTTCCTTCGATTTGCGAGCTCAACACCGCTTCGTAGCGGACGTACATGGCGATGAAGAAATCCGGGTTGGGCAGGATCGAGGCGCATCCATCCAGGCGCCCAAGGGCCAAATCGGCCTGGGAGAGAAGCGCATCCAGCTCCGGATCGCGGAACACCGGTGGCTCCGGCGGCAGCGGGGCGGGCAGGAAAGCCCGGTACCCTTCCGGTTGCGTTTCAAAACGCCCGGCGCGCGTCACGAATTGGGCTGGCGGCGATGGTGTTTGCAAAATGTGTAATACGATGCTCTGCGTCGTATCTTATTTTAATGTAAGCCATCCAATCAAAATAAAACAACTCTGAAACATGCTTATTTTAGTTTATTATGGGCGCTACGCGACTTCCCAGCGAATGTAAAACCGTCGCTCGATGGTGGTTTGTTAGCTCAAGCGTTGCTCCAAGCGGGCAATTTGGAGATCGCACCGTTCTCATATTGTGCCTGCAACGATAAAGATTTGTTGACACCGGCTTCGCTGGGTCTTATCCAGCTCGCAAAGTTGGCTCTGGCAGGCGTGTTGCGCGTTAAGGGTGGCGGCCGGCCGGGCTTGACGGTTCAGTGCGCGGATTTGCGCCTCGGTGTCGCTGAGTCATATTTCAGAGGCCAGCCCCGTTCCAGCCCCGCCCCGCGTGAGAAATTCAGTTGCTCCTGCCTGGACCTTTTGCGCCTCGTTGCGGTCTTCCCCTTGGCCCCCTTTCGCGCCTTCGCGGCTTCGCGCGAGCCTCCCCTCCCGCCCCCCTCTGGCCCCGCGCCTCGTGAGACCCTCACAATTCCCAAGCCCCGGCCCCACCGTGGTCTCCAAAAAAATCCGCCGTAATCACCTACCGTAGAAATACGCTTTCGCCATCCCCGGGTTAACCTGTCCCCGGTATGGCCACGGTCGCCACGCGCAAGCGTCACGGTAAAATCGCCCAACTGCCGCACTCGGTGCGGCGGGAGCTCAACGCCCGCATCCAGGCCGACCAGGAATCCCAAACCGACCTCGTGACCTGGCTCAACGGCCTGCCCGAAGTCCAAGCCCGCCTCGCCGCCTACGGCCACACCACCCCCATCACCCAACAAAACCTCTCCCAATGGAAAC
>CAIYZC010000701.1 GCA_903930565.1 uncultured Pedosphaera sp.
AACGCGCCGCCGAGGGGGTCGCTGGCCAAAGCCTCGCGGCACAGGGCGGCCAGGCCATCTATGCCCTTGCGGAAATCGACCGGCTCGACCGCCACCAGAATCCGCATCTGCGGCGTGATCTGAATCATGCGCCGGGCCGCAAGAACAGTTGCACGACCGGCAACAGGTCACTGGGGCTGGCGCTCGGAAACCGCAGGATGAGCCGGGCGCCCCCGGCTTGCACCAGTTCGACCGTGCCGCGTTCCTCGCTGCTCGGCAGCACGGGCGTGACCGGCACTTCCACGAACACCGGTGCACGGGCACCGCTGCGGCGGAACCTGCCGCCAGCCACCATTCGGTGCTTCAAATCGTAGTAACTGAGCTTCAGCGTCGCCGCCGTGGCGCTCAGCCCATGGCGACGCGCGCTCTCAGCCGCGGCTTGCCAGAGTTCCTCCGGAATGCGCTCGCCCCGTCGCCGGCTCGCTCGCCAAGTCCTGAAGCGCTGGGCCAGCGGCTCCTGGCCGGCGGGCTCGTTCCGTGCCACCAACATCGCCGTCTTGATTGTCGTCATCGCCGCCCATCGTAGCAGGACCGCGCCGCCGAGTTACGCACGCTTGCCGAAGCTACACGAAAGTCAGAAACCTCTGAGCGATGCCATTGCCGAGTACATAGCGGCCAAAACGACCGAGTACGACCGCACGCTCCTCTCCATGCGCCAAGTCCGCTCCATCAAGCAGGAACTCGGCGTCTTCCAGAAACACTTCCCCAAGGGCCCCGCATCGCAGTTCACACCCGCCTTGCTCACGCCCTACCTGGAGCGCGGCAAGCCCTCCCTGAAGACCTACAACAACCGGCGCGGGCTTCTTTCCACTTTCTTCAAGTTCGCCTTTCAAAAGGACTGGGTGGTCGTGAACCCCATCGAAAAGACTGCCCACCACCGGATCAATCACCGGCGCGGCTCCGCGGTCACAATCAGCGCCGAGGTGGCGGCCAAGATGATGGAATACGTCGAGACCTTCGAAAAGGGCACCTTGGTGCCGTATTTCGCATTGTGCCTCTTCGCCGGGATCCGGCCCTGCATCCGCTTCGGCGAAATTACCAAGCTCCGGGCGGAATCAGTTCGCTTGGATACGAGCGTCATTCACATCGAACCCGATGTCTCGAAGGTTAAAATGAAGAGGCTGGTCACGATCCACCCCAACCTTGCGGCATGGTTGAGGGCCTATCCCCTCGAAAAGTTCTCGATCATCCCCGCCAATTCCATGAATACCCGGCGTAAAGTGTTCGCCAAATTTGGGCTCACGCATGACGTGCTCCGCCACACCTTCATTTCCATGTTTGTCGCGAAGTATCGCTCGATGGGTGAAGCCGCCCTACAGGCCGGCAATTCCGAAGGCATCATTCGGAAGCACTACCTCGACTTGAAAAACACCGATGAGGCAGAGACGTTTTTCAACATCCTCCCGAAGCATGCCAAGGCGATCATTCCGGCGCCGGCCGCCACTGCGAGCACGCCCAGGCCTATGATTCGGTTCTCAACGGCTGCCTAAGTCGTGCGGTTGACGTGCAGCGAGTGGCATGAACCAGCCACTCGCTACCCTGAATGAAAGCCAACTCACAGACATCCTCGGCCTTCGTAGCTGCGGGATATTCCCGGCAGGCAAGGAGCCCTCGGTACGCACTCTTCGCCAGTGGACTAAGCTCCGCAGGATCCCTCATCACCGTGTCGGACACTTCGTTTACTATGACCCG
>CAIYZC010000702.1 GCA_903930565.1 uncultured Pedosphaera sp.
GCTCATGCTATGGTGGCTGCCGGTGGCATCAATCACCACGTCGGCCAATTGGCCCTGGGTAAGGGCGGTCAGTTGCGCCAATTCCGCCCCGTCATTCCGGGTCAAAATGGTGTCGGGCACGCGCATCCGCTCGCGCACGAAGGCCAATCGGGCCTCGTTCATGTCCATGACGATCGTGCGGGCGCCGCTCAGGCGCGCGAATTCAATGACGGACAACCCAATCGGCCCGGCGCCGATGACCAAGACGTGCTCCGCGGGCTTGGGTTGCCCGCGATAAACCGCGTGACAACCGATGGCCAGGGTCTCCACCAAGGCCAATTGCTCATACTCCAGTTTCTTGGAGATGTGGAGCTTCCGGGCGGGGATCAAAAAGTGCGACCGCAAGCCGCCGTCGCAATGCACCCCGAGGGTTTGGTTGCTCTCGCAGCAATTGGTGTGGCCGCAGCGGCAGGAGTAGCATTGCTGGCAATTTAGGTACGGCTCGATGGAGCACCGGTCGCCGGGCCGCACATTGGCCACGCCCGCGCCCACCGCGACCACTTCCACGCCCAATTCGTGGCCGGGAATGCGGGGGTAGCTGAAGAAGGGCATCTTGCCCAGATAACCGCCCAAATCGGTGCCGCAAATGCCGACGGAGTGCACCCGCACCAACGCTTCGCCCGGGCCGGGGGCCGTGGGTTCGGGCGTGTCGATGATACGGAACTGTTTCGGTTCCAGGAGCTGAATGGCTTTCATGGGTCGGTGGGGAAAGGGGAATCAGTTGTTTTCCGGCAAACCCTCGGCGTGGCCGAGGTTCTGGACCGGGGCGAAAATGGCCCGCACTTCGGCGAGCAGGGCCTGGTCCAAGGGCTCGGCGGCCCACCGCGCCCAGTTGCGCACGTTTTCAGGGTTCGCACTGCCGGCCACGGTGGTCGCGATGTCGGGATGCGCCAGCGAGAATTGCAGCGCGAGCTTGGCGATGTCCGTGCCGCGCGCGGCGCAAAGGGCGGCGGCCTGCCGGGCGGCGGCTTTCACGGACTCGGGTTCCTTGAGCCAGGCGGGCAGCGGGGCGTTCGTGAGCAGGCGCGCGCTGAACGGACCGGCGTTCATCGCCCCAATCCCCCGAGCCTTCAACCACGGCACCGTTTCGTCGGCGAACCGGGTGTTTTGCAGCGTGTACTGATTGTAGCTGAGCACGCAATCCACATCCGTTTGATCACAAATGAAGCGAAAGATCTTCTGTGGATAGCCGCTGAAACCGAGGAAGCGCACTTTGCCGGCCTGCTGGATGCGGCGGAGCGCGGGCAGGGTTTCGTCCACGATCTGCTGCATGGGCACGAACTCAATGTCGTGGCACAGCATGATGTCCAAGTGGTCAGTGCCCAGGCGGTGCAGGGTCACATCCACGCTCTCGGCCACGCGGCGGGCGCTGAAGTCGAAATGCGCCAGATCGTACCGCCCCAGTTTGCTGCACAGCAGGTAGTCGGCACGGGGGATCCCGCGGAGGGCCACCCCGAGCAGTACTTCGCTCATGCCCCGGCCGTAGAACGGCGAGGTGTCGATCAGATTCATGCCGCAGTCCAGCGCGGTCGTGACGCTGGCCAGGGCTTCGTCCAACCGCACGCTGCGAAATTCCTGCCCCATCGAGGAGGCGCCAAAACTCAATACCGGCACGGAAAGCCCGGTTTTGCCCAAAATGCGTCGTTCCATAAAATGCTCAAGCCAAACCGTAAAACTCCGCGGCATTGCCGCCAAAAAACCGCGCTTCGACCTCCGCGCCCAACGGCCGGACGTAGTCCCGCGCCAACTCATAAACCCGGGAATAGGTCCCCGCGAGCAGGCACACCGGCCAATCCGAACCATACATGACCCGTTCCGGACCGAAGGCGGTGAACACCACATCCAAAAACGGTTGAAAATCCGCGGGCCGCCACTTTTGCCAGTCGGCTTCCGTGACCATGCCGCTCACCTTGCAGCAAACATTGGGTCGGGCCGCCAATTCGATGATCAACGAGGCCCAGCCCCGCAAGTCCCCGGTTGCAATCGGGGGCTTGGCGATATGGTCGAGCACGAAGGGCTGCTCGGGAAAAGCGGCGGCCAACTCCACCGCGGCCCGCAACTGCCGCGGGAAAACCAAAAAATCATAGGTGAGCTCGTATTCCCGCAAGTGGGCGATCCCGCGCAGGAAATCCGGCCCGAGCATGAACCGATCATCCGGCTCGTCCTGCACGACATGCCGCACGCCGACCAACCGGGGATGGGAAGCGTATTGGGTCAACTGCGCGGGCAATTCCGGGGAACGCAAATCCACCCAGCCAACGACGCCCTTGATCAGCGGTGAGGCTTCCGCCAATCCCAACAACCAACGGGTTTCCTCCACGGTTTGGCGTGCCTGCACCGCCACGGTGCCGTCCAAGCCGGCGGCGGCGAGTTCGGGCGCGAGGTCGGCGGGCAGGTAGCTGCGGCGGATGGGCCAGTCCGGTCGGATCCACGGGTATTGGCCGGGGTCGTACTGCCAAAAGTGTTGGTGGCTGTCGAGGCGCATGGCGAAACGGGGCTAGCGGGGGCCGGGAACCCGGCAACCCATGGTGAGCAGCACATTCGCCCACAGGGATTGGTCCGCGGTCTGCACGGTCAACACATGGTCCGGGGAATTCACCGCTTCGTAAAAATCCCACTTCAAGATGGGGCGTAGGACCAGCGGGGAACCCGCGGCCTGCAACACCGCGCGGTATTCCGCCCACGCGGGCGGCTCGCCTTGGGCGGCGTACGAATCATCGGCGGGAATGCCCATGGTGTTCACTTCATCGATCGGCGCGGCGCTCAGAATGGCCTGCAACACCTGCGCCACCGTGACCACGCCCGGGGAAAGATTCAGGCAAACCACCTCGGCATTCGGTCCCTTTTTCGTGGAGGCCGGATAATTGCCGTCGGCGATCAAAATACGGGAATGATGCCCGGCGCGAGCCAGCACCTCGTTGATCCGGGGATGAACCAATTGATGGTAAAGCATGGGAACAAGGGGAATAGACTCAGGGCCGGCCGGTCCACTGGCGGAAACTCTCCAGACTCTGTCGCGCCGCGGCGACACTGTCCGGCAACGGGAGGACTTCCGCCGACAGATAGCCGGTGTAGCCGATCTCCCGCAAGGCGGCGATGACCGGGGCCGGCTCCAAGTGGCCAAAACCGACGGCGTGACGGTTGGTATCCGCCCAATGCACATGCCCCACCCGGTCACCCACCGCCCGCAGGGTGTCGGCGAGGGACTTTTCCTCGATGTTCATGTGGAAGAGATCGCAGAGCACCCGGAGATTGGGCGCGGCCAGATCGCGGAGAAATTGCGCCGCTTCGAGTTGGCGGCAAAAGACATCGCTCTCGTACCGGTTCAGCGGCTCGAACAACAACGCCTGGCCGTGGACGGCGGCGCGCGCGGCCAACTCCTGCAGCGCCTCCCCCAGCCAACCCAACACCTGGCCGCGGCTGGTTCCCGGATCGCACCGTCCCTGCATGGAGCCGATGATCGCCGGCGCGCCCAGCGCCCCCGCGACCGCCACCACGCCGCCCGCGAATTCGCGCGCGCGTTGGCGCACCGCGGGATCGGGGTCGGTCAGCCGCAGTTTGTGTTTCACCCAGCCCGCGCCGGTGCCGACGGCCGCCAAACCCAGACCATGCCGGTCGAGCAAGGCGCGGATCGCCACCGGGTCCAAGGCCTCGGGACCGGGCGGGAAAATCTCCACGGCGTCAAAACCCAGCGCCGCCGCGTGGGCGCAGCCGGCCTCCAGGCCGTCCCAGAACACAAACGGCCCCCCGCGGGCTTCGGCGACGAGCGAAATGGTGACGGCGGATTTCATCCAATGAACAGGGGCTTGAGGTGGCGGTCGTAAACGTTTTCGGTGACATTCTTCGCCACCACCGGTTCGGCGGCGCGCACCAACTCCAGATAACGCGGCCCCGCCTTGGCGGCGAGTTTGAACGCGACGTGCAGGAGCTGGCGGAAACTCGAATTATAGATCGGATGCCCCGGCACATGGCGCAGGGACTCGGCAAAATGCGGTCCGCTCCACTGGCGCACCATCGCGGCGGAAGGCAGGTCGGAGCGGTGGATCTCGATCACGCTCGCGTAAGGGGCGCTGAGCTCGTCCACGTGCGCCAGCGCCTGCGCGTAAATCTCCTGCGCCAGGGCCAGGCCCTCGCCACCGGCCTCCGCCAGCCCGATCAGTTCCTCCAACCAAGTCGTCCCCGCGGTCTTGATATGCAACCCGGCCCCGGTGCGCTGCAACGCGCGCCGGATGATCGGGTAGAGGGAGAACTTGTCGCTGCCGCTGTGCACGCTCAACTTGAGATTGCGCGGGAGGGAATAACGGCCCACGGCGAAGGCGATGACCGCCAAGTCCTCGTTGAACTCCTGCTCAAACTTGCCCAAATCCCCCTGGTAATCCACGCCCTTGTTGAAGCGGCCCGTGAATTTCGGCGCGATGGTTTGCACCCGCACCCCTTCATCGGCCAGGGCGGCGAGGATAATCAGCAATTCCGGCGGGGTCTGGGGCGCGTCGGTTTCGTCCATCGAAACTTCCGCGATGAAATTGCCCGGGCCGCCTTTCCGCTCGACGATGTGCCGGTAAATCTCCCCCGCGTCCGCCACCGCCAGCAAATACTTGGCGGCCACGCGCGCCACCTCCGCCGGGCTGATCTCAAAGGGCGTGACGATGCCCGGGATGGCCACCCGGCCGATCAATTCGGGATGCCGCTCCACGAAGGCTTCCACCACCGAGGGGGTGGGCGAGCGGCCGATGCTGTCCGCCACGTCGATGGTGAAGAAATCCGAACACGCCATGAAGCGATCGACCGTGCCGATCCGAATATGGTCCGCGTCCACATGCCAGGGCCGGTTCCAGCCCAGGGCGGTGACCGCGGCCTGGGCGGCGAGGCGGACACTCTGCGGCTCCGAACCGATGAAAGTGTGCTCGCGGTTGGATTTGTTCCAGACCGGGGTCACATTGATCCCCTGCTCCGCCAAACGAACGAAGCCCTGCAATTGCGCCCGGGCTTGCTGACCGAAGCGGTCCCCGACACCGAACGAAAAACGATCCAAAATGAGCATGGCAAAAGGTTGCCGGCAAAGGGCCGGCGAGGGAATCCCAAAATCAGCCCACCCGGCGGCTCATGGGGAGCGCAAGCGGAGGAATTGGAACGGCGCGTTGGTGGCCGGCGGGGTGGTGAATTGATACAGGCCGCCCGATACATTGGTGGCCTGCCCCAGAACCGTCCAGCGCGCGAGCGGCAAACCCAAGTTGGTCGAACCAAGGACGGAGAAGGTCGCGCCCGGCCAGTTCGTGAAGGAAAGGTGCAGGACATGACCGGGCAGCACCGTCACCCCCGTCACCGGCACGGCGACGGCGGCCGCCGCGGCGGCCTGGGTGATGACGTTGGTTTGCCCCAGCCACCCGAGGTGGGCGATGCGTTGAACATGGGTGGCATTCGCCGTAAAGGCAAAGCGCACCACCCCGGCGGTGGTGTTGGTCACCGTGAGCCAGGATTGATCGCTGGTCGGCGCCAACGGCCCCGTCAGATTCTCCACGGGCAACACCGGCGTCAGTTGATCGCCCCCCGCCAAGGCATTCTCAAAGCGCGGCGCGGGGTCCACCCAAGCCTGGGGCGCCAACCAGAGGGAATTGCCGGTGGTGTCCGCGACATAGAGGTTGCCTGAGGCGTCCACTCCGACCCCGGCGGGTGCCTGCCAGGCGGCGGTGGCAAGATTGGTGAAGCCGCCGCCAGCGGCGGTCCATTTGGTGAGCGCTCCCACGGCGGTTTGGTCGAAATAGACATTCCCCGCCCCGTCCACCGCCACGCCGGAGGGATGGTTATTGACCGATCCAAACACCGCGCTCCCCGCCAGAGTCGTCAGGAGCCCGTTGACGGGCGACCATTGCAGGACGGAGTTGCCACCGTAATTGGCGAGATAAACGTTGCCCGCGGCATCCGCCGCCAACCCGTACGGCTGCTGCAAGCCGTTGGACACAACGGTGATCAAGCCGGTGGCGACATTCCACCGCTTCAAGGCGTTGTGGGTGGTGTCCGCGAGATACAGATTACCCGCCGGGTCCACGGCCAGACCGCTGACCGTCCCCAGTCCGGCCAACGTCAGCGTGGTGACATTGGAACTTACGGGCGACCAAACCTTGACCGGACTCGCGGAGGCATCCGAGAAATACACATTGCCCGCATGATCCACGGCCACCGCCCGGGGTGAATTCAAGTTGCCCACCAGAGTGGTGACCGCGTTGTTCCCCGGATTCCACGCTTTGAGCGCATTGGCAGCCTGGTCGGCAAAGTACACTTTGCCGGCGGCGTCCACCGCCACGCCGAAAGGACTGTGCAGGCCCGAGGCCAACAACACCGGCACGCCGGCGGGCACCGTCCCCGCCGCGGCCTGAGTGACGTTCAAAGGCAGCCCCGCCACCATCAACGTGCCCGTCCGGGCCGCCCCGGGGTTGGCGTCGCAGGTGAAGAACACATTCGTCGCCCCCATCCCGGAGCCGCTGCCGGCGGTGATATGCAGCCACCCATCCACCGCGACCGCCGACCACAAAGCCACCGGGGAATTCGCCGCCAAAACCACACTGTGGGAACCGGCTGAGGCGCCGACCACCAAGTTCGAGGTGCCCAAGGCGAACATAGGCGCGTCTTGATTCACCGTCACCACGTTCCCCGCCACGGTCAAGGTGCCGCTGCGGCCGCCGGGCCCGGGATTGCCGTCGAAGCTGAAAACAAGATTGGTGCTGCCGGCGCCACCGGTGACTGACAAGTGCAACCACGGGACGTTCGCCACCGCGGTCCAGACGCCCACTTGCGGCGCGGCCACCAACCCCACCTGGTCGGATCCCGCCCCCGCGGCTTCAAAGTATTGGTTCGTCGCCAGCGTGAACACCGGCGCCGACTGGGCCAGGGTGAGCGGAATGCCCGCGATGCTCACCATTCCCGTGCGGGCCGCCCCGGGGTTGTCGTCGTAGCGGAGCAAGACCGGTCCGCTCCCCGCTCCCGCTTGGTTGGTCCCGTCGAAGTGCAGCCAGGAGCTGAGCGCCAGGTTGGTCCAGAGACCGACGTTCGGAAGCGCCGTGAGAGTTACCGCCACCGTCCCGCCCACGGCGGACTCCTGCACCCAATTGGTGCCCAAACTGAACACCGGAGCGGCTTGCGCGACGGTCACCACTTGGCCGGCCAGGCTGACGGTCCCCGTGCGCGCGGGGCCGGAATTGTTGTCAAAGAAGACGGCGATGCTCCCGCTGCCCGAGCCGGTGGCCGTGGCCAATCCGCCGGCCAAGTGCAGCCAGGAGACGTTGGCCGTGTTCGTCCACAGCCCGCCCCCGGGCACCACCGTTAGCCCGACGCCGACACTGCCCGCCACCGCGGCCACCGACAGATAATTGGTGGCCACGGAAAACACGGGCCCTGCTTGGACGACGCCCACCGTTTGTCCCGCGATGGTCACCATCCCGGTCCGTGTCGCGCCGGGATTGTCATCGTAAACAATGCCCACCAGCGCCGGGCCGGTGCCACTCTGGCTGCCGGCGGCGAGGTGCAGCCATGGGGCCCCGGCCGTCGCCGTCCAAACCGCCTGGGCGGGCGCGACGCTCAAATTCACCAAGTTAGTCCCCGCGGTGGCGGCGACCGCCAAGTTCGTGACCTCCAAGCTGAACACCGCGCCCGTCTGCGTCACCGGCACCGCCTGCCCCAGGACGGTAAGGTTGCCGCTGCGATTGCTCGTGCCGCTGTTGACAGTGTAAGCGAAGCCCGGAGCGCCGTTGGTGGCGCCCGCCGCCGCCAGCCAGGACTGGTCGCTGACCACCCCGAACGGGGGCAGCAGGTTGGCCGTCGGCGGGAGCAGCGGGGGCAGGCTCCCGGTCCCCGGCGCGGCGGAGACCATCACCAGAGTGGGGTCAACCCAAGCCGTGGGCACTTCGCGGACGGTGCCGCCGGCGTCGCCGAAATAAACATTCCCCGCGCCGTCCACGGCCACGGCCGTGGGGTTGATCCCGGCATTGGCCACCACATACGACACCAAGTTGCTCGCGGCCTGCCACGCCAGGATCGCCCCGTTGGCGCCGTGGCCGGCCGCGACGTAAACGTTGCCCGAGCCGTCCACCGCCACCCCCATGGGGCCCGGCACGCTGCTTAACAATGTCGTCAACGTCGGGGTTCCAGTCCAGACTTTGATCGCACTGTTCCCATTATCGGCGATGTAAAGCCGGCCGGCGGCGTCCGTCGCCAGGCCGACCGGGTTGTTCAGTCCGGTCAGATTCAAGTTGGTCACCGTCCGGCCCGCCGCCAACCACTCCTTGATGGCGTTGGTGCCCGCGTCGGCAACGAAGACATTCCCCGCGGGGTCCACCGTCAACCCGGTGGCCGAAATCAGATTGGTTACCAACGTGGTCGTCACTTGGGTGGCCGGGGACCACATCTGGACGGCGCCATGGGTCGAATCCACGAAATACACATTGCCCGCGCCATCCAGCGCCACCCCTTGGGGTTTGTAGCGTCCGCCCGACGGCGGCAGTTTGACCACGGTATTGCTCGCCACCAACCATTCCAACAGGGCGTCGTTGGCGGGATCGGAGAAAAACACATTGCCGGCCGGGTCCACCGCGACGCCAAACGGCACCATCAAATTGGTACCGACCAGAGTCGTCATGCTGCCGGCGGCCACGTAGGTGGCCCCCGCCTGGGTGACCGCCAGAAGTTGCCCCCCTAGGCTCAAGGCCCCGGTGCGGGTGGCCCCGGGGTTCGCCTCGAACGTGAAGCCGAGGTACGCGGCGCCCGTTCCGGCCACATTGGTGTTCGCCAGGTGCAACCACGGCACGGTCGACGTGGCGTTCCACGCCCCGCGGGCGGGCGCGACCCCGAACACGATCCCGTCCCCTCCCGCCAGGGGCCCCTCATAAAGCACCGGCACGGCCAGGTTCACCAAGGGGGCCGCCTGCACGACGCCCAGGGTCTGCCCCGCCACCACCACGCTGCCGGTGCGCGCGGCGCCGGTGTTGTTGTCGAAGCTGAACGTAAGGTTGGTCCCCCCGGTGCCGTTTTGGCTGCCGGGTCCCAAGTGCAGCCAACTGCTCCGGGATGAATTGGTCCACGGGGCCCCGTTCGGTTGCACGGTAAGGGCCACCTGAAACGATCCCGCGACCGCCGGCTCGTACACCGTATTGGTCGGAATCAGGAACAATGGTGCCGCTTGCGCCACGGTGACCGGCTGCCCTGCGATGGTCACCGTCCCATTGCGGGTGGCACCGAGATTGTCATCAAATCGGATCGCCACCGGCCCGCTCCCAACCCCGGTCTGGTTAGCCCCGTCGAAATGGAGCCAGGGCGCATTGGCCGTGTTGGTCCAGAGCCCCACGTTCGGGGTCGCGGTCAGCCCCACGGTCGCCGTGCCACCGACGGCGGGCTCGGGGAGGAGGTTTGTGCTCACCGCAAAGACCGGGGCCTTTTGCGCCACTGTCAGTGTGACCCCCGCCCAGCTCACCGTCCCCGTCCGCGCCGCGGAAGGGTTGTCATCGAAATAGACGAGGTTGGTCCCGCTGCCGGACCCCATGGCCGTCTGGCCGCCGCCGGTCAAGTGCAGCCAGGAGGCATTGGCCGTATTGGTCCACAATCCATCCGCCGGCACCGCGGTCAAACCCACTCCGACACTGCCCGCCACCGCACCGACCAAAACACTCGCCGCGCTCAGGGTGAACACCGGGGGCGCCTGGGTCACGGTGACCGTCAGACCCGCAATCGTCGCGGTCCCTGTCCGGCCCGCCCCGGCATTGTCGTCATAACTCAATTTGACCGTCGCGGTCCCCGTTCCGCTCTGGCTGCCGGGCAGCCAGTGCAACCAGGACGCCCCGGAAGTGGCCGTCCACATCGCCGTTGCCGGGGCAACCGTCAGGGTCAGGCTGTTGGTCCCGGGGACGGCCGCCACCGTGAGATTTGTGACGCTCAACCCATAGACGGCCCCGGCTTGGGTCACTGGTATCACCTGCCCCAGCACCGTCAAATTCGCCTGCAAAGGAGCCGGCGTGCTGTTCAATGGAAAGCTGTAAGCCACCGCCCCGTTCGTGACCCCCGTGATGGTCAACCAAGGCTGGCTGCTCTGCGGCGCAAACGGGCCTTGCAAGTTCTGAAACGAGGGCACCACGGCCGGCAGCGCCCCCGCCCCGCCGGCCGCCCCCAGCGCCACGGGCGTGGGATTCACCCACGCCGTGGGGAGCTCCTGGATCGTGCCCCCGCCGTCCGCGACATACACATTGCCCGTGGCATCCACCGCCACCGCAGTCGGCAAGCCGACGCCCGTCGCCAGCGTCACCACCACGTTGCCGGCGGCCAGCCATTCCACCACCGCACCGTTCGGACTCAGCGTGTCCGCAACATAAACATTGCCGCTCCCGTCCACCGCCACGCCGTACGGCTCGTGCAAATTCGTCAGCAGCGTGCCCACCGTTCCGCTCACGGGCGACCACACCTTCACCGCGTTGTTCCCGCTGTCCGCCACATACACATTGCCCGCCGCGTCCACCGCCACCCCGTTCGGGGTGTTCAGTCCCGCCAAGCCCAGATTGGTAAGTGTTTGCCCCGCCGCCACCCAGACCTTGATCGCGTTGTTCGCCGGGTCGGCAATAAAAACATTCCCCGCCCCGTCCACCGCCAGCCCCCCGGGCGACAAACCGTTGGGCACGAGCGTGGTCACCTGGTTGGTGGCCGGCGACCACTGCTGCAACGCCCCGTGGGCGGTGTCCAGAAAATAGACATTGCCCGCCGCATCCACCGCGATGCCTTGCGGATAATACCCGTGCCCGGTGGGCGGCAATGCCAGCACCGTGTTGTTGGTCGCCCCCCAAACCTTCAACGCGTCGGTGCCCAAATCCGAGCAATACACATTCCCGGCGGAGTCCAGCGCCACGCCGAACGGCCGCGTCAAACCGGAACTTATCAAGGGCGTCCGCACGCCGGCGGCCACATAGGGCGCCCCGGCTTGCGAGACGCTTACATTCAGCCCGGCGATGGTGAGCGTGCCCGCGCGGGTTACGCCGGTGTTGGCGTCAAAACTGAAGACCACATTGGTGCTGCCGGCGCCCGTTAGATTGGCCGCGCTCACGTGCAACCATGGCACGTTGTTAGTGGCGGTCCAAGCCCCGTTTGGAGAGGTGCCGGCGAGCACCACACTGTCCGTCCCCGCGCCCGGTCCTTCATAGAGGGCGGTCGACCCCAAGGCAAACCGAACCGCCAACTGATTGACGGTTACGGTTTGTCCCGCAATGGTCAAAGAGCCCGAGCGCGCCGCCCCGGGATTGGGATCGCAGGTGAAGCTGATATTCGCACCACCGGCGCCCGACTGGCTGCCTGTGGTGAGGTGCAACCAAGGGTTGTTGGCGACATTGGTCCACTGCCCGACATTGGGCACCACCGTGAGCGCCAGACTTCCCCCGCCACCCAGGGCGGGTTCCCGGAACAAATTCGTGGACAAACGGAACACCGGGGCCGATTGGGCCACGGTCACCGGCAGGCCGGCAACGCTGAGGACGGCGGACCGGGCGCCGCCCGGATTGTCGTCGTAGTAAATGCCGAAATTGGTGTTTCCAGCGCCGCCGAACCCGGTCACTCCCCCGAAGAAATGCATCCAAGGGGCGGTGATAAAGTTGGTCCACTGCCCCACCACGGGCACGCAAGTAAGGGACACGCCGACGAAGCCGGAAATCGCCGTAACGGAGAAATTGGTTTTTGCCAGCGTGAAGACCGGGGGCGACTGGGTCACCATAAATGTCTGACCGCCGACGGACAGCATTCCGGTCCGGGCCGGCCCGGGATTCGCATCAAACACAAAACCAAGGAGTTGCGAGCCGACCCCGTTGCTGCTCCCGACCGCCGGGCGCAACCAAGCCGAATCCGTGGCCAGCGTCCAAGCGGCGGTGGGCGGGGAAACCATCAGACTCACATTGCCACTCCCGGCAACGGCGGACACCACCAAGCCGGTCCCACCCAAATTGTAAACGGAACCGGTCTGGGTCAACGCAATGCTTTGCCCCAGCAGGGTGAGATTCGCCCCCCGGGGAACGGGGGAGCTGTTCAGACTGTTGGTCAGCGTGACCACCCCATTCGTGATGCCGACCACGCCCAACCAAGGTTGATTCACCAAGGGCGCGAACGGCCCCCGCAGATTCTGGGAGGCGGGCAAGACGGACGGCAGCGCGGCCGCCCCGGCGGCGGCCCCGAGAACCACCGGCGTGGGGTTCACCCATGCCGCGGGTAGCTCTTGGACGGTGCCCCCGGCGTCCGCCACATACACATTGCCCGTCGCATCCACCGCCACGGCGGTCGGCACCCCGAGGCCCGCCGCCAGCGTCACCACCACATTGCCGGCGGCCAGCCATTCCACCACCGCCCCGTTCGGGCTCAGCGTGTCCGCCACGTACACATTCCCACTCCCGTCCACCGCCACGCCGTACGGCTCGTGCAAATTCGTCAGCAGCGTGCTCACCGTCCCGCTCACGGGCGACCACACCTTCACCGCGTTGTTCCCGCTGTCCGCCACATACACATTGCCCGCCGCGTCCACCGCCACCCCGTTCGGGGTGTTCAGCCCCGCCACGCCCAGGTTGGTGAGGGTTTGCCCCGCCGCCACCCAGACCTTGATCGCGTTATTCGCCGGGTCGGCGATGAAGATGTTCCCCGCCCCGTCCACCGCCAACCCCCCGGACGACAAGCCGCCCGGCACCAGCGTGGTCACCTGATTGGTCGCCGGGGACCACTGCTGCAATGCCGCGCGGGTCGTGTCCAGAAAATAGACATTGCCCGCCGCATCCACCGCGATGCCTTGCGGATAATACCCGTGCCCGGAGGGCGGCAACGCCAGCACCGTGTTGTTGGTCGCCCCCCAAACCTTCAACGCGTCGGTGCCCAAATCCGAGCAATACACGTTCCCGGCGGAGTCCAGCGCCACGCCGAACGGCCGCGTCAAACCGGAACTCACCAAAGGCGTCCGCGCGCCGGCCGCCACATAGGGCGCCCCGGCCTGGGTGACGCTCAAGCTCAGCCCGGCGAGGGTGAGCGTGCCCGTGCGGGTGACGCCCGGATTCGCGTCAAAACTGAAAATCAAGTTGGTGCTCCCAACTCCGGCCTGGCCGGCGTCGCTCAGGTGCAACCAACCGGCATTCGCGGAGCCCGTCCAAGCACTGGTCGCCGGGCTCGCGCCCAAAACGACACTGCCCGACCCGGCGGCGGGACCGACCACGTAATTGGTCGTGCCCAAAGTGAACGTGGCGGCGGCGGCGGGCGGGGAAAAGCCGGTGAGCGCAACGGGCAACAAGGCCGCCGCCATCCACCCCGGAAGAAAAGCACACAGCCGGCGGAGCAACCGCCAGGCACCCGGACGAGTCTGATGCGTCATAATGGCACTGGTAAGGGACCCGAGGCCAAACCCAAACCCGACCGCCGCCACCCAAGAATCGCCCCCCGGACCCGCACCACCCCGCAGTGGCGCGCCTTGGAGCAAGGCGGCTCGAACGTTTCCCCGGCGCGGATGCAGGCCCGCGCCGGTCGTTCAGAGGCCAAGTTTGCCGTTTGCCAGGAACCTCGCAGAACCTAGGCCACCCGCGTCCCCTTGGCAAGGACCGCCTGGGTTACAGTTTCACGCCGGCGGGCGGGAGAAACCGGATCAATGGCGCGCGGCGGGGAGGCCGGGGGAGCCGGGGCGGACGGAGGTCCAACGGGCGGTGATGCCCGGACCGTAGGGGAGGGCGTTGTGGTCCTTGCCGTGGCAGGTGACCGAACAGTTGCCGGCGAAGAGGCCGGTCTTGGCAAAGCCCAGGCGGCCGTTGGCCGAGGGTTTCGCGTAGGTGGTGTTGAAGTTGATCAAGCCGGCTTGGCGCGCGGAGCCGTGGGAATCATGACAGGTGGTGCACGCCGTCTGCTGGACCACCACGTGCAGGTAGTGCCCCTTGAAACTGGTGTCCGCCAGAATGCTCGACCGGCTGTGGCATTTGTAACAGAGGGCGTAGGTGCCGGCATTCTCCGCCTGGTAATCCGTGGTCGCCAAGGCGCGCTCCAACAAGGGGGAGTAGGCGGAGCCGTGCGGTCCACGCGGGCCGCTGCCGCCGGCGCCAGGCCCTTGGTTGTTGTTATGGCAATCCGTGCAATAAATCTGGCTGGCGGTGGTGTACGGCGGCAACAGGCTGGGCACCTGCGGGTTCTTGCCCGGAGCGGCGACGGGGTGAAAGGAGGCGTTGCCCGGGCTGAACGCCAGGCGCAGATTGGTCTCGGGGCTTTGCCGGGCCACGGTCGCCGGGCCGCGATTAATACTGTCCGCATGGCAACGGTAGCACAGCTCATACTCCCGGCTGACCGCCGGCACCACCGCGCCGCCAGTGTTGACGCCCTTCACCGCAGCCAGCGCGCCGGGGGCATGCGGGGCCACGGCCTTGGCGGAACTGGAGGAATGGGGATTGTGGCAATCGACACAAGTGACATGGCGGGCGGCATTGAGCGGGTCTTCCGCCTGGTCATGGAGTCCGCGGGTCAGGGCGATGGGGTGCACGCTGAACTTGTTCAACTCCGATTGCACATTTCGTCCCGCCACGCTGCCATTATGGCAGTCGAGGCACATTTGGTCATCGGTCGCATTGTGCATCAAGCGGGCCTTGCCGGGGGCGGCGTGGTTGGCGTGGCAATTGGCGCAACCATTCCCGGCCACCGTGGTCGCCCCGAGCGCCGCCTTGGTGGCGAAGGGGTTGTGGCCCTGGCCGTTCCAACGCGCCGGGGAGGTGGCGTGGCCGGTGGCCGACCAACCCGGTTGCGCGTGACAGGTCACACACAGCGCCGAGCCCTGGTTGGCCACGTTGAGGAAGTTGCCAAATTTATTGCTGTGCGGGTTGTGGCACGAGGTGCATTGCATCTGGCCATTGTGGTCCAACTTCACGGCGCCGGTCTTCAAGAGCGCCGGATCCTTGAGCCGGCCGTTGGCCGTGGCCAGGGCCGAGTCGTAGCGGAAGCTCACGGGATGATCGTCGGAAAGGTCGGTGGCCACGGAGGTCTTGGAACCGGCGGGCAGGGTGGTGACGCCGTCGCGCATTTTGATCGCCGCACCGCGGTTGTGCACCAAGCCCAGGGCCACGGTGCCGTCGTGACAACTCAGGCAAAGCTTGGAGGTGCCGGTGGGCTGGCCGACGGCCGCCTTGGAGGTGGAGCTACGGTAGGGCGTGTAGGTGGCGGTCGAACTGCCGCGGTTCCACAAGGCCCCGGCGGAAACGGAGCCATGAGGGGTATGGCAGAACACGCACACTTCGGTTTCCGTGGCGGCCTTGATCGTCCCCGGCCCGTTGGCGGAGAGGTTATGGGGGGAGTTGAGAATGGAATCGGTCCCGGTCGAGGCCCGCAGGGCGGACGCAGCCGGCACCAAGCAGAGCAGCGCCGCCACGAGCCGGCGGGCGGCGGAGCGGAAGCCGCGGGGGACAAGAGGGGGAGCAATCATGGCGCGTCGAGGTATTGAAAGACCTGCAGGCGGTGGTTGCAGGCGTCCGCCACCCAGATCTCGTTTTTCCGGGTGATGGCGATGCCCGCAGGCATCCAGAACTGCCCCGGCGCGGCCCCGTTCCCGCCCACCACGAGCAGTAATTGGCCCGTGGCATCAAACAACTGGAGGTTGTCCGCCAAGGCGTCCAGCACGTACACATGCCCCAGCGAATCCACCGCCGCCCCTTTGGGCCGGGCGAAGTGCCCCGGGGTGTCGCCCGCTTCCCCCCAGGACTGGAGAAACTTGCCCTCCGCATCAAAAACTTCGATGCGGTTGTTCAAGGAATCGGTGACCAACAGGCGGCCGTCGGGCGTGGCGGCCAAGTGGGTGGGGTAATTGAATTCTCCCGGCCCCGTCCCGCGCCGGCCAAATTCCCGCCACGGTTGGCCGGCGAGGTCGAACGCCACAATCCGGTGCCCCGCCGCATCCGCCACATACAGGTGCCCGCCCAACAACGCCAGGCCGCTGGGGCGCGTCAATCCATTGGTGAACGAGAGCAGCAACCGCTCCGGTTGGCGGAACGCCACGACCCGCCCCCAGCCGGCGTCGGCGACGTAAAAGACGCCGTCCCGCCGGGCCACCGCCACCGGGGCCTCCCACGCGCGGCCACCGGCCTGGGTCCAGCGGTCCCAGTGTTTGCGGCCTTGGTCATAAAAGCAAACCGCCCCCGCCCCGGGGTCCGTGATGCACACGTTGTCCGACTCATCCAAGGCCAGGCCGAACGGCTTCACCAAATCCGGGGCCGTGGCGGGCGCGCCCGAAACCCAGGCCCCCAAGCGGCCGAGGGAGGAAGCGCGCACCCCCACGCTGGCGGGGCCGGTGATGGAGCGTTCATACGCGATGCGCGCCACGGCGGGGGCGGGCGGCCATACCAAGCGAACTTCGGTAGTGCGGTCGGGCGCATCGGCCGCGGTCGCGGCCCACGCCCCGGCCACCGCGAACCCCAGCGCGCCCGCCCAGCGGCGCCACGCGCTTCCCCGACCATGGTTGCTTCGTTGCATTGTGTTTAAAACGCCCGCTTGGCGCGGAGATAAATGAAGTTCCGCCCCCGATGCTCGCCCAGAAAGTCCTCGGCCTGGTATTCGTAACCGGCTTTGACGGTGAGTTTTCCCAGCCCAAAATCCACCCCGGCGCGCGCCGTGGCCAGGTCCTGATCAAACCCGGCCCCCCGCGTGCGCCGAATCCCCCCTTCCAAATTCACCGCCAGCCAAGGCGTCAACCGTTCCCGGTACCGGCTGATGAAACTGTAATTCGCCTGCCGCGTATCATTCTGCGGAAAGTGCGCCCAAGACTCGGCAAGGTCCAGTGACAGCGTCGAACCCGCCGAAGGCTCGAACATGCAGGACTGGAACAACCGCTCCTGGGTGTAGGGCGCCAAGCTCGAATTGAACCCCTCGTATTCCGCTCCGCTGCGCAGCCATTTCCAACTTACGTCCACCCCCGCGACCTTGTCCACCAGGTTCTGCAGCAGCAACGACTCCCCGCCGTAATTCTGCACCACGTTCAGCCGGCCGTAGAGGCCCACCAAGCCGGAGAACAAATCCAGGCGCACCTGCAACAGCTCGCTCGCGGTTTGGTAAGTGGCGGAGGGCTGGGACACCGCCTGGTAGCTGACCGCCACCGCGCCGCCCGAGGGGATGAACCCGCCGGGAACGCGTTGAATTTCCGTCCGCGCCCCCACGCTCACCACGACGTAGTCCAGTAATTCCGCGTACGTCGTGCTCCCCGCGTTGTCGGTCACCTGGATGGTGCCAACCATGACGTTGGGCTGATTCAACAGGGTGATCACCCCGTCCGTGAGCGTGTGCGGCTCGCGCACGATCACCACCGCGGCCCCGGTGGTCTGTTGGTCGGTGTGGTCAATGTAGGCGCTGTCCCCGATGCTCAACCGCCCCCAGGAGCCCAGCTTTTTGACGTAGCTTTCCTCCAACCCCAGGCCCACCCGCGAAATGTCTTGCGAGTTGCCGCCGCCGGAGGCGTCCGTCAACTGGCCATGGACGTCAAAGGTGCTGGTGAGGCTCTCATAGAGCTGGTGGCGCAACGCCGCGCGCGCCACGTGGGTGTAACTGTCCACCTCGGGCGCGGAAACATTGTCGAAGGAATAATCGTAAAAGCTGCGCAGCGTCGAAGTGTGCTCCCAACTGAGATGCTCGTTGTCGGTGAAATCCCGCTCCGGGGAGGCTTGGGTGGCCAGGTCGTTGAGGGCGATCCGCGAATCGAGGTGGAGCCGGTCATGGTCCCCCCAGTGCTCGGTGTCGGTCAACGTCACGAAGTGGGTCTGCCCCTGGTCGGTCACCGAACCGTTTTCCATGCGGACGAAATCATCCAAAGAATACGTCAACTGCGTGTGGTTTTCCCGCTGACGTTGATTGTAAGCCTGGAAATAGAGGGTGTTTTCGTCCCGCGTGGTGGGGAAAGCCAGGCCGGTGTCCGTTTCATTCAAGTGCGCGAAGGAGAGCGTCATCGGCACCGGCCCCTGCGACCAGCCCAGGTTGCCGCCGTAGCGTTCCACATCCACCGTGACGCGGTTGAAAAAATCGTAATCCCGAAAGGTATGGTCCTTGGCGGCGAAGAAGGTGCCGGCGTACGGCTTCCCATCCAAAACATGCACGTTGAACAGGTAGCTTTGCAGGACGCTGTTCTGATCCACGGTCTGCTTGGTCCCGCTGGTCGTGGTCGTGACGGTTTCCCAAACATAGCCGCCCTTGGCATCCAACGTGTATTCCAGGAGATTGGGATGATAGACGGACCCCTTCAACCCCAGGTCCAGGGTGGGCGCCAGGTACAGCCGCTCGCGCACCGTCTCCCCGGTCGAGCCGGGCGCGGACAGGGTGTTGCGCTCGCCTTCCACATCCAAGTCGAAACTGGAATGCGTCAGACAGAGGCGGAACCACTCCGGCGGGAGCACGGAATTGTCCGCCCGGCCGGGCAGCGCGGCGGCTCCGAGCAGGCAAACCCAGCCCAGCCGGTGAAACCGGCGGCGGCGCGCGGCGCGGGAACTCATTTGACCGACTCCTTTACCGCCCCGGCGGGCGCGGCCGCAAGCAGGGTCTTGAGCAGGTGTTTGTTGGGTCCGGCATGGGGTTGGTGGCAGGGCAGGCAGGCCAGGTCGGCGCGTTTATTGTGCCCCTTCACCTTCACCAAATCCGCCTCGTCATGGCATTCCAAGCAGACCGCCGGATCGGGCTTGATGAGCAAGCCTTTGAAGTCGGATTGGTGGGGGGAGTGGCAGGCCAGGCACTCCCCGGATTCCACCGGCGTGTGTTTGACCACCGCCTTCTCCAAAAAGTCATCGTGGCAGGAAAAGCAAACGGTCATGGTCTTGCCCTTGAGCTTTTGGGAGAACTTGGATTCGTGGCATTCCCCGCATTGGTTGTCGGCAAACGGGGTGTGCATGATGGCGACCGGGCCCTTGATTTTGATCACGGCCGGCGCCGGTGCCGGCGCGGCGGTCTCGGCGGCGGGAACCGGGATCGCCCGCGCGGTGCCGTTCGTGGTCAGCGGTGGCACCCCGTCGAAGAATGTGGCCAGCCATTCGCGCCGGGTGGGTTGCGCGCAGCCGGCCACAATCAACAGGCCCGCCGCCAACAGCCCCGCGCCCACCCAACTCAACCCGCCGGCGAACGGATGCCGTCCACTCTTCAATAATAACCAAGGCTTACGCATGGCGGCGCAATAGGTTGACCGAATCAGCCGCGGTGCCCGAAGCCAAACACAGCGACCTTCCGATCCCCCACCTGGTTGGTGACCAGCACGAGGTATTCCAAGGTGAAGCCCGGCGCCGCGTAGCTCTGGAAGAATTTGACATTGTCATAGTCGACGATCACCTTCGCGGGCAACGCCAGTCCGACGGGGCTTTCCTTCGGCTCGCCGAAAAACATCAGCAATTTGCCCTCGGGGTCAAAAATCTGGATCACTTGGGTCGCCGCATCCACCACATACAAACGGTCGGCCCGGTCCAACGCGATGCCCTTGGGGAGGGCGAATTCCCCCAAACCGATGCCCTGGGTGCCCACGTTGCGCAGGAATTTGCCCGCCGGATCATAAACTTTGACTTGGAAGGCACCGGTGTCCGCCACATACAGCCGGCCCTGCGAATCCATCGCCAAATTGGTGGGATTGAAGAGCTTGGCCGCTTCGTCCTTGGCATCGGCGGGCACCTGGCCCACCTGTTTCCGAGTGCCTTTGTCGAAAATCCGGACGCAATGGCCCTTCAAATCCGCCACGTATAACCGGTCGCCCTGGAGGAGCACGTCGCAAGGCTGCATCTCATCCTTCGCCCCCAGCGCGCCCGTGGGTTTGCCCTGGGGATCAAAGACCACCACTTGGTGCCGCCCGGTATCGGCGACGTAGCGGGTTCCATCCGTATCGAAAACCAAGTTCACCGGCAACGGCAGC
>CAIYZC010000703.1 GCA_903930565.1 uncultured Pedosphaera sp.
CCGAGCTGCCCTCCGCCAGTTGAAACAGGACGCTGGCACTGTCCCCGGGATTCAGATTCGCGAGTCCGATGAGCAATTCCCCTTGGTTGGGATAGGCCGGCAGCAAGGTGACGTCCGTGGATTTGAGGAACGAAAACTGGGCCCGCTGGTAACCCTGCTCGCGCATCTGCCCGAAATAGGCGATTTGGTAAAACTGCAAGTCGGGGTTCGCGAAGTCCGCGGCGGCGGTGGAGGAGACGTCCACGGTGGCACTCTCGGCTTGGTAGGAAAGCGAAAGGCTCTGGATGGTCGGGAGGTAGGGCGGATTCAGAATCACCGGGACGTCCCCGCCGGTTTTGCCGAACTTCAGGATGTTCGCGACATACTGGGTGCGGTACGCGTCTTGGAGGAAGTCCTGATTGAGCTCAAAAAGAATTCGGTTCGGAACGGTCGGGGGCGGATTCGTGGTGGGCGGGGTCAGCACCGGCCGGCGCAGCAGGGATTCCCTCAACTGGCGGCGGGCCCAGGCCCCGCCGGTGGTTTGCAGGGTCTGAACCAGCCAGCCCGGTTCGTGGGGCGGTGGCCGGGAGGGCTGCGGGGGGGCGAAACGATAGACCGATTGGCCGGGGCGGCTGCCGTTGGCGGGAAAGAGATCGAGGTTTTGTTGTTGCGCCACCCAGGAGCCGCCATCGGCAAAGCTCACGTTGGCGGTGAAGTAATCGTTGGTCACCGACGGGGTCGAGTCGTAAGCCTGGTAGTAGCCTGCGAAGTCAAAAGTTGGCGGTGTTCCCGTCAGCGGCGCGCCCTTCCAATTCACCGTGAGCTGCAGGCCCGTGAGTTTTTTGCCCAGCGCCTCGGCGCAACCCACTTGGAAAATGGCGCCCCGCTGCGGTTGCGGGCCGAACGGCGGAAAGGCCTTGGTGGGGTCCAAGTTCCCGGCGTCACTGGCCAGCGCGAGCGTGGTCAGGTCCTGAACGTTCACCGAGATCGAAGCCCGGCCCACGGTGACGTTGGCGAAAGCCCCATAGCGGGCGGGGGTCGCCTGGGCGGTGGTGTTCAAGAGAAACTGGACCACGGGGGCCGACACTTGGCAGGCATACCCGTGCAGGGCGGCGGTGCAATCCACCACCGCGGGGGCGGTGGCCGGCACGGTGAAATCAAACTGCAGGGTGCCGGCATCCGTCAGGAGGGTGGTGACCTGGGCCAGGTTGATCCAGCCCTTCGCGCCGGAAACATAAACGCCGAAGGTTTGCGCGAGGGCGTCGGCGTTCAATTTCGCGCGGTCGGCGTTTTGGAGTGCCAATTTCACCGTGATTGAGCGGGCGCCCTCGGCCATGCGCAACACCGGGGAGGCGAGCGCAAACCCCACTTGGGCCGCCGGCAATCCGGGCGCGCCGAAGGCCGGCCACCGGGGCGGGTTCCCGGCCAGTTTGGCCCCCAGACCATTGGCCGAATTGGCAATCGGCGCGACCAGCACGTTGCCGGTGGCCGCGGTGTCCAGGAAAAGGGAGCAGAGGGATTTGACGCTGGACTGATTGATGATGGTGGTGCGCGTGGGGGTGTAGATTAATTCGACCTGGGTGGCGTCTTTCCCTGCCGAGAGGGGGTTGGCGGCGGAGATGCTCACGGGCGCGGCCTGCGGTTTGAGTTGCAACACCACATGGACCAAGTCGGGTGTGGCGGGCTGCTTTGCGAGGCGTAACACTTCCCGGTAGTAAAAATCCAGATGCCTCCCGGTCAACTGGTTCAGCACCGCTTGCGGGTGCCGGTAGAGCGCCAAGTAAGCGCGAAACAAGGCCAGATGCGGGGGCGTGTTGCCCGCGGGGGCCGCATCGGGGGGCGCCGGGAAGAAGGTGGACCAATCGCCCGTGGCCTGGTCGAGGTTGGACTGATAGAAATTGACAAAGCGGGCGAAGCCGGCCGCAAAGGTCCGGAAGTCCTCCGCCGATCGTTCGTCCACGTCGGCGTAGTGGACATCCAATGCCGGGGCGACCCGCCCCGACTGGCTCTGACCCAACTGGTAGATCAGGTTTTGGATGATGTCTTGTGCCGCCATATAGTTCGTTCAAGGTGTCCGCCCGCCGTTGCTCAGCCGCCGGGCGCGCGCGGAGCCCGTTGGACCTCGCTGGCATCGGTCAGGGAAAAGGGATAAACCAAATTGAACCGGGAGTTGGTGGATCGGATGCGGTACTCCAGCACGATCGAAATCTGGCCGGCCAGTTGGTTGGAGGTGTCGATCGCGAGCGAGATCAAGCTGATGCGCGGTTCATAGACCAGAATGGCCACATTGATCCGGTCCTTCAAAAAGGTGGTCATGGTGGTGCTCACTGGTTCAAAGAGCAGCTCGCGGAGGTCCAAGCCATATTGCGGCACCAGGAAACGTTCTCCAGTAGCGGTGCCCAACAGGATTTGGAGGCTGGCCGCGATGTCCGCTTCGGCGGAAGTCAGGTTGACCTCACCCGCCGCGGGGTTGAACGCGGGCGGGAAACTCCAGCCCGTGCCGAGAAACGAGGCGTAGGCCGGTGGGGAAGGGTTGGTTGCCATGGGAAATGTGGGGTGGTTTCAATTGATGACCACGGTGGGGGCGCCGACGGCGGCCATCGCGCCGCAGAGGCAGGCATCCGTGGTCCGCAACGCCGGCACACCCCCGATCAGGACGGTGGTGCTGCCCATGGGAAAGCTGCTCGCGGTGGGCTGGTGGCCTTGGGGCGGCAGGACGCACACATGCGTGTCGCCGACCACCGCCGCGGGCTGCCCGGCGATCAGCACCGTGCTGACACCCGGCCCGACGATGGTTCCGCCGTGGTTGCTGAGGTCACCGACTCGGGCTGCCGCTGGCATGGTGGTTGGTTGGTTGGGGGTTAATTGATCTGCACCAGGCTGCCCTTCACCTTGGTCATCGCGGTGCTGGACAACTCGGCGCCGGCGGTGCCCTGCAACGCCAGGTCCGTGCCCGCCTTCACGCTCAACGACGTGCCCGATTCCAATTTCAGCTCGGTCCCCGCCTTCAGATTGAGCGCCTTGGTGCTCTGGATGGTGATGCCATCCGCGGACAGCGTGATCTGGTTGCCGTTTTGGTCCTGCAAAGTGATGCCCTGATCGGCATCGCTGAGGGTGACCTGATTGCCGCCGGGGGTGGCCCACTGCATCACCTTGGTGTCGTCGTTGAAAGACAACTTCAGTTTCGAGCGGCTCTGGTAAACCTTTTCGTTGTTCGCGTTGGATCCGGTCAAGGGCGCCGCTTTCGCGCTGCTGTGCAACATGCCCAGAATGACCGCCTGACGTGGGTCGTCATTCAGGAACCCCAGCACCACCTCGTCGCCGACCTCGGGCCGGAAGAAAAAGCCGCGCTGATCGCCCGCGTCGGGGGCCGCCACGCGCGCCCAGGTGCCGTCCTGATCCGCGCTCACCAAGGGCATGCGAACTTGCACCCGGAATTCGCCGCCGGCGTCCTCATTGCTCACCACCACGCCGGTTTGGAGGCCGTTCACTCCGGGCAGCAGGGCGGAGGCTTTGGCATCCGTCACCCCGCCGGCCGGCTCCAGCCGCGGTTCGATCCCGCCGAATTGCAAATTCGTTTTCCACCCCTGCACCAAGTCGAAATCATGGCGCACCCCCGTCACGAAAACACTGCCACTGAAACGATCGCCCACGCCGCTGATTTGGACCAAGTCCCCGGGATGGACCGTGGCAATGCCTTCGCATTTGGCCCGGCCGTTGATTTTTCCCATCCGTGATCGGAGCCATTCCGCGTCCGCCCAGGCTTGGGCTTCGTCGGCCGCCACGGCGCTGTGTTGGAGCGTGAACTCCGCCAAGGCCACAACGCCGGCGAGGTTGGCGGGGTCCACGTTGCCGGGGCCGTTGGTGGCGGGGGTGGCGGCGTTTTGCTTGCTCACTTTTTGCTGGGCGGAATCCCAAGTTTGGCTCGCCACCGCGCTGTATTGGGAGCGCGCGTCCATTTGCACATCCAGCTCCAGCACGGTGGCCCCAAAGGCCAGGGTGCACACGGTCGCGCCGGAGAAGACCGGCGCTTTGACGGTGACGGTGTCGTCGGTGGTGAACACCAGTTTGCCGTTGGCGCCCGCGCGCAGGACCAGAAAATCCCAGTCCGTGCAATAATACTGCACTTGCGCCGGGTGGGTGACGGTGGTGGCTTCCACGTCGCCGGTCACGCCCGCCTGACTCAGCAGGCTGCTGATGATGTCGCTGTCCTTTTGGTTGAAGAAATAGGCGTTCTTGCGGCCGACCGCCAGTTTGACGGCCGGGTGCCGGCATTCCACGATGAGTTGCGGGGCGGTGTGGTCGCGCACCTTCAACGACTGCTGGACGACGATCCCCTTGAACAACGACACCGGGCTGTCCGGCGGGCCGGCCAGAATCTCCACCGTCTGGCCGGGCAGGAAGGTGGCCGCGTTGCTGAGGGGAAAGTCGCCGGCGGACGCCGCGCCATCCTGATACACCAACCGGGCCGAACCGATCCGGTCCGCCATGGCGGTCACGGAAACCGCCAGCAGATGGTGGGCGCGGCTGACCTCCGTGCCGGCCACCTTGATGGCAAACTCCCGGTGGGGGGCGGGAATTGGTAATGTTCGCGGATCAGCCATAGGGTTCAGGCGAGGGGCGGGAAGAACAATTTGGTGCCCGGCGCGAGATTGCGAAAGTGGTCCAGCCGGTTGGCCCGGGCCACTTCCAAATAATAGGCGGGGCTGCCATAGATCTGCGTGCACAACCCCGGCAAAGTGTCGCCCGCCGCCACCACGCGTGCGTGGGTGAGGTCGGGCGACTGGTCCTGGGCCATGGCCACTCGGGTCTGGTCGTCGGAATTGTCCGTGAAGACGGCGGAAATGACCGCCCGCAACGGCACGCCGTCGGGCTGGAACATTTTGTAGGCGATGGAGGCGCTTTTGAGCACGCACCGCTTCACGGCGAGCGTGCCCCAGGTGACTTTCAGGTAATTGGGCCGGTGAATATCGCCGTTGTAGCCCGTGACGGTCTGGAACTCCGCAATCTTCGACTGCACGTCCACGGGATTGCCATTGGCGCCCGTGCCGTCGAGGAAGAAGTCCAAAGTCATGTCCCCGGGTTTGACTTTTTTGAACTCCATGCGGCTGCCGGTGGTGCCGGAGCCCTGGGCGCTGTCGTATTCCATTTCATAGGCCAGCGTGATTTCCGCGGGGTTGACGAAGGCCGTGAACTGCGTGGGCAGCAGGGAGGCGGCGTCGTAGGCGGGCTTGGTGTACGCCTTGATCATCAACTTTTCCAATGTGCCCATGGAACTCATGGCCTAGCGCTCGGCTTTTTGGGCGAGAATATCGAGCACGCGTTCGACGCACTCGTTGATGACGGTTTGCTGGTCCCGGGGCCCGGCGGGCGCGGGCGCCGCCCCGCCCGCGGCTTGGTTGCTGACTTCGATGGAAATGACCACCTCATCGACGATGACGGGCATAGGTCAGGATTGGTCCACGGTGAAGTATTGGTAATAGAACTGGAGGGTTTCCACCGTCACCGCGTTGTTGCTGGCGTTGAGGTCGCTGACGGCCCATTTGGTGGGATACGCGTTGACCACGTGCCAGGTCATCAAGGGTTGGTGCTGTTCGTTCAACAATTTGATGTCGAGGTTCTTCGGCGTGATTGGCGAGCGGCCCAGGCAATCCCGGATCCAGTTGGTGATGTCCGAGTTGACCAGCAGGCCGCGCTTCAAAACCAAGTCCGGGTACTTGGGCCGGGACGGGAATTTTTGCACGAACCGGTTTTCCCCACCTTCGGGCACCTCGTCGCCGTTGAGGTCCACGGACAGGCCACTCACTTCGGTGAACCGCGTGTCGCTGTCTTGCGTGAAGCCGAGGACCTCGACCTTGAAGTGGAACCCC